>NZ_JAQZAA010000118.1:0-31128 GCF_028640875.1 Pseudomonas sp. SBT1-2 | reverse complement strand
GTCTCCATGCGTTTGCCGCAGTCACGACAGCCAACACGTCTGAGCAAAACGCTGAGGCGCACTGCACGGCCGAGAATGGGCAAATCACGAACGACTCGCTCGCAATACTCGTGAGTGGTTGAACAGGGCTTTTGGCATCCACCACAGGAAGGGAATCGGGTGGTGTGGGGCGTCAGATCGATCTGTAGGGCATCGCCATCAGGCTTGATCGTGACGACAGAAAAGCCCTCCCAAAAAGGAAGGAAAGTATTAATATCGTGCATAAGAACGCCGGTTTTTTAGATGTGTTTGCTCGCACGAACATCATCAATCAAATCGGCGTTCTTGTTTCTGTGTTTCCCGGAATTCCGTGAAGAACCAAAAAAAAGCCCGATCTCGCAAAGCGTTCAATCGGGCAGGAGCACTCAGGAGCAACAAGTGCAAAGGGAGGTTCGATGCGCACACAAACTTGAAGGGGAGCGCAGGGCCTACTAGACCACTGCGCGATTATCTGGCGATTAACGGATTAAGCGACCTGGGCCAGTTTGGCGTTGGCCTGGTTCAGGCCCTTCTCCTGGAAGTCGCCGCCCAGGTTCATGCCTTCGGCGTGAATGAACTCGACGTCGTGGATGCCGATGAAGCCCATCACCTGGCGCAGGTAGGGTTCCTGGTGATCCGCGGTGCTGCCGGCGTAGATGCCGCCACGGGCGGTCAGCACGTAGGCACGCTTGCCGTTGAGCAGGCCCTGGGGACCGGTTGCGGTGTACTTGAAGGTCACGCCGGCACGCAGCACGTGGTCCAGCCAGGCTTTGAGGGTGCTCGGGATGGCGAAGTTGTACATCGGCGCGGCCATCACCAGCACGTCGGCGGCCAGCAGTTCGTCGGTCAGTTCGTTGGAACGCTGCAGCGAGGCCTCTTCGCTCTCGTTGCGCTGCTCGGCGGGTTTCATCCAGCCGCCCAGCAGGTTGCTGTCCAGGTGCGGCACCGGGGTTACCGCCAGGTCACGCACGGTGATCTGGTCGCCCGGGTGGGCCGCCTGCCATTGCTTGATGAAGGTCTGGGTCAGCTGGCGGGAAACGGAATCCTGCTGACGGGCACTGCTTTCGATGATCAGAACGCGGGACATGGGATGTAGCCTCCATCGGGAATGCTGTAGGTCGATGGAGCGCAGATTAAACAGAGTCATATCGATGAAAAAGCGCAAATAACTGCTATAACCAATCAATAAATTCGTTTATAAGCGGAGCAGGTCGCGCACCCTGCTCCGCTTTGCGCTTACTTGGCGGTACAGGTCAGGTCGATGCGCAGCTTGATGATGCTGCGGTTGAACTTGGCCGTGGCGTTCTTGAACTTGCCGGCCGCCACTTCCACCTTGCGCGTGCGCGGGGCTTCGGGGCCGTTGCGGAAGACCACCGTGCAGGCGGCGTCGGTGGTGCCGTAGTTGTTCACCTGGATCGAACCGATGTCGGCATCGGTGTCGTAGGCGGTGTAGTCGATGCTCACGCCTTCGAGGTGTTTCTGCACATCGATGGGATAGGCGAACGCACTGAGCGGCAGCAGGGCCAGCAACACACAACAGAATTTTCTCATTCGGCAGTCTCCAATAAGGAGCGCCAGCTTAGGACAAGAGGAGCTCCTCATGAAAGCGCCCCGCGTTACCCTCGATCAATGGCGAACACTGCAGGCCGTGGTCGATCACGGCGGCTTCGCCCAGGCCGCCGAGGCGCTGCACCGTTCGCAATCGTCTGTCAGCTACACCGTGGCGCGCATGCAGGACCAACTGGGCGTGCCGCTGCTGCGTATCGATGGGCGCAAGGCCGTGCTCACCGAGGCCGGCGGCGTATTGCTGCGCCGCTCGCGGCAACTGGTGAAACAGGCCAGCCAATTGGAAGACCTGGCCCACCACATGGAACAGGGCTGGGAAGCCGAAGTGCGCCTGGTGGTGGACGCCGCCTACCCCAGCGCGCGCCTGGTCCGCGCCCTGACCGCCTTCATGCCGCAAAGCCGCGGCTGCCGGGTGCGCCTGCGCGAGGAAGTGCTGTCCGGGGTCGAAGAGGTGCTGCTCGAAGGCGTGGCCGACCTGGCCATCAGCGGCTTCAACA
This sequence comes from Pseudomonas sp. SBT1-2, assembly GCF_028640875.1. Lineage (NCBI taxonomy): Bacteria > Pseudomonadati > Pseudomonadota > Gammaproteobacteria > Pseudomonadales > Pseudomonadaceae > Pseudomonas > Pseudomonas sp. SBT1-2. The sequence continues at coordinate 29,047 of NZ_JAQZAA010000118.1, read as the reverse complement.
TCTCCGGCTACCTGGGCACGGAAATGAGCTCGGTGGAATTCGTCGCCGTGGCCCACCCGGAACACGCCCTGCACCGCCTGAACCGCGAGCTGAATTTCCAGGACCTGGAAAGCCAACTGCAGGTGGTGATCCGCGACTCCGGCCGCCAGCAGCCGCGGGACGTCGGCTGGCTCGGCGCCGAACAGCGCTGGACCGTCGGCAGCCTGGCCACCGCCGCCACCTTCGTCGGCAGCGGCCTGGGCTTTGCCTGGCTGCCGCGCCACATGATCGAACGCGAACTCCGGGAGGGCCTGCTCAAGGTGCTACCGTTGGACCAGGGCGGCAGCCGGCACCCGACCTTCTACCTGTATTCGAACAAGGACAAACCCCTGGGCCCGGCCACGCAGATCCTCGTCGAGCTGCTGCGCACCTTCGACACCGCGCCGCTGGACGCGCCCTTCGCCGCCCCGGAACAAGCCTGAACCGACACTTGAACCCTCCACGCGCCTGAACAGGAATTCAGCCATGGCCTATTTCGAACACGAAGGATGCACCCTGCACTACGAGGAATACGGCCATGGCGAACCGCTGGTGCTGGTTCACGGGCTCGGCTCCAGCACCCGGGACTGGGAAAAGCAGATCGCCGAGCTGTCCGCCCATTACCGCCTGATCCTCCCCGACGTGCGTGGCCATGGCCGTTCCGACAAGCCCCGCGGGCCCTACAGCATCGCCGGTTTCAGCGCCGACCTGGTCGCCCTGCTGGAGCACCTGAACCTGTCGCGGGTGCACCTGGCGGGCCTGTCCATGGGCGGCATGATCGCCTTCCAGCTCGCGGTGGATCAGCCCGGGCTGCTGAAAAGCCTGTGCATCGTCAACAGCGCGCCCGAGGTGAAGATCCGCAGCGCCAACGACGCCTGGCAGTGGTTCAAGCGCTGGAGCCTGATGCGCCTGCTCAGCCTCGAAGCCATCGGCATCGCCCTGGCCGGCAAACTGTTCCCCAAGCCGGAGCAGGCCGAGCTGCGGCAAAAGATGGCCGAGCGCTGGGCAAAAAACGACAAACGTGCTTATCTCGCAAGCTTCGATGCCATCGTTGGCTGGGGGGTCCAGGAACGACTTTCGCAAGTCGCCTGTCCAACCCTGGTCATCAGCGCCGACCGTGACTACACCCCGGTCGCACTGAAAGAAAGCTATGTGAAACTGCTGCCCGACGGGCGCCTGGTGGTGATCGCCGATTCGCGTCACGCCACGCCGCTGGACCAGCCGCAACGCTTCAACCAAACCCTGCTCGAGTTTTTAACCGCAGTCGACACCACCACCCAGGATCACTGACCCATGCTGAAAAAAATCGCCCTCGTCGCCGGCTCCGTTCTGTTCGCTGCCAACCTGATGGCCGCCCAGCCGGCCAAGGCGCCTCACGTCCTGCTGGACACCAGCTTCGGCAAGATCGAAGTCGAACTGGACCCGGTCAAGGCGCCGATCTCCAGCAAGAACTTCCTCGACTACGTCGACAGTGGCTTCTACACCAACACCATCTTTCACCGGGTGATCCCGGGCTTCATGGTCCAGGGCGGCGGCTTCACCCCGCAGATGGTGCAGAAGGAAACCCGCGACCCGATCAAGAACGAAGCCAGCAACGGCCTGCATAACGTACGTGGCACCCTGTCCATGGCCCGCACCTCGAACCCGAACTCGGCCACCAGCCAGTTCTTCATCAACGTCGCCGACAACGCCTTCCTCGATCCGGGCCGCGATGCCGGTTACGCGGTGTTCGCCAAGGTGGTGAGCGGCATGGACGTGGTCGACCAGATCGTCAACTCGCAGACCACCACCAAACAAGGCATGCAGAACGTGCCGATCGACCCCGTGCTGATCAAGTCGGCCAAGCGCATCGACTAAGGCCCTGTACGGAAAGTGGCTACATCCGCCGACTTTTCGTACAGAGCCCAAGGCTTCGCCGGGAGTCCCGGCGCAGCGCCGACACGGCGCTGCGCCTGCTTACTGATAAGGAGAGCCCGCCACGCGGGCGTCAGATCCCATGCTCTATCGTCGTTTTGAACAGCTGATCGATATTTTCCGCGACGCTCCCACTGCCGCTCCCCCCAACCGCGTACTGCCCTTCTACCTCTATTACATCAAGCAAGTCTGGCCGAGCTTCGTCGCCCTGCTGGTGGTCGGCCTGTTCGTCGCGCTGATCGAAGTGTCGCTGTTCAGCTACCTGAGCACGATCATCGACCTGGCCCAGGGCACGCCCAATGTCGAGATCTTCAAGACCCACGGCCTCGAGCTGGCCTGGATGGCGGTGGTCGCGCTGATCTTCCGACCGCTGTTCGTCGCCCTGCACGACCTGCTGGTGCACCAGACCATCAGCCCGGGCATGACCAGCCTGATTCGCTGGCAGAACCACAGCTATGTGCTCAAGCAGAGCCTGAACTTCTTCCAGAACGACTTCGCCGGGCGCATCGCCCAGCGCATCATGCAGACCGGCAACTCGCTGCGCGACTCGGCGGTGCAGGCGGTGGACGCGCTGTGGCACGTGCTGATCTATGCGGTCAGCTCCCTGGTGCTATTCGCCGAGGCCGACTGGCACCTGATGATCCCGCTGCTGATCTGGATCGCCAGCTACATCGGCGCGCTCTGGTACTTCGTGCCCAGGGTCAAGGAACGTTCGGTGATTTCCTCGGACGCCAACTCCAAGCTGGTCGGCAGGATCGTCGACGGCTACACCAACATCACCACCCTCAAGCTGTTCGCCCACACCCACTTCGAGCAGAACTACGCGCGCGAAGCCATCGGCGAGCAGACCGAGAAAAGCCAGCTGGCCGGGCGGGTCATCACCAGCATGGACGTGGTGATCACCGCCATGAACGGCCTGCTGATCGTCTCCACCACGGGCCTGGCCCTGTGGCTGTGGACCCAGTCGCTGATCTCGGTCGGCGCCATCGCCCTGGCCACCGGCCTGGTGATCCGCATCGTCAACATGTCCGGCTGGATCATGTGGGTGGTCAACGGCATCTTCGAGAACATCGGCATGGTCCAGGACGGCCTGCAGACCATCGCCCAGCCCATCAGCGTCAGCGACCGCGAACAGGCGCCGCGCCTGGCGGTGGCCAGCGGCGAAGTGCGTTTCGAGCATGTGGATTTCCACTACGGGAAAAAGACCGGGGTCATCAGCGACCTCAACCTGATCATCAAGCCGGGGGAAAAGATCGGCCTGATCGGCCCGTCCGGCGCCGGCAAGTCGACCCTGGTCAACCTGTTGCTGCGGCTCTATGACCTGGAGAGCGGACGCATCCTGATCGACAACCAGAACATCGCCGAGGTGACCCAGGAAAGCCTGCGCGAACGGATCGGCATGATCACCCAGGACACCTCGCTGCTGCACCGTTCGATCCGCGACAACCTGCTGTACGGCAAGCCCGACGCTACCGACGAGGAGCTCTGGGAAGCGGTGCGCAAGGCCCGCGCCGATGAGTTCATCCCGCTGCTCTCCGACGCCCAGGGCCGCACCGGCTTCGATGCCCATGTCGGCGAGCGCGGGGTGAAACTCTCCGGCGGCCAGCGCCAGCGCATCGCCATTGCCCGGGTGCTGCTCAAGGATGCGCCGATCCTGATCATGGATGAGGCCACCTCGGCCCTGGACTCGGAAGTCGAGGCGGCGATCCAGGAAAGCCTGGAGACCCTGATGCAGGGCAAGACCGTGATCGCCATCGCCCACCGGCTCTCGACCATCGCCCGCATGGACCGCCTGGTGGTCCTGGAAAAAGGCCGCATCGCCGAGACCGGCAGCCATGCCGAGCTGCTGGCCCACGGTGGCCTGTATGCGCGCCTGTGGCAGCACCAGACCGGAGGCTTTGTCGGTATCGACTGACCTGTAGCCCTGTAGCCGCTGCCGAGGCTGCGAGGCTGCGATCGGCTTGGGCGGCATTCCGACGAAGCAGTCGCAAACCGGCGAATGCGCTCCTTCAGGCAGATCACGGTTGCAAGATTTACGACCGCTGCGCGGCCGATCGCAGCCTTCGGCAGCGGCTACAAGGGGGCGGCTACTTCAATCACTACCCGCCCATCGCAGGCTGCGCCAGCGGCTACAGAAAAACGCCAGGGCCCGTTACATCGGGCCCTGGCGTTTTTTTTCGCACTGGATTTGTAAAAAAAGCCTGCTGTACTGAGCCTAGGTTCTGGACCAGGGCCTGCGGCCAGCCTGCACGGCCGCATCACGGCTTTATCGCATCGATAGTCGACCTAAAAGGATAACTTCATGTCTCTGTTCAAACGTTCAGTCACTGAGTTGTTAGGTACCTTCTGGCTGGTATTGGGTGGTTGTGGCAGCGCCGTACTGGCGGCCGCGTTCCCGGAGGTCGGCATCGGCCTGCTCGGCGTGGCGCTGGCCTTCGGTCTTACCGTCCTGACCATGGCCTTCGCCATCGGCCATATCTCCGGCTGTCATCTCAACCCCGCGGTGTCCGTCGGCCTGGTGGTCGGCGGGCGTTTTCCGCTCAAGGAACTGCCCGCCTATGTCATCGCGCAAGTGCTAGGCGGGGTGATCGCCGCGGCGCTGCTGTACTTCATCGCCAGCGGCAAGCCGGGATTCGAGCTGGCCAGCGGGCTGGCTTCCAACGGTTATGGCGAACATTCGCCGGGAGGCTATTCACTGGCGGCGGGTTTTGTCAGCGAGCTGGTGATGACCGGGATGTTCGTGGTGATCATCCTCGGCGCCACCGATAAACGTGCGCCGGTGGGCTTCGCGCCAATCGCCATCGGCCTGGCGCTGACGCTGATCCACCTGATCTCGATCCCGGTGACCAACACCTCCGTCAACCCGGCGCGCAGCACCGGGCCGGCCTTGATCGTCGGTGGCTGGGCGATCCAGCAACTGTGGCTGTTCTGGCTGGCGCCGATTCTCGGCGCGGTGGTCGGCGGCGGTATCTACCGCTGGCTGGGCAAGGAAGACAGCTGAAAACCACCCCGAGGGTCACGCCTGCCGATACGGCAGCGCGGCCCTCGCCTCTTCGGCGTAAGCCAGCACGCCCGCCCGCTCCTGCCGGAGAAAATCCTCCACCGCCGCTTTCAGGCCGGGGTGGCGCAGGTAGTGCCAGGACCGGGTAATCACCGGCTCGAACCCCCGAATCAACTTGTGCTCGCCCTGGGCACCGGCGTCGAAACGCTGCATGCCCTGGGCGATCGCATAGTCCATGCCCTGGTAGAAACAGGTTTCGAAATGCAGGCGATCGAACTCCGCCAGGCAACCCCAGTAACGCCCGTAGAAGCTGTCGCCACCGATCAGGCTGAAGGCCATGGCCACCGGCCTGGCGTTCTGCTTGGCCAGCACCACGCGGATGGCCTCGGGCATGCGTTCGGCCAGCAGGCTGAAAAAGGCCCGGGTCAGGTAGGGTGACTGGCGCCGCACCGCATAGGTGTTGGCGTAACAGGCGTAGACAAAATCCCACTGCGCCTCGCTGAGCTGCCGGCCTTCGAGCCACTCGAACTCGATGCCCTGCCCCGCCACCTGTTCGCGCTCCTTGCGCATCTGTTTGCGCTTGCGCGAGCTGAGGCTATCGAGAAAGTCCTGGAAGTCCCGATAGCCACGGTTCTGCCAGTGGAACTGGCAACCCAGGCGCTGCAACCAGCCGTCCTGCCCGGCCAGGGCGGCATCGGTAAAGGCATCGGTGAAGTTGATATGGGCGCTGGACAGCCCTTCGATCTCCAGGTAACCGGGCAGGCTTTGCAGCAGTTCGAGGCCGTCTTCCAGGGTCGCCGCCAGCAGCCGCGCGCCGCTGACCGGGCTGAAGGGCACGGCGCTCAGCAGCTTGGGGTAATACTCGATGCCAGCCCGGGCGCAGGCGTCGGCCCAGCCATGGTCGAACACGTACTCACCGTAGGAATGCCACTTGCGGTAGCTGGGCAACGCCGCGATCAGGCGCCCGTCTTGCACATGCAGCAGGTGCTCGGCCTGCCAGCCGGAACGCGGGCCGAGGCTGCCGCTGTCTTCCAGCGTGCTGAGAAAGGCGTGGCGCAGAAACGGCTGGCCGTCACTGAGCAGGCCGTCCCATTGCTGCGGATCGACGGCGGCCAGGCTGGTCAAGGATTGCAACGGCATTGGGTTCCCCGCAAGTGTGTCCACGAACGCGCCGAGTATCGCCGATCACTGCCCCAGGTGCAGCAACAGGAAATCGATGAACGCCCGCGACTTGTGCGGCAGGTGCGAACTGTTGGGAAACACCACGTTCACCGACTGCGAAGGCAAGGCGTAGTCGGGCAGCAGGCGCACCAGTCGGCCGCTCGCCAGGTCGTCCTCGACCACCCAGCCGGGCAGTACCGACACCCCCAGGGACGACAGGGTCATGGCGCGAATGGCGGTGGAAGAATTGGACTCGAAATGATTGGGCCCGCTGACCTCGACCTGGCCCAGTTGCGGGTGGTTCAGGGTCCAGTTGGTCGGCCCTTGCAGGTTGCTGTTGGCGATCCACGGCACGCTGTTCAGGTCCAGGGGCTCGACCACCGGATGGCGCACCAGAAAGTCCGGGCTGGCCACCAGGACGATGTCGTAGTCGGCCAGCTTGCGGCTCTTGAAAGCCGAGTCGGCGAGGTTGCCCAGGCGGATCACCAGGTCGAGTTTTTCCGCCACCAGATCATTCAACGAAGAGTTGAAGTTATAACAAAGACGGATCTCCGGATAACGTTCGGTGAACTTGGAAATGATCGGCAGTATATAGCGTTCGCCATACTCGCTAGTTGAACTGAACCGCAACTTACCGGAAATACGATTATGCCCGTGCAGGACATTTTCGAAGGCATTGTCGATATCCGCGACAATGCCCTTGAACTCGTTATAAAAGTCCTGGCCTATTTCCGTCAGGGATATATTGCGGGTATTGCGGATCAACAGGGTCGCCGACAAAACTTCCTCGAGCGCCTTGACATGCAGGCTGGCCATGGCTTTGCTGATGCACAGGTAATTGGCCGCCTTGGTATAGGAACCGAAATCGACAACCGCCAGGAATGTCTGGACGCGATTTAGATGCGTGTGCATGTTATAGCTCACTGTTTTTGTAAATCATTGTTAAATCCCATCAAACAATGTTTCAAGTATAGGCGTATCGACACCCTCGGTCTATCGCTCCTATGATCCCGCCGCAAAAGGGAGATCATATGACTTATCGCTACAAAGTGGCTCTTATATTCCTCATCGGATTCTTTATCGACTGTATAAACATATTCATGTCGGCCGTGGCTTTACCGAGTATTGCCCATGACATGCAAGTCTCGACTTCATCCGTGGCCTGGGTGGCCAATGCCTATATTCTCGGCCTGACCCTGATCATTCCGGTAAGCACCTGGCTGGCCGGACGATTCGGCAGCCGCGAAACCCTCACCGCCTCGATGCTGGTGTTCAGCACCGCCGTATGGATGTGCGGGATGGCCGGCAGCTTCCATGAGCTGGTGATCTGGCGCTTCGTCCAGGGCATCGGCGGCGGCTTGCTGATCCCGGTGGGCCAGGCCCTGACCTTCAACCTGTTCCAGGGCCCGCAGCGGGCCAAGATCTCCACCCTGGTGATGGCCGTCGCCCTGATCGCCCCGGCCATCTCGCCGACCATCGGCGGCGTGATCGTCGACAGCAGCTCCTGGCGCTGGGTGTTCCACAGCAACATTCCGTTCTCGCTGATCGCCGCCGCCCTGTCCTGGTTGTGGATCAAGGAAGCCCGGCCCGCCAGCCTGGCGCGCCCGGACATCAAGGGCCTGCTGCTGGTCAGCGCGGCCCTGGGCAGCCTGCTGATGGGCATGTCGCTGTACGGCGGCGACTACCCGCCGCTGGCCGCCCTGAGCTGCCTGATGCTGGGGGGCACCTGCGTGGTGCTGTATGTCCTGCACTACCGCCGCTGCGACAACGCCATCGTCGAGTTGAGCCTGCTCAAGAGCAAGAAGCTCAGCACCTCAATCTTCATCTACTACGCGATTCCCGGGGTGTTCACCGGGGTCAACCTGCTGAGCATCTTCTTCCTGCAGAACAGCCTGCACTTCAGCGCCAAGCTGACCGGCATGTTCATGATCCTCTACGCCGGCGGTGCCTTCATCGCCATGCTGGTCTGCGGCCGGGTCTACAACCGCTTCGGCGCCCGGCGCCTGTTCACCCTCGGCATGCTCCTGCACAGCGCCGGCATCGCCACCCTGTACCTGGTCGACAGCGCCGCCGACCTGCCGATCATCGTCATCGCCTACTGCCTGATGGGCATCGGCGGCGGCATCGGCGCCAACACCGCGCAAACCACTTCGCTGATGGACTTCGAAGGTGCCGATACCCACAAGGGCAGCGTGATCTGGAACATCAACCGGCAGATGTCCTTCAGCATCGGCGCCGCGCTGTTCCTGATGATCTACAACCTGCTGCTCGCCAGCCTGGCGTCTACCCCGGCCTATCACCTGACCTTCGTCATCGCGGCGGTGATGGGTCTGTTACCCCTGTTGCAGATGAGCAACCTGACCACGCAAAAGGAATGTCATGCACAACACAATCGTTGAACAGGCCAAACACAGCATCCATGCGGTCCACGAGCTGATCCACGCGGTCTTCACCGACCTGGACGGCAACGGCGCCGCCGCCATCGACCGCCTGCTGCCGGCCTTCGCCGAGCACTTCAGCATGGTCACCACCGCAGGCGCCATCGTCAGCCGCGAGCAGGTCGAACAGATGTTCCGCGGCGCCGTCGGTGCCCGCCCCGGCCTGGAGATCCTCGTCAGCGACATGCACACCGTCTGGCACGAAGGCCACAGCGCGGCGATCCGCTACAAGGAAACCCATCGCCTGGAGCAGAAGGAAACCTCACGCCTCTCGGTGGTGGTGATCCGGATCCATGAGCACTCGGCCCAGTGGCTGTACCTGCATGAAACACCGTTAAGCTGACAGCGAGTCACCCCATGAATTACCAGATCACCCAGTGCCTGATGCTCTCGCCAAGCATCAAGGAAATCACTCTGGCGCCTCTTGTGCCGGCCCCCTGCGAGGCCACCGCCGGGGCCCACTTCAAATGGTGGATTCCCCAACTCGAGCAATGGCGTCATTACTCCCGGGTCGAACTGGCCGAACATGAGCTGCCCCAGGGCAGCCTGGTGTTCGCCATTCGCCTGAACCCCGACTCGCTCAGCAGCGCTTATATCCGCCAACTGAGCGTTGGCGACCAGGTACGGCTCGACGGCCCGTTCAATGCCTTCGACTACCAACTGGACGACAGCGACGGCGCCGACATCGCCCTCGCCGGCGGCATCGGCATCACGCCGTTGACCGGCATCCTCGGGCATCTGCGAGCCCGGCAGCGCCCGGCGCGGCTGCACTATTTCGCCAAGAGCGCGGACGACGCTGCCTACGCCGCGCAGATGCGCGAGCTGTTGCAGGACAGCCTGAGCCTGCACTGCTCCGACTCGGCCGAGGGGCGCCCGTCGGTGGCCGCGGTGCTGGGCCAGTTGCAGCCCCGGGATCGCCTGTATGTGTGCGGCCCGCAAGCCATGCTCAACGACGTGTTCAGCCATGCCCAGAACCTGGGCTTTCCTCGCGAACGCATCCACTTCGAAATCTTCAACACCACCCTGGCGGAAGACGAACCCGGCTTCGCCGTGCATGCCGCGGACTCCGGCATCGACCTGCGGGTGCAGCCCGGCCAGTCCCTGCTCGACGCCCTCGAAGAGGCCGGCCTGGAGCCGCTCTACGACTGCCGTCGCGGCGAATGCGGGGTGTGCGAGCTGGACGTGCTGGAAGGTGAAGTCGATCACCGCGATTTCATCATGAGCCCGCAGCAGGCCGCCTGCAGCAACAAGATCTACCCCTGCGTATCCCGGGCCAAAGGCCCAAGCCTGAAACTGGTCATCTAAAGAGAGAACCTCGTTGGACAACTACTTCAACGGCAAGGAAGTGCATCGCACGCTGTTCCTTGATCCGTCGCTCTTCGAGCGAGAACAACAACAGGTGTTCGCCGCCAGCTGGTGCTACCTGGGCCATGAAAGCCTGGTCCCGGAAACCGGCGACTTCTTCACCGGCGACATCGCCGGCCAACCGCTGGCCATGGTCCGGCAGAAAAACGGCGAGATCGTCGTGCTGCACAACCGCTGCCCGCACAAGGGCGTGAAAGTGCTGGCCGAGCCGCAAGGCAATGTCGGGCGCTTTATCCGCTGCCCCTATCACGCCTGGACCTTCAAGACCGACGGCCAGCTGCTGAGCATCCCGGTGAAAAAAGAATACGACGACTGCGACCTCAGCAGCTGCGCCGCCCACAAGGGCATGCAGCCGGTGGCCGCGGTGGAGAACTACCGGGGCTTTGTGTTCGTGCGCCTGAAGGAGCAGGGCGTCGGCTTCAACGAGTTCTTCGGCGACTCGCTGTCGACCCTGGACAACATGGTCATGCGCTCGCCCCAGGGGCAGTTGCGCGCCATCGGCCAGCCCTTGCTGCACCGCCACCGCTGCAACTGGAAGATGGTGGTCGACAACCAGACCGACACCTGTCATCCGATGGTCGCCCACGAATCCTCGGCCGGCGAAGCCATTCGCCTGTGGAAGGAAACCGGGCATGACGGCCAGCCGCCGATGGCCGTGGAACTGTTCTCGCCGTTCATGGCGTCCTACGAGTTCTTCAGCGCCATGGGCATCCGCACCTGGCCCAACGGCCACGGCCATACCGGCGTCAGCAACTCGATCCACAAGGCCTACTCCAGCATCCCCGGTTACTGGGAGCTGATGGTCGAAAGCTACGGCGAAACCCAGGCCGCGGCGATCCTCGACGATACCCGGCACAACACCGTGTATTTCCCCAACCTGATGGTCAAGGGACCGATCCAGACCCTGCGGGTGATCCGCCCGGTCTCGGCCTGCGAAACCGTGGTCGAGTCGTGGATCTTCGAGCTGGTTGGCGCGCCGGTGCAGCTGCTGGAAAGAACCGTGCAGTACAACAACCTGATCAACTCGCCGTGCTCGATGGTCGCCCACGACGACGTGGAAATGTACGAGCGGGCCATGGACGGGCTGCGCAGCCAGGCCAACGACTGGGTGAACGTCGCCCGCCTGTTCGAACCGGGCGAATCCCATGAGCAGACCCAGGTGGTGTCCGGCACCAGCGAACGGGCCATGCGCAACTTCTACAACACCTGGCAGCAGCTGATGCAGGCCCCAGACGGATCGACCGCCCATGGATAACTCGCCCCTCGAACAGCTGATCTACCAAGAGATCGCGCTTCTCGACCAACAGGATTTCGACGCCTGGCAACAGCTGCTGTGCGACGACTTCCACTACTGGATTCCGCTGCGCCACGATCAACCCTGCCCGTTGCGCGAATCCTCCCTGCTGTATGAGGACCGTTTCCTCACCACCCTGCGCATCAACCGCCTGGCCAGCGCCCGCAACTTCTCGCAGCAGCCCAAGAGCCGCAGCCTGCACATCGCCCAGCGGCCGGCGATCAGCCTCGACCCGGACGGCCTCAGCGCCCGTTGCCTGACCCCCATGCTGTATTGCGAGGCCCGTGGCGACAGCGAATGGCATTACCCGGTGACCGTGGAGCACCAACTGCTGTGCCTCGCCGGCCAGTGGAAAATCCAGCGCAAGAAAGTCCTCCTGCTCAATCCGTCCCGCGCGTTTGAAAGCCTGCAGCTCATCATCTGATTTCCGAGACCCTTACCTGTGAACTCCTCCCACTCCGGTTTCGAAGAAACCCAAGGCACCCGCTCGTTCCCCAACATCGACCTGTTGTACGACTATGGGCAGTTCCTGCGCCGTGCCACCCAGGCCATCGGTCACCTGCCACCGGCGATCGCCGACAAGCACATCGGCATCGTCGGCGCCGGCCTCAGCGGCCTGATCGCGGCCTATGAACTGCTGCGCGCCGGCGCCACCCGCATCACCCTGTTCGAAGCCTCGAAAGACCACCTCGGCGGGCGTTTCCTGACCCAGTGCTTCGACGAAACCCAACCGCAGTTCATCGCCGAGATGGGCGCCATGCGTTTCCCGCCGAGCGAAGTCGGCCTGTTCCATTACCTGGACCGCTTCGGCATCGGCACCACTGAGGCTTTCCCCGACCCTGGCGTGGTCGACACCGAAATCCACTACCGCGGCGAAACCCACCACTGGCCGGCCGGGGAAAATCCACCGCCGATCTTCAACACCGTGCACCGCGGCTGGAACGCCTTTCTCAAGGAGGGCGTGCGCCTGGACGACGGCACCTTCCTGGCGCCGCCGCTGCTGCTCACCGAGCTGCTGGAAAAGCAGCAATACGCCGAAGTGCAGCCGGAGTGGCAACGCTACCTGGACTGCTTTGGCGATCACTCTTTCTACTCGGCCATGGTGCAGATCTTCACCTCGAAAAACCCACCGGGCGGCAAGCGCTGGCGCAAGCCGGAAGATTTCCACCTGTTCGGCTCCCTGGGCATCGGCTCGGGTGGTTTCCAGTCGGTGTACCGAGCCTCGTTCACCGAGATCCTGCGCCTGGTGATCAACGCCTTCGAAGTCAACCAGCGGCTGGTGCCCAACGGCATTTCCACGCTCTGGGAGCGGATCGCCGACGAGGAATTCCATGGCATCGCCCTGCGCGACCGGATCTGCCGCACCCGCATCGAATCCATCAGCAAGGGCGCCGACGGGCAGATCCTGCTGCAAGGCTGCAACGGTGAAACCTATGGCTGCGACCGGGTGATCACCACCGCCACCACCCGCGCCCTGCAAGTCAACATGCGCCTGACCCAGGCCGAGCAGTTCGTCAATCGCGATGTCGCCCGGGCGATCAACGAAACCCACATGGTCGGCTCGTCCAAGCTGTTCATCCTGACCCGCGACAAGTTCTGGCTCAAACATGGCCTGGCGCAGAACATCCAGACCGACACCCTGGTCAAGGGCGTCTACTGCCTGGACTACGCCCCGCAGGACCCGGACTCCTGGGGCGTGGTGCTGATCAGTTACACCTGGGAAGACGACTCGCACAAAATGGTCTCGATGACCGACAAGGTCCAGCGCTGCAAGCGCCTGGTGGACGAACTGGCGATGAGCGCGCCGGAGTTCGCTAGCCACCTGGTACCGCTGAACGGCGACTACCAGCGTTATGTACTGGAGTACGACTGGCTCACCGACAAGCAGGCCCTGGGCGCGTTCAAGCTGAACTTCCCGGGCGACGACCTGTACTCCCAGCGCCTGTTCTACCAGTTCAAGACCGCCCTCGACCCGCAGCAGGACACCGGCCTGTACCTGGCCGGCTGCGGCAGCTCGTTTACCGGCGGCTGGGCCGAAGGCGCGGTGCAGACCGCCCTGAACGGCGCCTGCGCGGTGATCGCCAGCCTCGGTGGCGAACTGCTGGAAGGCAACCCGCTGTTCGATCTGCAATCGCACTTCCGCTATTGCTGAGCCCAGGCCCCCACCGACTTTCGTTGAGACTTTTTCATGTACAGCCAGCTTTCGATCGAAGCGCTCGTTGACGGGTTTCGCCAGGGCAAGCTCTGCCTGGACTCCTGGCACCGCACGCTGCTCGAGCAATACGCCGACGCCGGGCACCTGAACAGCTTCATCAGCTTCGCCCCGCAGGCGTTCAGCGGCGACACCGGCACGCCAGAGCAGCGCCAGTTGCCGCTCTACGGCATCCCGGTTTCGTTCAAGGACAACATCAATGCCAGCGGCCTGCCGACCACCGCCGGCACGCCCGGCCTGGCCGACTACCAGCCGGCCGCGGACGCCGGCATCGTCCAGCGCTTCAAGGCGCTGGGCGCGCGGGTCGCCGGCAAGAACAACATGCACGAGCTGTCGTTCGGCGTGACCTCGGCCAACCTGAGCTATGGCGCGGTGGTCAATCCGCGCCACCTGCAACACAGCGCCGGCGGCAGCAGCGGCGGTTGCGCCGCGGCCGTGGCCGCCGGCCTGGTGCCCTGCGCGGTGGGCACCGACACCGGCGGCTCGGTGCGGATTCCCGCGGCCTTCTGCGGCGTGGTGGGTTTCCGCCCGAGCACCGGGATCTACCCCGGCGATGGCATTGTCCCGGTGTCCCAGACCAAGGACTCGCCGGGCCTGCTGACCCGCAGCCTGGAAGACGCGCTGTTCGTGCACTGGCAGCTGACCGGTGCTTCCTGCGCCGCGCCGATCGAGCCCAAGCGCCTGCGCATCGGTATTCCCCAGCAGTTCTTCTGGTCCGAGCTGGAGACCAAGGTCCACAGCGACTGCCGCGCGGCGATCGATTGCCTGGCCGATCAGGGCGTGGAGATGGTGCCGGTGGACGACCGCCTGATCGGCGAGATCAACGAAAGCATCCAGTTCCCGCTGCCGATCTTCGAGTTCTTCATCGACTTCCCGCGCTTCCTGCTGAAGGCTGGCTGCGGCGAGCGGTTTCTCGAGATCCTGGCGCAGATCCGCGACCCACAGATCAAGAAGACCCTTATGGCGCAGTTGGAGAGCCCGGCCATTTCCTATGAGGACTACGTGCAGGCCTTGATGAGCAAGATCCGCCTGGATCGCGAATACGCCGGGCTGTTCCAGCAGCACCGGCTCGACCTGATCGCCTACCCGACCGTCAGCTGCACCGCGCCGCTGCTGAGCGACAGCGGCGCTCAGGAGCATTTCGAGCGTTTCGTACGCAACACCGATCCGGCCAGCAACCTGGCGGCGCCGAGTGTCAGCGTACCGGTGGCCGCCGCCGGCAGCCTGCCGGTCGGGCTGTCGTTCGACGCCTTGCCCGGGCAGGACGACCGGCTGCTGCACATGGCGCAGCAACTGAGCCGCCTGCTGGCCCTGCGCTGAGTCGCCGCCCGGGTGTGCGGGAGCCGGCCTGCCGGTTTCCCGCTGCCCGAGGCGCCCCTCGCTACCTCCAATAACAATTTCATTGCAGGCCTTGCCATGCGCGGTACGTCCATCGCTTCATCCCCTTCAACCTCCCATCGCACGGTCGCCGAACGCCGGCCCTCGGTCATCGGCGGCGCCATGATCATCGGCGGCACCATTGTCGGAGCCGGCATGTTCTCGCTGCCGGTGATGATGTCGGGGCTGTGGTTCCAAGGCTCCCTCGCGGTGCTGGTGCTGTCGTGGTTCTGCACCCTGCACTCGGGGCTGATGATCCTCGAAGCCAACCTCAACTACCGGCCGGGGGCGAGTTTCTCGACCATCACCCGCGACCTGATCGGCCGGCGCTGGAGCCTGTTCAACGGCGCCACCCTGGTGTTCGTCCTGTACATCCTGACCTATGCCTATATCTCGGCCAGCGGCTCGGTGATCCGCCACACCGCCCACACCCTGGGCCTGGAGATTTCCTCGCGCAACGGCGGCCTGCTGTTCGCCCTGGCGGTGGCCCTGGTGGTCTGGCTCAGCACCGCGGCGGTCAGCCGCATCACCACCCTGGTGTTCGGCGCCAAGATCCTTGCCTTCTTCCTGACCTTCGGCGGCCTGCTCGGCCATGGGCAGCCACAGGTTTTGCTCGATCGCGGCAACCCGCAACCGGACTACCTGCCCTATCTGTTCATGACCCTGCCGTTCTGCCTGACCTCCTTCGGCTTTCACGGCAACGTGCCGAGCCTGATGAAGCACTACGGCAAGGACCCGCAGCGCATCCGCAACTGCCTGCTGATCGGCACCCTGATCGCCCTGGTCCTGTACACGGTGTGGATGCTCTGCACCATGGGCACCCTGCCCCGCGATCAGTTCAAGGACATCGCCCGCCAGGGCGGCACCATCGATGTATTGATCAGCGCCCTGGGCGGCATGCTCAACAGCGCCCGGGTCGACCTGCTGCTGACCCTGTTCTCCAACTTTGCCGTGGCCTGTTCGTTCCTCGGCGTCACTCTCGGCTTGTTCGACTACATCGCCGACTCCCTGGGCTTCGACGACAGCCCCCGGGGCCGCCTGAAAAGCGCGCTGGTCACCTTCGCCCCGCCGATCGGCTGCGCGCTGATCTGGCCGGAAGGCTTCATCCTCGCCATCGGCTTCGCCGGCCTGGCGGCGACCGTCTGGGCGGTGATCACCCCAGCCCTGCTCGCCCATGCCTCGCGCAAACGCTTCGCCAGCCCGCTGTACCGGGTCTGGGGTGGCACGCCGATGATCGTCCTGGTGCTGCTGTTCGGCCTGGCCAATGCCCTGGCCCACCTGCTGTTCAGCTTCGACCTGCTGCCGGTCTGGCGTTAGCCGGGAGCCGGGCAAAAAAAACCCCGCCGGAGCGGGGCTGAAACGAAAGGAGCTTTAACGGATGAGAAAGAGCTCTTTACAGCAAGTGCAGCGGCATCAGAACACGTACTGCGCGCGAACGATGAAGCCGTCGCCGTCGTCGTCGCCGGTACGCTTGGCCGGTGTACCACCGCTGGCGGCCGTGGCGTTGGTGACCTTGTCGGTCTTGGCCTTGACGTAGGTGGCGGAGATTTTCACTGCTTCGTTGGCGTACCAGTTCACACCCAGGTTGTGCACCTTGACTTCGGCATCGCCGACGTCGCGGGTCAGGCTGGCGGTGGTGATGTTGTCGTCTTCGACGGTCATGCTGTCGTAACGATAGAACAGTTCCCAGGCGCCGAAGGCTTTGTTGGCCGGCTTGATGGCGTCGAACTTGCCAACCTTGTAGCCGCGGGATTCGCCGGTCAGGGTGTAGGCGCCCTGCACGTAGAAGCCATGGCCCTTGATGTCTTCGTAGGCGTTGGAATCAGCCTTGGTCTTACGGGTGATGTATTCACCCTGGATCGAGGCCGGGCCCATGGCAAACGCGGCTTCCAGACCAAAAGCGGTGTCACGGTCGTAGGAGCCGGCTGGCGAACTGGAGCTGCCGCCCAGCACCGGACGGTTGCCGTTGGTGCCGGCATCGTTACCACCCAGGGTCTCGACGCCACGCATGCCCATGCGGGTGCGATAACGGGAGTCGAAAGCGGTGTCGGAGACATCGCGCGAAGCCACGTTCACACCGAAGTGCAGGACGTTGCCGGCATCGTGCATCGGGGCGAAGACGAAGCGACCGTTGACCTGCTTGACGCTGTCGCCGTCGGTGTCGTCGGTGTCCTTGCTGAACACGCCGGCCGAGGCATAGAAGGAATCGGCGAAGGTGCTGGAAGCCTGCAGGCCCATGCCGTTCTGGTGGGTGTTGGCCCAGTCGACCATGTCGTAGGCGATGTTACGTTCCGGCGCGGTGACCCACTTGGAGCTGGTGGCTTTTTCCAGGCCGAAGTCCGGGTCGAAGCGACCGACCTTGATCGACACCGGCTTGAAGCCGTTGTAAGCCAGCGAGGCTTCGTCGAAGTAGCCGTTATCGGAGTCGCCGGTATTGTGGGAGAAGTCGTAGTTGATGGTGTAGGCCCAGTCGGTGTACAGCACGCCGGACAGTTCGAGGAACGCGCGACGGAAGTAAGCGGCGTCGGCGGTGTCACCGTTCTTGGTGTAGACACCGTCGAAGCGGCTGTAGTCGGCTTGCAGGCGACCACCGAGCTTGAAGCTGAACTCTTTGTCTGTGGTGGCGACCTCAAGGCCGCCCTTGGTCTTGACTACGATATCGGCGCCATCGGTGGTGACGGTGCCAGCGAAAGCCTGGGCGGTAACTGCCAGGGCCAGGGCGCTGGCGGCAAAACCGGCGAAGTGCTTACGGATCATCGAAGATTTCCCCTAATTGGTGGTCTGTAGCGCTGGAAAAAACACGCGAGTCAGGCCCGCTTGTGTTGGGAGGGAATCTTGGCGGCGGGTTATTTCAGGGGAGTTGCTGATAGATAAAGATTTGATGACAGCGGAACTTTTTTACTTCCAAACGAAATAAGGCAAAAAGCCTGTACTAGAGCCTTGGGCGGGGGATTTTGGAAAAAACGGGATCCAATGTAGCCGCTACCACAGGCTGCGATCGACCCGGGCCGTGTTCGGAGAACGGCCGCGGCGACTTCAAGATCGCTGAAGGCCTTCGGCCTTATCGCAGCCTGCGGCAGCGGCTACAGGAGTTGGTATGTCTTGCAGGCATTGGTGCAGCCGCTGGCGAAGCCTGCGATCGACCCGGGCCGTGTTCGGAGAACGGCCGCAGCGACTTCAAGATCGCTGAAGGCCTTCGGCCTTATCGCAGCCTGCGGCAGCGGCTACAGGAGTTGGTATGTCTTGCAGGCGTTGGTGTAGCCGCTGGCGAAGCCTGCGATCGAGCGCGAAGCGGTCGCGCTCTTGAGGCTTCAGCGGCTACGGGAGGATGGTCGGGTGAATCAGGCGTTGCGCTTGCGCTCGGCGGCCAGGCGTTCGGCCAGCGCATCAACATCGGCGACAGGCGCTTCGGGCATCTTGCGCAGGGTGGCCTGCATCAGGCGCATCTGCCGCAGGAAGCGCCGGCAATTGGGGCAGAACAACAGGTGATGGCGCTGGATCAGGCGCTGGCGAAAGCTCAGCTGACCATCGAGATAGTCGCTGGAGCGTGCCACTTGTTCCTTGCAGGTCAGCATTGGCCGGTCTCCTCGAAGTGCTCCACCGTGGCAAAAATCTTCAGCCGCGCCCGGTGCAGCAGCACCCGGACATTGGAGAGGGAAATGTCCAGAAGATTACAAATCTCCTCCAACTCCAGGCCCTGGCGCTCGCGCAGGGTCAACACGCTGCCCTGCAGTTCCGACAGGCTCAGCAAGGTGTGTTCCAGGCATTCGCGCAGCTCGGCCTCGGTGAGCAGGGCTTCCGGGGTGTCGGCGTGCCAGGCGAACGGCGCCACCAGCCAGTGACCGTCAGCGGAAGAAAAACGCTCGTCGCCAATGGTGCCATGGGGGGACGGCAAGTCATCCAGCAGGACTTCCCGACGATTTTGTTTGTAGCGGCTTTTCGCCGAGTTGGCGGTGATGGTCAACAGCCAGGTCTTGAGGCTGGAGCGCCCCTGGAAACCCGCCAGGTTGCGCACCACCGACAGCCAGGCATCCTGCACCACTTCGTCGGCGTGGCGCTGGCCGACAATGGCGTAGGCCACGGCGCGCATCGCGCTCTGGTAGGTACTGACCAGTTCCTTGTAGGCCTTTTGCTCGCCGGCCAACAGGCGTTCAAGCAGTTGCGTGTCGTCAGCTGCGGACATTCATGCCTCGTAATCGGAATCAGGGATCGCAGCCGCCCAGCGCCGCCGGCCCCATGCAGGAGCCGACGGCCAGCGCTTCAGCAGCTGCGATCCATAAGACTGTCAACGCTTGCGCAGAAGCACACTGCCAATCGAATAACCGGCGCCGAACGAGCTGAGCACCGCCAGCGAGCCGCTGGGCAGGTCGTCCTGGTTCTTGTGGAAAGCGATCACCGAACCGGCCGAACTGGTGTTGGCGTAGGTGTCGAGAATCACCGGCGCTTCCTCTTCGGTGGCTTCGCGGCCCAGCAGTTTCTTGACGATCAGGTGGTTCATGCTGAGGTTGGCCTGGTGCAGCCAGAAACGCTTCACGTCGCTGACGTTCAGCTGGTTTTCCTGCAGGTGCTCGGCGATCAGTTCCGCCACCATCGGGCAGACATCGCGGAACACCTTGCGGCCTTCCTGCACGAAGAGTTTGTCCGGCGCGCCGATGCCCTCTTCCGCGGCGCGGTTGAGGAAGCCGAAGTTGTTGCGGATGTTGTTGGAGAACTTGGTCAGCAGCTTGGTGCTGATGATGTCGAACTGGTACGGCGAGGTGGCCAGGTCAGCCCGTTCGATAATCACCGCGGTGGCTGCGTCGCCGAAGATGAAGTGGCTGTCGCGGTCACGGAAGTTCAGGTGGCCGGTGCAGACTTCCGGGTTGACCATCAGGATCGCCCGGGCCTGGCCCAGTTGCACGCTGTTGCAGGCGGCCTGGATGCCGAAGGTGGCCGAGGAGCAGGCCACGTTCATGTCGAAACCGAAACCGGCGATGCCCAGGGCTTCCTGGACTTCGATGGCGATGGCCGGGTAGGCGCGCTGCAGGTTGGAGCAGGCGACAATCACCCCGTCGATGTCCGCGGCGGTCCTGCCAGCGCGTTGCAGGGCCTGTTCGGCGGCGCCGATGGCCATCTGGCAGAGCACCGACCATTCGTCGTTGGAACGCTCGGGCAGACGCGGGGTCATGCGCTGCGGGTCGAGGATGCCGTCCTTGTCCATGACAAAGCGGCTTTTGATGCCGGAGGCCTTCTCGATGAAGGCCGCGCTGGATTCGGTCAGGGCCTGAACGTCGCCGCGCTCGATCGCTTGCGCGTTGTCGGCGTTGAACTGATGCACGTAGGTGTTGAAAGACTCCACCAGCTCTTCGTTGGAGATGCTGTTGGCCGGGGTGTACAGGCCAGTGCCGCTGATGACGACGTTATGCACGGTCGTTCCTCTATTCTGTTCAGGCAGAAGGTATTGGCACCGTCGTACCAAACCGTAAATGGTCTATCCCGACTGGCGGAATAGGACCTGACATCGCTTTATTCCGCTTTGCCCGGGCGGCGAACGCTCAAAACCGCGGGGCCGGCATTTATAACGGCGAAGTTTGCCATAAACGCCGGCGTTTGGCCCTATCGGCAAGCGTAATCGCCGCCATCACAGATCGCTGTAGCCGCTGCCGCAGGCTGCGATCGACCTCGAAGAGGGCGTGCTCCCTGAGATCGCGGGAAGGTCCTTCGGACCTTATCGCAGCCTGCGGCAGCGGTTACAGGCGTCGTATCAGGCTTCCACCTGGCTCCACTGCTTGTTCAGGCGCTTGTCGGAAATCGGCGCCTTGGTGCCCAGTTGCTGGGCGAACAGCGACACTCGATATTCCTCCAGCCACCAGCGGTACAGCTCCAACTGCGGGTCGCGCTTGCCTTCCTGGGCATGTTTGCCGGCGCGGGCCTGGTACTGGTTCCACAGGCCGGCCAGTTCGGTACTCCAGACCCGGTCCTTCTGCACCTGGCTGCCGAGTTTCTCGAAACGCAGCTCGACGGCCTTGAGGTAACGCGGCAGCTCCTTGAGCCATTGCGCCGGGGTCTCGCGGACAAAACCCGGGTACACCAGGTGGCTTAGCTGCGACTTGATGTCGTTCAGCGCCACCGCCTGGGCCAGGTCGATCCTGCCCTTGAAGCGCTTTTGCAGGCTGTGCCAGAGCTTGAGGATATCCAGGGTCAGGCGCGCCAGGCGCTCGGCGTGCTCGGTCCAGTTGCCGCGCTTGCGTTCGGCCAGCGACGCCAGGCCGGCGCCATCCCGGGGCAGGCTGTCCTCGCCGTCCAGCACGCAGCTGTCGAGGCTGGCCAGCAGGATGTCCTCCACCAGGGCGTCGACGCGCCCCAACTCGCGATACAGCAGGCCCAGCTCGGTCAGCCCCGGCAGCTTGTTGCGCAGGAACTTGGCCGGCTCGGCCAGCTGTTGCAGCAACAGGCGCTGCAAGGCGCGACGATGCTGGAACTCGGCTTCGGCCGGGGTGGAGAAACGCCCTTCCTTGACGGTCCCGCCTTCTTCTACCAGCGCCGGATACACCGTCATCGACAGCCCGGCGATCTTCTGCTGGGTTTTCTCCGCCACCGCAGCGAACACCTTGGCCTCCACCGGCTGCTGGCTTTTCGCGGTTTGCGGCACCGCCAGGGCGGCCTGGCTGGCTTCGGCGAAACGCGCGGTCAGCTCGGCCAGGTCGCGGCCTTCGCCGAGGAACTTGCCCTGGGCGTCGACGATTTCCAGGTTCATCCGCAGGTGGCTTTCCACCTGTTGCGCCGACTCGGCCCAGGCCTCGTCGCTGACCCGTGCCCCGGTCATGCGCAGCAGCTCGCGACCCAGCGCCTGGGGCAGCGAGCCCTGGGCGAAATCGATACGCGCCAGGGCCGCCTTGACGAAGTCCGGCACCGGCACGAAGTTCTTGCGCAACGCCTTGGGCAGGTTGCGCACCAGGGCGATGCACTTGGCTTCCACCAGCCCCGGCACCAGCCATTCCAGACGCTCGGCGGGCAAGGCCGGCAGCAACGGCGCCGGCACCCGCAGGGTCACGCCGTCCCGTGGATGGTTGGGCTCGAAGTGGTAACTCAGGGCCAGTTCCAGATCGCCGATCTGCAAGGTGTCCGGGTACTGCATGGCGGTGACTTCGCTGGCCTCGCGGGCCAGCACGTCTTCCTCGCGCATGATCAGCAGTTGCGGGTCTTTCTGGCTGTGCACCCGGTACCAGCTGTCGAAGGTCGCGGTCTGGTGGATCTCCGCCGGCAGGCGTGCGTCGTAGAAGGCGAACAGGGTCTCCTCGTCGGCGAGGATGTCGCGGCGCCGGGCCTTGGCTTCCAGTTCGTCGAGCTGTTCCAGCAAGCGCGTGTTGGCACTCAGGCACTTGGCTTTCGACTGGATCTCGCCACGCACCAGGCCTTCGCGGATAAACAGCTCGCGCGACACCACCGGGTCCACCGGGCCGTAATGCACCGGGCGGCGGCCGACCACAATCAGGCCGAACAGGGTGATCTGCTCGTAGGCCACCACCTGCCCGCGCTTCTTCTCCCAATGGGGTTCGAAGTGGTTCTTCTTGATCAGGTGCCCGGCCAGCGGCTCGATCCAGTCCGGCTCGATCTTCGCCACCATGCGCGCATAGAGCTTGGTGGTTTCCACCAGCTCGGCGGTCATCAGCCACTGCGGACGTTTCTTGCCCAGCCCGGACGACGGGTGCACCCAGAAGCGCCGCTGACGGGCACCGAGGTAGTCGCCCTCCTCGGTCTTCTGGCCGATCTGGCTCAGCAGGCCGACCAGTACCGCCTTGTGCAGCTTGGGATAGTCGGCCGGCTCTTTGTTCAGGCTCAGTTGCAGGTCGCGGCAGATCAGGCTCAGCTGGCGATGAGAGTCGCGCCACTCGCGCAGGCGCAAGTAGTTGAGGAAATTCTTGCGGCACCAGTTACGCAGCGGGCTGGCGGTCAGCGCCTGGCGCTGCTCTTCGAAACCGCGCCACAGATTGACCAGCCCGGCGAAATCCGAGTCGGCGTCCTTCCATTGCGCGTGGGCCTGGTCGGCCGCCTGCTGGCGCTCCGGCGGTCGCTCGCGCGGGTCCTGGATCGACATGGCGCTGGCGACGATCAGCACTTCCTGCAGGCTGCCCAGCTTCGCCGCTTCCAGCAGCATGCGGCCCATGCGCGGGTCCACCGGCAACCGCGCCAATTGACGGCCCAGCGGCGTCAGCTGGCTGTTGCGGTCCACCGCCGAGAGTTCTTGCAGCAGGTTGAAACCGTCGCTGATGGCCTTGCCATCCGGCGGCTCGATAAAGGGAAACGCAGTGATTTCACCAAGGCGCAGATGGAGCATCTGCAGGATCACCGCCGCCAGGTTGGTGCGCAGGATCTCCGGGTCGGTGAATTCCGGACGGCCGTTGAAATCCTCTTCGCTGTACAGGCGCACGCAGATGCCCGGCTCGACCCGGCCGCAGCGGCCTTTACGCTGGTTGGCGCTGGCCTGGGAAATCGCCTCGATGGGCAGGCGCTGGACCTTGGCCCGGTAGCTGTAGCGGCTGATGCGCGCGGTGCCGCTGTCGATCACGTAGCGGATGCCCGGCACGGTCAGCGAGGTCTCGGCGACGTTGGTCGCCAGTACCACTCTGCGGCCCGGGTGCGACTGGAAAATCCGCTGCTGCTCGGCCGGCGACAGGCGCGCATACAACGGCAGGATTTCGGTGTGCTTGAGCTGGGCCTTGCGCAGCATCTCGGCGGCGTCGCGAATCTCCCGCTCGCCCGGCAGGAATACCAGCACGTCACCCGGGCTGCGACGCTCGCTGCGCTCATGGGCGGCGATTTCGTCGAGGGTGGCGAGGATCGCCTGGTCCACCGTCAGGTCGTCCTCGACCCGGTTGCCCTCTTCGTCCTGCTCCAGGGTCAGCGGGCGGTACCAGGTTTCCACCGGGAAGGTACGGCCGGAGACCTCGACGATCGGTGCATCGTCGAAATGCTTGGAGAAGCGCTCCAGGTCGATGGTCGCCGAAGTGATGATGACCTTGAGGTCCGGACGCCGCGGCAGCAGGGTCTTCAGGTAGCCCAGCAGGAAGTCGATGTTCAGGCTGCGCTCGTGGGCTTCGTCGACGATGATCGTGTCGTAGCGTTCCAGGTAGCGGTCGTTCTGGGTTTCCGCCAGCAGGATGCCGTCGGTCATCAGCTTGATCAGGGTGTTCGAGTCGCTCTGGTCCTCGAAGCGCACCTGGTAACCCACCAGGGCACCTAGCGGCGTCGCCAGCTCTTCGGCGACCCGGCTGGCCACGCTGCGCGCGGCGATCCGCCGAGGCTGGGTATGACCGATCAGGCCGTGCTGGCCGCGACCGATTTCCAGGCAGATCTTCGGCAGCTGGGTGGTTTTACCCGAGCCGGTTTCGCCGGCGATGATCAGCACCTGGTGCTTTTGCAGCGCCGCCTTGATCTCGTCGCGCTTGGCGGCGATCGGCAGGCTGTCGTCGTAGCGAATCGACGGCACGCTGGCGCGCCGCGCCGCCACCTGGGCGCAGGACGCCTGCATGCGTTCGACCCACTGCCCAAGCTTGGCCTCGTCGGGTTTCTTGCGCAGCTCAAGCAACTGCCGGCGCAACCGGTGGCGGTCGGCGAGCATGGCTTGGTCGAGGTTTTTCAGCAGTTGGTCGGTCATAAAGGCAGCTACAAGCTTCAAGCGAAAAGCCGCAAGATTAACGCAGCTTTACGCTTTTAGCTTGCCGCTTGTAACTTGCCTCTTGCCGCTGCTCCCTCTATTCGTTGTCCCGGTCCTTGCGCCGGTACGGGAACACATCGATCACCTTGCCGGCGCGAATGGCGTTCTGCAGGCCTTTCCAGTAATCGGCGTTGTACAGCTCGCCGTGCAGCTGGTCGAACAGCTTGCGCTGCCCGGCGTCGGCGAACAGGAACGGCGGGAATTCCTCGGGGAACACGTCCAGCGGGCCGATGGAATACCAGGGCTCGGACGCCATCTCGTCCTCCGGGGTGCGCGGCGCCGGGATGTGGCGAAAGTTGGCTTCGGTGAGAAAGCAGATCTCGTCGTAGTCGTAGAACACCACCCGGCCATGGCGGGTGACGCCGAAGTTCTTCAGCAGCATGTCGCCGGGGAAGATATTCGCTGCGGCCAGCTGCTTGATCGCCAGGCCGTAGTCGTCCAGCGCCTCGCGCACCTGGGCCGGGTTGGCGTGGTCCAGGTAGAGATTGAGCGGGGTCATGCGCCGCTCGGTCCAGCAGTGGCGGATCAGCACCGTATCGCCCTCCACCGACACCGTCGACGGCGCCACTTCCAGCAACTCCGCCAGGCACGCCGGATCGAACTTGCCCAGGGGAAAGCGGAAATCGGCGAACTCCTGGGTATCGGCCATACGCCCGACCCGGTCGACGCTTTTCACCAGGCGGTACTTCTCGATCACCGTGGCGCGGTCGACGTTTTTCGACGGCGAGAAGCGGTCCTTGATGATCTTGAACACGGTGTTGAAGCCCGGCAGGGTGAACACGCTCATGACCATGCCGCGCACGCCCGGGGCCATGATGAACTGGTCGTCGGTGTTGGCCAGGTGGTTGATCAGCGCCCGGTAGAACTCGGACTTGCCGTGCTTGTAGAACCCGATGGAGGTGTATAGCTCGGCGATGTGCTTGCCCGGCAGGATGCGCTTGAGGAAACCGATGAACTCCGCCGGCACCGGCACGTCGACCATGAAATAGGAACGGGTGAAGGAAAAGATGATCGACACCTCGGCTTCGTCGGTGATCAGCGCGTCGATCTGGATGCCCCGCCCTTCGCGGTGCAGCAGCGGAATCACCAGCGGCCACTGCTCGTCGTGGGTGTAGATGCGCCCCACCAGGTAGGCCCCCTTGTTGCGGTACAGCACCGAGGAAAACAGCTCCACCGCCAACTCCGGGTCCTTGCATACCCAGTCCGGCAGGTTCTCCCGCAGCTGCGACTCCAGGCGCCGCAAGTCGCCGGACAGGTCGGCATAGGCCTCGCTGAAGCGGTAGTCGACGAAGATCTGTTCGAGCATCGTCGACAGATGGCCTTGCGGCCGGTAGGTGCGGGTCTGCGCGGCCCGGGCGCGGCGCAGGCTCGGCCGCGTGGTGTGGATGAACATGCAGCCGTCGCTGATCAGGTCGTGGCTGAACAGGCCGCAGAAGGCCGAGTTGTACCAGGTCTCGGACAGCTCATCGTCGAAGCGCAGGTCGATCAGGCTGATATAGGCGCTTTTCACCAGCGGCCACTGATTGACGTCGAGCAGGGTCTCCAGGTCGAACGTCGTGCGCAGCCGCTGCACGGTCTCGCCGACCTTTTCCTCGTACAGGTTGATCCGTGCCGCCGAGGCGGTCTGCGCCTCCTGCCACTGCGCTTGCTCGAAGCGCGCTCGGGCACCGTCGGTGATCTGGCGAAAGTGCTCGCGGTAATCGTCGAAGCCATCGAGGATCGTTCGAGCGATATCGGCGGCGGGCCATTTCTGCGGCATGGTGAGACCTCTGCGGGAATTCGGAAAGGCCTGAGCTTAGCCAGTGAACCGGGTGCAGGAGAAGTGCAATTTTTCCGTAGCGAGAAGGATCCCGCCCATTCGACCGCAAGATAGCGATTGCTCGCGCCCCGTCTCTCGGCAACACTCTCGCCCTGCCGAAAAAAGGGCCGTTGCAGGAGCCATCAAAGGAGTTGCGCCGTGAGACTTGTCGATACCCTGCGTTTGTTGTCCCTGGCCGCGATCTGGGGCGCGAGTTTTCTGTTCATGCGCATCATCGCTCCAGTGATCGGCAGCATTCCCACGGCCTTCTTTCGCGTCTCCATCGCCGCCACCGGCCTGTTGGTGATCCTCGCGCTGATGCGCATCAGCTGGGACTTCCAGGGCAAGTTCAAGACCGTGCTGCTGCTCGGCGTGATCAACTCCGGCATCCCCGCCACTATGTATTCGGTGGCGGCCCTGGTGCTGCCGGCCGGTTATTCGGCGATCTTCAATGCCACCACGCCCTTGATGGGCGTGCTGATCGGCGGGCTGTTCTTCCACGAGAAACTGACCCCGACAAAAATCGCCGGGGTCAGCCTGGGCCTGTTCGGCGTGGGCATCCTGACCCGCGCCGGCCCCATGACATTCGACCTGGAACTGCTGCTGGGCGCGCTGGCCTGCCTGCTCGCCACCACCTGCTACGGCTTCGCCGGCTTCCTCGCGCGGCGCTGGCTGGACCAGGCCGGCGGCCTCGACAGTCGTCTCTCGGCCCTGGGCAGCATGCTTGGCGCCAGCCTGTTCCTGCTGCCGGTCTTCGCCTACAGCGCCATCAGCCAGCCGCCCGCCAGCTGGGGCGGCTGGAGCGTCTGGCTGTCGTTGCTGGGCCTGGGCCTGGCCTGCACCGCCTTTGCCTACATCCTGTATTTCCGCCTGCTGAGCTCGATCGGCCCGGTCAAGTCGATGACCGTGACCTTCATGATCCCGCCGTTCGGGGTGTTGTGGGGGGCGTTGCTGCTGGACGAGCCGCTGTCCATGGCTCACCTGTATGGCGGTGTACTGATCGCCGCGGCCTTGTGGCTGGTACTCAAACCGGGAGCCCGGGTCGCCTCGCCCCAGGAACTGGCGGATCGCTGATCGCGTCGATTCCCCGGCATTGCGAGCGGTCCTGAAACATGGGCGCGCTCGCCACTTGCACAACAGTCTCGATCAGGCTTGAGCGGAATCGAACTGCATATCGGACACCGTAACTTCCGCCCTTCGGCAAAAAAACTTAAAATAATAAAAAACCATCGTCTTCTAAAAAATAAATACTGCCCTCTCAATAAAAACATCTCCTCAAGCAAAAAAAACATTACCCCGCCGTCTTTATTTTTTACCCTCCCTTTCTTTTATCCCCTCGTCCAAACCCCATAAAACTTGAACGCAATTCGCAAAAAAAGCCCGCACCAGACAGTTCCACTGACAACAACAACGAACTAACCATAACCAACAAAGATTATTCTCGACCCCCATAAAGATATTTCTGAAAAGTTTCAAAAAAGCTCCCAACCTCTCTCCCCACGTATATTCCCGCCTTCTTCTTTATTAAGTTACCGGCCCGCTCACAACTTCCCCGGACAACTTGATCAGTTATTCAACGCTTATGAACAGATCACTCAGACCGCACTGTTACAGCACCGGTCCTATTGCACTTCATAGCCAGAAAACTCCTCTCCCGGCCAGGAAGCGCCTTGCGCCTCTGTGCAGCCATCGAACGCTTTCACCCCTCGGCGCGCGCCGCTGATCCCTAGCGCACTCGACGCCGTTTCCACTCCTCCGACCACACAGGCACAGCCTTGGAAAAGAAGACCATGACACCCCACAGTTTCAGACCCTCCAGCACCGCCCTCGCCGTCGCACTGGCGTTGAGCACCTTCGCCCCGGCCGTACTCGCGACGACGAACTGGACCGGAGACGCCCATCACTTTGTCTATGACGAGGATGGCAACGCCCATCGCGTCAACGACAGCAATGCCTGGGAAAACAGTGGTAACTGGAGCAACGGCGCTCCCGCCAGCAATGAGGCGGTCAATATCGATCGACCGCTCCCCGGGCTGAGCAACCAGGTCGCGCAACTGGACAGCGCCCGAACGGTCGGCAGCCTGAACGTTGGCACCGCCAACAACGGCCTGGGCCAATTGAATGTCGGTGGCAGCGGCAAGCTGAATGTCGGTGACGGCTTCACCCTGGGCACCGTACAGGGCGCCACGGGCAAGGCCACCTTCAACAACGGCGCGACCTTGAACACCGGCGGCGACCTGATCGTCGGCAAAGGCGGCTCCGCCGACCTGAACCTCAAAAGCGGCTCCCAAGCCCACTCCCAGGGCGACACCCTGATCGGCTCCGAGCGTGGTGCAACCGGCACCCTCATCGCCGACGGCGGGTCAACCCTGACCAGCGATAAGCGCCTGGTGGTCGGCGGCGCCGGCAACGGCACCCTGCTGGTCAAGAACGGCAGCCAGGTCAACAGCCAGGACAGCAGCATCGCTGCCGACCTGGGCTCCACTGGCACCGCCAGCCTCGATGGCGCGGGCAGCCTCTGGAAGACCTTGGGCGACATGATCGTGGGCCAGTCGGGCAACGGCTCGCTGTCGCTGACCAACGGCGCCAAGGTACAGACCGCTGGCAATACCGTGATCGCTGCGCAAAAAGGCTCAAGCGGTAAGGTCAGCGTCGACAACGGCACGCTGTCCACCGACAAGACCCTGATCGTCGGCGGCGCCGGCAACGGCGTCCTGGACGTCAAGAACGGCGGTCAGGTCAACAGCCAGGACAGCATCATCGCTGCCGACC
>NZ_JAQZAA010000117.1:86532-91374 GCF_028640875.1 Pseudomonas sp. SBT1-2 | reverse complement strand
GTCGTAGGCCACCGCGCGCACGGTTTCCGCCGGCCACCAGACTTGCCGCGCATGGCCAGCCTCGTCGGTGACGGTCTCGACGCTGCCACCAGGTGGGCGGGAGGGAGAAAGGGCGTATGGGTTGCCGGGTATTTCGCGGGCTGGTTTGACGATGGGCCGGTTTTTTCGCGAGCCAGCTTGTACCCGCAGGAATCAGGCTTGCTCCCGTAAGCGGCCCTGCAAATCATGAAACCTTCAGCCACAAAAAAGCCCCGCAAGGCGAACCGTGCGGGGCTTGGGTAAGTGCTGCCGGGATTACAGGCTGGCAGCGGCGCGCAGGGCTTCGGCGCGGTCGGTCTTTTCCCAGGTGAAGGTGGTGAAGGTGTCATCACCCACGGTCTTGGTTTGCGGGGTACGGCCGAAGTGGCCGTAGGCCGCGGTCTCGCGGTACATCGGGTGCAGCAGGTCGAGCATGGTGGTGATCGCGTAAGGGCGCAGGTCGAAGATTTCGCGGACCAGCTTGATGATCTTGTCGTCGCTGATCTTGCCGGTGCCGAAGGTGTTCAGCGAGATCGAAGTCGGTTGCGCCACGCCGATGGCGTAGGACACCTGGATCTCGCAGCGCTCGGCCAGGCCGGCGGCAACGATGTTCTTGGCCACGTAACGACCGGCGTAGGCGGCCGAACGGTCGACCTTCGATGGGTCCTTGCCGGAGAATGCGCCGCCGCCGTGACGGGCCATGCCGCCGTAGCTGTCGACGATGATCTTGCGACCGGTCAGGCCGCAGTCGCCGACCGGGCCGCCGATGATGAACTGGCCAGTCGGGTTGATGTGGAACTGGGTGTCCTTGGACAGCAGTTCGGCCGGCAGCACGTGCTTGACGATCAGTTCCATCACGCCTTCGCGCAGGTCTTTGTACGACACGTCAGGGTTGTGCTGGGTCGACAGGACCACGGCGTCGATGCCGACTACCTTGCCGCCTTCGTAGCGGCAGGTGACCTGGGACTTGGCATCCGGACGCAGCCACGGCAGCAGGCCGGACTTGCGGGCTTCGGCCTGGCGCTGCACCAGTTGGTGCGAGAAGGTGATCGGGGCCGGCATCAGTACGTCGGTTTCGTTGCTGGCGTAGCCGAACATCAGGCCCTGGTCGCCGGCGCCCTGGTCTTCAGGCTTGGCACGGTCGACACCCTGGTTGATGTCGGGGGACTGCTTGCCAATGATGTTCATCACGCCGCAGGTCGCGCCGTCGAAGCCGACGTCGGAGCTGGTGTAGCCGATGTCGGTGATCACGTCACGAACGATCTGCTCCAGGTCAACCCAGGCCGAGGTGGTGACTTCGCCGGCGACGATGGCCACGCCGGTCTTGACCAGGGTTTCCACCGCTACGCGGGCGTGCTTGTCCTGGGCAATGATGGCGTCCAGCACCGCATCGGAAATCTGGTCGGCGATTTTGTCCGGATGCCCTTCAGACACGGACTCGGAGGTGAAAAGGGAGTATTCGCTCATCTCGACGGTTTCCTAAAATTTACCGATGGTGAGTGTCGCCAGCCGGTCGCTGAAAGTGGCGTACCTGGATCTGGAAACCATTACGTAAACCTACATACAGACTTTCTCCGGGAACCAGTCCCGCAGCGGTGGCCCAGCGGGCCAGGTCGTCCTGGTCAAACCCCAGCCAGAGATCACCGCAGGCCTCCCTGGCCCAACTCTGGTTGTGGCTGCACAACTCTGTCACTAACAGGCTGCCGCCCGGTTGCAGCAAGCCGGCCAGGCGTTTCAGCGCATCGGCCGGCGCGGCGAAATGGTGCAGGACCATGTTCAGCACCACGCAATCGGCCGTCAGGCTCACGCCATTCAATGCATCGGCCAGTTGCAGGCTGACGTTAGCCAGCGTTTCGCGTTCACAGACCTGGCGTGCCAGTTCGAGCATGGCCGGGCTGTTGTCCAGCGCGGTCACCCGGGTGAAGCGGTGGGCCAGTTCCGGCAGGAAGCTGCCATCCCCGGGGCCGACTTCGATCGCCGTGGCGGTGTCCGTGAAGTTCAGTTTGTCGAGCAGTGCCAGCACGCTTTCGCGGTACTGGGGCAGTCCTGCGATCAGGTCCTGCTGGGCGCGAAACTTCTCCGCGACCCGTGAGAAAAAGTCCTGGCTGGCGGCCGCCCGCTGGCGGTGCACCAGGCCGATACGCGATTGCACTTCGCCGGGCAGCGTCAGGTTATCCACTTCATCCAGCAGGGCGGCGTGCAGCCGGCCGCCCAGCAGTTCGGTGTGGGGCAGGGCGCGCCGGTAGAAGATCGCGTTGCCTTCGCGGCGGGTCGCCACCAGCTCGGCCTGGGCCAGCACCTTCAGGTGGTGGCTCATGCCGGACTGGCCAATGGCGAAGATCTGCGCCAGTTCCAGTACGCCGAACGAGTCGTTGGCCAGCGCGCGCAATACATTCAGCCGCAGCGGATCGCCGCCGGCCTTGCACAGGGCCGCCAGCTCATCACAGTCATCATGGCTAATGGAGGGCGCGCGTAAATTCATAAGGCCAGCAGTCTAGTGACGCACCCCCAACCTCGCAAGACCAATATCAAAAAGTTTTGATATTGCTCGATAGATGGCACTTAACGGAGGTCGTGATGTTCTACAGACGAACTGCGGAATGGTTTCATCAGGCGATTGCCCCTTTATCGACCGGAAAAACGCGCCAGAGTCATTATCTGTCATTGCCCCCGGCCTACCGCTGAGGGAAAATGCACGCCTTTTTCCGATTCGTTTTATCCAACTCGACTTAGATAACCCCCAGGAGATCAGCGATGCCAAGCCGTCGTGAGCGTGCCAACGCCATTCGTGCCCTCAGCATGGATGCCGTGCAAAAAGCCAACAGCGGCCATCCCGGTGCCCCTATGGGTATGGCGGATATCGCCGAGGTACTTTGGCGTGACTACCTGAAGCACAACCCGAGCAATCCATCCTTCGCCGACCGTGACCGCTTCGTGCTGTCCAACGGCCACGGCTCGATGCTGATCTACTCGCTGCTGCACCTGACTGGCTACGACGTCACCATCGACGACCTGAAGAGCTTCCGCCAGCTGCACAGCCGCACCCCGGGCCACCCGGAGTTCGGCTACACCCCGGGCGTCGAGACCACCACCGGCCCGCTGGGCCAAGGCCTGGCCAATGCCGTGGGCTTCGCCCTGGCGGAAAAGGTCCTGGCGGCGCAGTTCAACCGTCCCGGCCACAACGTCGTCGACCACCACACCTACGTGTTCCTGGGCGATGGCTGCATGATGGAAGGCATTTCCCATGAAGTCGCGTCCCTGGCCGGCACCCTGGGCCTGGGCAAGCTGATCGCCTTCTACGATGACAACGGCATTTCCATCGACGGCGAAGTCGAAGGCTGGTTCACCGATGACACGCCAAAGCGTTTCGAAGCCTACAACTGGCAGGTGATCCGCAACGTCGACGGTCACGACCCTGAAGAGATCAAGACCGCGATCGACACCGCGCGCAAAAGCGAGCAGCCGACCCTGATCTGCTGCAAGACCACCATCGGTTTCGGTTCGCCGAACAAGCAAGGCAAGGAAGACTGCCACGGCGCGCCACTGGGTGCCGAGGAAATCGCCCTGACCCGCGCCGCGCTGAAGTGGAACCACGGCCCGTTCGAAATCCCGGCCGACATCTACGCCGAGTGGGATGCCAAGGAAACCGGTCGCGCCGTCGAAGCCGAGTGGGACCAGCGTTTCTCCGCCTACTCCGCCGAATTCCCTGAGCTGGCCAACGAGCTGGTGCGTCGCCTGAGCGGTGACCTGCCGGCCGACTTCTCCGAGAAGGCCGATGCCTACATCGCCGAAGTCGCGGCCAAGGGCGAAACCATCGCCAGCCGTAAAGCCAGCCAGAACGCCCTGAACGCGTTCGGCCCGCTGCTGCCGGAATTCCTCGGCGGTTCGGCCGACCTGGCCGGTTCCAACCTGACCCTGTGGAAAGGCTGCAAGGGCGTCAGCGCCGAAGACGCCAGCGGCAACTACATGTACTACGGCGTTCGCGAGTTCGGCATGACCGCCATCATGAACGGCGTGGCCCTGCACGGTGGCCTGGTGCCTTACGGCGCGACCTTCCTGATGTTCATGGAATACGCGCGCAACGCGGTACGCATGTCGGCCCTGATGAAGCAGCGCGTGATCCACGTCTACACCCACGACTCCATCGGTCTGGGCGAAGACGGCCCGACGCACCAGCCGATCGAGCAGATCGCCAGCCTGCGCTGCACCCCGAACCTCGACACCTGGCGTCCAGCCGATGCCGTGGAATCGGCTGTGGCCTGGAAAAGCGCGATCGAGCGCAAGGACGGTCCTTCGGCGCTGATCTTCTCCCGCCAGAACCTGCAGCATCAGACCCGCGATGCCGTGCAGATCGCCGCAATCAGCCGCGGCGGCTACGTGCTCAAGGACTGCGCAGGCGAGCCTGAGCTGATCCTGATCGCCACCGGTTCCGAAGTCGGCCTGGCGGTGCAGGCCTTCGACAAACTGACCGAGCAGGGCCGCAAGGTGCGCGTGGTGTCCATGCCATGCACCAGCGTGTTCGATGCTCAGGACGCCGGTTACAAGCAGTCGGTCCTGCCGCTGCAGGTCAGCGCCCGTATCGCCATCGAGGCCGCTCACGCGGACTACTGGTACAAGTACGTCGGCCTGGAAGGTCGCGTCATCGGTATGACCACCTACGGCGAGTCGGCGCCTGCGCCGGCCTTGTTCGAAGAGTTCGGTTTCACCCTGGAGAACATCCTGGGTCAGGCTGAAGAGCTGCTGGAAGACTAAGTCCGCCAGTCGCGTTGTCTGCTGTTCTTCGCGGGCAAGCCTCGCGCCTACGGGATCTTCGTGATCGGTAGG
>NZ_JAQZAA010000117.1:39902-86510 GCF_028640875.1 Pseudomonas sp. SBT1-2 | reverse complement strand
GGCGCGAGGCTTGCCCGCGATGACAATGGAACAGGCAACGCGATAGTGATGGTTTCACCCCGGTAATCGAGAACCCCATGCCTCAACCGCGTCCCTATAAAGTTGCACTCAACGGCTACGGCCGGATCGGTCGTTGTGTCTTGCGTGCCCTGTTCGAACGGGGGGCTGCGGCCGGGTTCGAGATTGTCGCGATCAACGACCTGGCCGACATGGCCAGCGTGGAATACCTGACACGCTTCGACTCCACCCACGGCCGGTTTCCCGGCGAGGTGAAGGTCGACGGCGACTGTCTGCATATCAATGGCAACTGCGTGAAGGTCCTGCGCAGTGCCACCCCCGAAGGCATCGATTGGGCGTCCCTGGGCGTCGACCTGGTGCTCGAATGTTCCGGTGCCTATCACACCCGTGAAGACGGCCAGCGTTTTCTCGACGCCGGCGCGCCGCGGGTGCTGTTTTCCCAGCCGATGGCCAGCGAGGCGGATGTCGACGCCACCATCGTCTACGGCGTCAACCAGGACTGCCTGACCGGCGCCGAGCTGCTGGTGTCCAACGCATCCTGCACCACCAACTGCGGCGTGCCGCTGTTGCGCCTGCTGGACCAGGCCATCGGTCTGGAATATGTGTCGATCACCACCATCCACTCGGCGATGAACGACCAGCCGGTGATCGACGCCTATCACCACGAAGACCTGCGCCGCACCCGTTCGGCGTTCCAGTCGGTGATCCCGGTGTCCACTGGTCTGGCGCGTGGCATCGAGCGGCTGCTGCCGGAACTTGCCGGGCGAATTCAGGCCAAAGCTGTGCGCGTGCCGACCGTCAACGTGTCTTGCCTCGACATCACGATGCAGACTGTGAGCGATACCGACACCGGCGAAGTCAACCGGATCCTGCGCGAGGCCGCCACCAGCGGTCCGCTCAAGGGCCTGTTGGCCTACACCGAGTTGCCGCACGCCAGTTGTGATTTCAACCATGATCCGCATTCGGCGATCGTCGATGCCAGCCAGACCCGTGTTTCCGGCCCGCGGCTGGTGAACATCCTGGCCTGGTTCGACAACGAATGGGGTTTTGCCAACCGAATGCTGGATGTTGCAGGACACTATCTGCAAGCCGCTGCACCCAAAGCTGTCTCTTAACTTCCCGTTTCCAAAAAAACAGTAACCCAGGAATTGCGACCCATGACCGTGTTGAAGATGTCCGACCTCGATCTGCAAGGTAAGCGCGTACTGATCCGCGAAGACCTCAACGTCCCAGTCAAGGACGGTGTTGTCACCAGCGATGCGCGTATCCTGGCTTCGCTGCCGACCATCAAGCTGGCCCTGGAAAAAGGCGCGGCCGTGATGGTCTGCTCGCACCTCGGTCGTCCGACCGAAGGCGAGTTCTCCGCCGAGAACAGCCTCAAGCCAGTGGCCGACTACCTGAGCCGTGCCCTGGGTCGCGAAGTGCCGCTGGTGGCCGACTACCTGGGCGGCGTCGACGTCAAGGCCGGCGACATCGTGCTGTTCGAGAACGTGCGCTTCAACAAGGGCGAGAAAAAGAACGCCGACGAGCTGGCCCAGCAATACGCCGCCCTGTGCGACGTGTTCGTGATGGACGCCTTCGGCACCGCGCACCGCGCCGAGGGCTCGACCCACGGCGTGGCCAAGTTCGCCAAGGTCGCCGCTGCCGGTCCGCTGCTGGCCGCCGAGCTGGAAGCGCTGGGCAAGGCCCTGGGCGCCCCGGCCAAGCCGATGGCCGCTATCGTTGCCGGCTCCAAGGTGTCGACCAAGCTCGACGTGCTCAACAGCCTGAGCCAGATCTGCGACCAACTGATCGTCGGCGGCGGCATCGCCAACACCTTCCTCGCCGCTGCCGGTCACCCGGTCGGCAAGTCGCTGTACGAGCCGGACCTGCTGGATACCGCTCGCGCCATCGCCGCCAAGGTCAGCGTGCCGCTGCCAGTGGACGTGGTAGTGGCCAAGGAGTTCGCCGAAAGCGCGACCGCTACCGTCAAGCTGATTGCCGAGGTGGCTGCCGACGACATGATCCTGGACATCGGCCCGCAAACCGCGGCGAACTTCGCCGAGCTGCTGAAATCGTCCAAGACCATCCTGTGGAACGGTCCGGTCGGTGTGTTCGAGTTCGACCAGTTCGGTAACGGCACCAAGGTGCTGGCCCAGGCCATCGCGGAAAGTGCGGCGTTCTCCATCGCCGGCGGCGGCGACACCCTGGCGGCCATCGATAAATATGGCGTAGCCGAGCAAATCTCCTACATTTCTACCGGCGGTGGCGCTTTCCTCGAATTCGTCGAAGGCAAGGTGCTGCCGGCGGTCGAAGTCCTGGAAAGCCGGGCCAAAGCCTGAAGTCCCAATGGCCAGGCAAAGGAGTGTTCATATGGTCAAGACGTTACCGCTGTTGATCGTTGCGGGCTTGCTGGCCGGTTGCGGCAGCCAGCCTGCCCAGCCGGAGCCCGAGTCGGGAGAGCCGGAGAGAGGCTGCTATCAGGCCGACTGGCAGGCCGAGACCGCGCCGGTGATCAACAAGCGCATGGGACCCGATGGTCTGGACAAGTACGAGACTCCAGCCAAGGCCAAGGAACATGGTTGCCCTTGACGGGGCTGATTCGATAACGCGCTGTGCTGGCGGCCGTCGGCCGTCAGTCGAGGAACACCGATGAAAGGCTTTATCGCCGTGGCTGCGCTGGGATTGCTGGCAGGTTGCGCCAACTTCGACCTGTTCAAGCCGGCCGAGACGGACAACTGGACGACCTGGGTGTGCGACAGCCAGGCGCAAGTGGTCTGGCGCTACACCGACAGCAGCCGCAAGGAAGTCGATGTGCGGCTGGGTGGGGCCGACCAGGTCTATCGCCTGAAGCTGGAGCCGAGCGGTTCCGGTTCGCTGTACAGCAACGACATGCTGGCGTTTCACGAAAAAGGTGACGAAGGCCTGGTTTACTGGGTCGCCACCAACGATTTGATCGGCCGCGGCTGTAAAGCGCCGTAGGCCGGGAGCCGATGCTGAACCTGTAGGAGCGAAGCTTGCTCGCGATAGCGATCCAACCGTCAACAGAGATGTTGAATGTGATGACCCTGATCGCGAGCAAGCTTCGCTCCTACAGAGAGAGGCGCGACTCTTGAGATTGATGCAGTAACGAATCGGCAGGCCGGGCTGACCCCCGATCTGCAATCACTTGAATAGCAGCCGCCGCTACGGCAGGCTTGCACGATTAACGACCCTCGACCGGGAGAGATACACACAATGGCACTCATCAGCATGCGCCAGATGCTGGACCACGCAGCCGAATTCGGCTACGGCGTTCCAGCCTTCAACGTCAACAACCTTGAACAGATGCGCGCCATCATGGAAGCAGCTGACAAGACTGACTCTCCGGTGATCGTCCAGGCTTCGGCCGGTGCCCGCAAATACGCCGGTGCGCCTTTCCTGCGCCACCTGATCCTGGCGGCGATCGAAGAATTCCCGCACATCCCGGTGTGCATGCACCAGGACCACGGCACCAGCCCTGACGTCTGCCAGCGTTCGATCCAGCTGGGCTTCTCCTCGGTCATGATGGACGGCTCCCTCGGCGAAGACGGCAAGACCCCGACCGACTACGAGTACAACGTTCGCGTGACCCAGCAGACCGTGGCCATGGCTCACGCCTGCGGCGTTTCGGTAGAAGGCGAGCTGGGCTGCCTGGGTTCCCTGGAAACCGGCATGGCCGGTGAAGAAGACGGCATCGGCGCCGAAGGCGTGCTGGACCACAGCCAGATGCTGACCGACCCGGAAGAAGCCGCGGACTTCGTCAAGAAGACCCAGGTCGACGCCCTGGCCATCGCCATCGGTACCAGCCACGGTGCCTACAAGTTCACCAAGCCGCCTACCGGCGACGTGCTGGCGATCGACCGCATCAAAGAGATCCACAAGCGCATCCCCAACACCCACCTGGTGATGCACGGTTCGTCTTCGGTTCCGCAAGAATGGCTGGCGATCATCAACCAGTACGGCGGCGACATCAAGGAAACCTACGGCGTGCCGGTTGAAGAAATCGTCGAAGGCATCAAGTACGGCGTGCGCAAGGTCAACATCGACACCGACCTGCGCCTGGCGTCCACCGGTGCGATGCGTCGCCTGATGGCCACCAACCCGAGCGAGTTCGACCCGCGCAAGTTCTTCGGCGCCACCGTAACCGCCATGCGCGACGTGTGCATTGCCCGTTACGAAGCCTTCGGCACCGCCGGCAACGCTTCGAAGATCAAGCCGATCTCCCTGGAAGCGATGTTCCAGCGTTACCTCAAAGGTGAGCTGAGCGCCAAGGTCAACTAAGCCTTAGCGTTTCACGAAAAAGCCCGCAGCGATGCGGGCTTTTTTGTGCCTGTGGCAAACACCTCATCGTGTAGGAGCGAGGCTTGCCCGCGATAGCGGTCTGCCTGGCGACATCCATGGCGAATGTCAGGCCCTCATCGCGGGCAAGCCTCGCTCCTACGGAAGATCAGGTTTCGTTGTGATCGATATCCAGCTTGTAGAAGGTCACCTTGCCGCCTTCGGTGGTGTAGCCGGTGTTGTCCTGCACATACACCCCGGCCTTGAAGTACAGCGGCTTGTCGCGCCAGGTGCTGCTGATCTGGGTGTCCCATTGGTAGCCCGCGGCGCTGACGCCCAGCGCGCCCCCGGGGCTGAGGTGGATCAGGTAGGAGAACTCGCGGTCCAGCGGCACGTTCTCGGCGACGATGATCACCCGGCTATCGGCATCGTCCGGATGCATGCGGACCTTGGCGACGATGTTGCCGCTCTGGGTGGTGGTCTTGTACTGGTACTCGACCTTCACCAGCGGCTTGGTGCTGTTGTAGGCGTGGATCTGGCCGATGACGATCTTGCCCGTGGACGGCACCTGGTTCACCGCCAGGGTGGCGTAGAGCAGGTTGTCGGCTTCCGGGTAGGTCCAGTTCTTCAGGGTGCCGTTGGCGTAGGTTTCACGCAGCTCGCTGCGCGGGTAGATGGCGTTGGCGGTGCGGGAGCCGGTGACGGGCGACCAGAAGAACAGGGTGCCGGTGTCGGAATGGAAATACTGGTCCTTGAAGCCATCCACCAGTTTGGGGGTGTCGATGGTCGCCGGTGGACTGCCTTCGGGAATGCTCAGATTCCAGGTTGCGAGGTCGATCATAGTCAAAGCTTCCCGATTTGGTGCCGGATGAAAAGCCGACAAAGGCTTTAGCCTGCGCTTTTGAAGGCGGTCTTTATAAGCGTAGAAGCTGCTTTTGTTAATGCCCGTCCGGCGGATAATTGGCGTCAACCATCTGTCGAAAAACCGCCGCCACCGCTTTCAGCGCCTATGGGGTTGACCGTTAGTCGGGTGCCTGGGGCTTTGGCTAAATGCTGGCGCTGTGACAGCTTCTGCTTTGCGGGTTCCGGGTCTAGAGTGAAGGCTCAGTTTTTGTCCGGTCTTCTTCGCAGGCCGGCCCTACACAGACAAGAGAAGCAGCATGGAATGCGCGCAAACTCGGCCAGGTGAAGCCAGCTCGGTCTTACTGATTGTTGATGATTACCCCGAAAACCTGCTCAGCATGCGCGCACTCCTGCAGCGCCACGACTGGCAGGTCATGACCGCCGCCTCGGGCGTCGAGGCCCTGGGTCTGTTACTGGAACACGACATCGATCTGGTGTTGCTGGATGTGCAGATGCCGGAAATGGACGGTTTCGAAGTCGCCCGCCTGATGCGCGGTAGCCAGCGAACCCGCCTGACCCCGATCATTTTCCTGACCGCCAACGAGCAGTCCAAGGACGCCGTGATCAAGGGCTACGCCAGCGGTGCGGTGGATTACCTGTTCAAGCCGTTCGACCCGCAGATCCTCAAGCCCAAGGTCCAGGCGTTGCTGGAGCAGCAGCGCAACCGCCGTGCGCTGCAGCGCCTGAGCCACGACCTGGAGAACGCCCGGGCCTTCAACGCCTCGGTGCTGGAAAACGCCGCGGAAGGGATTCTGGTGGTGGATGAAGGCGGGATCGTCCGTTTCGCCAACCCGGCGATCTCGCGTTTGCTCGACGCTCCGGTGAGCGAGCTGGAGGGCTCGGCGCTGCTCGACTATCTGCAAAAACCCCATGTGCCGCAGTGGGCCGAATCCGAGCTGTATGCCTGCTATTGCAAGGGCGAGACCTACCGCCTGCACGACGCCACGCTGCGTACCCTGCCGGGCCAGCAGGTGTCGGTGGCGTTGTCCTGCGCGCCGTTGCCGAGCGAACAGAAGGCGATGGTGGTGACCCTGCTCGACATGTCGGAAGTCCGCCACCTGCACCAGCAACTGGAATACCAGGCGGTGACCGATCCGCTGACTGGCCTGCTCAACCGGCGCGGCTTCTACCAGACCGTGGAAAGCGTGTTGCTGCGCAGCGAGCGCTCGGACAAGTCGCTGGTGCTGCTGTACCTGGACCTGGATGGTTTCAAGCGGGTCAACGATTCCCTGGGGCACGACGCGGGGGACCGGGTGCTGCGCTGGGTGTCCGAGCAGATGAAAGCCTGCCTGCGCTCCTTCGACATCCTGGCGCGCATGGGCGGCGACGAGTTCACCGCCTTGCTGGAACTGGAGTTTCCGGAACAGGCGGCGAAGATTTCCGAGAAGCTCATCGAACGGATATCCATCTGTCAGCAGATCGACGGCCTGGATGTTGCCCTGGGGGCCAGCATCGGCATCGCCATCTACCCCGATTGCGGCTCCAACCTGGATGGCCTGATGCGCGCGGCGGACATCGCCATGTACGAGTCCAAGCGTGCCGGGCGCCAGCAATACCGTTATTACGACCACGAAATGAACGGCCGTGCCCGTTCGCGACTGATGCTCGAGGAAAGTGTGCGCAGCGCGGTCGAGCGCAAGGAGTTCAACCTGGTGTACCAGCCCCAGGTGGCGATTGCCGACGGGCGCCTGCGCGGTTTCGAAGCCTTGTTGCGCTGGCGGCATCCGAGCGTCGGCGATGTGCCGCCGGGGTTGTTCCTGCCGCTGCTGGAGGAAGCGCGGCTGATCAGTCGCCTGGGCAGCTGGATCTACCAGCAGAGTACGAGCCAGCGGGCGTCCTGGAAAACCCTGTTCGCCGAGCAGACCGTGCTCGCCGTGAGCTTGAGCGGCACCCAGTTCGCCATGCCGAACCTGGCCACCGAACTGCGCCAGGTCCTGGAACGTCATGGCCTGGAGCCTTGGCAACTGGAAGTCGAGATTACGGAAAGCGCCTTGACCCAGAACCTCGATGAGTCGCGCAAGCAACTGCGCCTGTTACGCAGCCTCGGGGTGCGGGTGGCGCTGGACGACTTCGGTTCGGGCGACTGTTCGTTGGCTCATCTGCGGGACCTGGAGCTCGATACCCTCAAGCTCGACCGCCACCTGATCGCCAGGTTGCCGGATTCGACGCGGGATGCGGCGCTGGCGCGCTGCGTGATCGACCTGTGCAAGGCGTTCGGTGTGCTGGTGATCGCCGAAGGCGTGGAAACCCTGGAACAGTACCGCTGGCTGCAGGCCAACGGCTGTGAGTACGTGCAGGGTTTCCTGGTGGCGCGGCCGTTGATCGCCGCGGATGCCGAGCGCTTTGCCGAGCCCTTCGACTGGAGCGCGTTGCCGGGTTGAATTCGCTACACTGGCGGCCTTTCGTGATTGCGTTGCCGCCCCATGACCGCGTTGAAATACCTCCAGGCCTATCCCGCCACCCTGCAAGAACAAGTGCGCCAGCTGATCGCACAAGGGCGGCTGGGCGACTACCTGAGCCAGCGTTACCCCGGCAAGCATGGGGTGCAGAGCGACAAGGCGCTGTACGGCTATGCCCTGGAGTTGAAGCAGGAGTACCTGCGCAATGCCCCGGCCATCGACAAGGTGCTGTTCGACAACCGCCTGGACCTGACGCACCGCGCCCTGGGCCTGCACACCACGATTTCGCGGGTCCAGGGCGGCAAGCTCAAGGCCAAGAAGGAAATCCGCATCGCCTCGCTGTTCAAGGAAGCGGCGCCGGAGTTCCTGCGCATGATCGTTGTCCACGAGCTGGCGCACTTCAAGGAAAGCGAGCACAACAAGGCCTTCTACAAGCTCTGCGAGCATATGCTGCCGGGCTATCACCAACTGGAATTCGACCTGCGGGTCTACCTGACCTGGCGCGAGCTGCAAGCGCGCCCGGGCGGGGCCGAGTGACCCTGGGCAAGGAGCGGGCGATGGACGTGAGCAAGACCAAGAGCAGTTTTTACCGCCGGCTGTACGTGGCCTACCTGATCGACAGCGGCCTGGCCAGCAACGTCCCGGCCCTGACCGAGGCGACCGGCATGCCGCGGCGCACGGCGCAGGACACCATCGCCGCCCTGGCGGATCTGGACATCGTCTGTGAGTTCGAACAGCAGGACGGTGCGCGCAATCATGCCGGCAGCTATCGGATCAAAAACTGGGGCGCGATCGACAAGGGCTGGATCGAGGCGAATCTGTCGCGGATCAAGGCGGTGCTGGAGTATCCCTGAGGGATCCCGACAGCCCATCGATGTGTATGCGAGCCTGCTAGCCCTTGTAGGAGCCAGCAGGCTCGCGATCGCGATATCAGCTGCGGCGCATGCCGATATGCGGGATATCGTCTTCCAGGTACTCCTCGCCCACGACGTTGAAGCCGTAGCGCCCGTAATACCCCTGCAAATGCGCCTGGGCCGACAGATAGATCGGCGTGTGCGGCCAGTGTTTCTGCGCCTGTTTCAGGGCGTGCTCCATCAGTTCATGGCCCAGCCCCTTGCCCCGGGCTTGCGGGGCAATCACTACGCGGCCGATGACCACGTCGCCACCCTGGGAGACCGGGTCGAGCAGGCGCAGGTAAGCCACCAACTGGTCATCGTCCCAGGCCATCAGATGGCAGGTGTCGCCTTCCAGGTCCTGGTCATCGACTTCCTGGTAAGCGCATTTCTGCTCGACCACGAAGACTTCGGTACGCAACCGCAGGATCGCGTACAACTGCTCCTTGCCCAGATCGGTGTGGTGTTTGCAGACCCATTCGATTGTCATCGTTTCATCCTTTGGAAAGCTGTGCCCGGATGTTAAGCGCCTGGCGGGTGGCTTGTCTTGCCTGGCGGCGCAGTGGCAATTCTGTGAGGTAGGTCAAAATGCCATCATCGCGTTGGTTCGTGGCTGGCTTCTTTGTGTAATCTGCGCTGAAGCGCTGTGCAGTGGCGCCCATAAGCTACTGTTAGGAGCTGGATCGCGGCCGTCCACCGGCCGGAGAACCTCGAGTCTGGGCAAAAACACGCAGGGCTGTCCGCCCGCTAAGGATCTTTTAGCATGCTGCGATTGCATCGAGCTTTTGCTTTGATCGGATTGCTGTTGCTGGGCCAGAGCGCTTATGCGGAAAAATTGCGATTGGTGGCCGACGCCTGGCCGCCCTTCACGGATGCGACGCTGGTCAACGGCGGGCTGGCCACCGACATCGTCAGCACCGCGCTGGCCCGGGCCGGTTACGCCAGCGAGTTCGAACAGGTGCCCTGG
The DNA here is from genome assembly GCF_028640875.1 of Pseudomonas sp. SBT1-2. Classification (NCBI taxonomy): domain Bacteria; kingdom Pseudomonadati; phylum Pseudomonadota; class Gammaproteobacteria; order Pseudomonadales; family Pseudomonadaceae; genus Pseudomonas; species Pseudomonas sp. SBT1-2. Next base: position 77,052 of record NZ_JAQZAA010000117.1, on the reverse strand, counting down.
GCGCGGGCCCTGCTCGGCGTCGGCGAGGGCCGTTACGACGTGCTGGTGAATGCCTGGTTCAATGAGGCCCGCACCCAGCTGGGGCAGTTCTCCTCGGAGTACCTGGTCAATCGGGTGCGTTTCATCCGGCGCAAGGATACCCCCGTCGAATACACCAACCTCAAGCAATTGCACCAGTACCCCATCGCCGTGGTGCGTGGTTATGCCTACTCGCCCGATTTCGACAGCGATCCGGAGCTGCAGAAGGTCCTGGTGCACAACTTCGCGATGGCGGTGCGCATGCTGGCGGCCGACCGGGTCAAGCTGACCCTGGAAGACGAATACGTCGCCCGTTATTACCTGGCGCGGGAGTCGCCACGGGTACGCAATGCGGTGGAGTTTCTGCCCAATTCCCTGAGCGAGAACGGCCTGCATATCCTGGTCAGCCTGAAGAACCCCGCGCATGCGCAGATCGTGGCGAAGTTCGACCGGGAGATCGAGGCGATGAAAGCCGACGGCAGCTACGACCGCTTGCTGCGCCAGCACGGGATGTAACGGGGGCAGCGGCAAGCTTTGAGCTACAAGCTGCAAGCAAGGCAATTTGCACCCGTCTTGCAGCTTGTAGCTTGCAACTTGCAGCTGCTCTTAGGCTGCTTTGATCAGGTGCGCCGCCAGGGTCCGCAAGGGGCCCAGTTGGCGGCAGATCAGCGCCAGCTGGGTCTGCACCAGCCTTTGGCCTTCATCGATCTCGTCCGGCATCTGCTCCAGCTCGTTGGCCAGGGCTTCTTCGGTATCGCTCTGGATCGCCACCGGCTGCTTGCTTGCCAGGCCCTGGGCAATTTCATCGATGCTGCTGGCCAGGCTGACCCCGGCCCCATCGATCAGGTGCTCGCGGACTTCCGTCGGCAACTGGGTTTCCCGGTGCGCGCCGAGGCCGGAGAGGTAGCTGAGCAAGGTGTGCGACAGCACCAGGAAACGAAAGCCGACGTCCGCTTCCTTACGGAAGTGCCCAGGCTCCATCAGCATGTTGGCCAGGGTGGTGGACAGCGCCGCGTCGGCGTTGTGGGCATTGCGCCGGGCCAGGCGGTACGCCAGGTCGTCGCTCTTGCCGGCCGCGTACTGCTGCATGATCTGCCGCAGGTAGATGCTGTTGCAGGTCAGGGTATTGGCCAGCACCTTGTTCAGGCGTCGGCCCTGCCAGTCCGGCAGGAACAGGAACACCGCCAGGCCGGCGATCAGGCTGCCCAGCAGGGTATCGAACAGGCGCGGCAGCAACAGCCCGTAGCCGTCGCCCACCTGGTTGAAGCAGAACAGCACCATGATGGTGATGGCGGCGGTGGCCAGGGTGTAGCGGGTGGTGCGGTTGGTAAAGAACACCACCCCGGCGGCGATGGCGAACAGCGACTGCACCAGCGGGCTGGGGAACAGGTCGAACAGCGCCCAGGCGACCACCAGGCCGATGGCGGTGCCGATGATCCGCTGGCCCAGCTTGCGCCGCGTGGCGCCGTAGTTCGGCTGGCAGACGAACAGGGTGGTGAGGATGATCCAGTAACCCTGGGACGGGTGGATCAGGTGCACCATGCCGTAGCCGATGCTCAGGGCCAGGGGCAGGCGCAGGGCGTGGCGAAACAGCAGCGATGTCGGGGTCAGCTGGGTGCGCAGGCGGGTCCAGACATCCTTGAGGTTGCGCGGCGAGCGGTCCAGCAGGCTGCTGTCGGTGGCGTCGGCCAGGGCGTCGGGGTTGCTGGCGTCGCTGAGCAGGCGGTCGAGGGTGCCGAGGTTGGCGGCCAGCGCCCGCAGCGAACGCAGCAGGCCGCGCCAGGCCGGGTTGCTCTGGATGCGCAGGTGTTCCAGGGAGGCGTGCAGGTCGCTCAGGGCCTCGGCGAAGCTGGCGTCGTAGACGAAGGGCTGGCGCAGCTGGATGGACTCGCCCAGGGCCCGGCAGGCCTTGCCTTGCTGGCGCAGCAGGCGCTGGCAGCGGAACAGCACGTCGCTGTGGAAGAACGCATCGGCCAGGGCGTTGTAGGGGTAGTGGGACGAGCTGGCGCGTTCATGGATGTCCTGGGCGAGGAAGTACAGCTTCAGGTAGCGGCTGACTTTCGAGCCCGGCCGGCCATTGCCGACCCGGTGCAGGATGATTTCCTTGGCGGCGTTCAGGGCCGCCACCACCCGGCCGTTCTGCTGCGCCAGCTCCAGCCGGCGCGCTTCCACGTCCAGTTGGCGGATCGGTTCGAACAGCGACGACTTGAGCTTGAGGTAATAGCCCAGCTCGCGGAACAGGCGCGCCAGGCTCTGCTGCACCGGCTGGTTGGAAAACATCGCCTGCCACAGCACCGACAGCAGGCCGTACCAGGCAGCGCCGGCCACCAGCAGCAGCGGTTCGTGCCAGAAGTCGGTGACGGCGCCGCCGCGCTGGTCCACGCCGATCATGGTGTAGACCGACAGGATCAGGGTCGCCGAGGCGATCGCCCCGTAACGTTCGCCCAGGGCGCCGAGCATGGTCAGGCCAAAGCTGGCCAGCGCCAGGGCGATCACGAAGATCCAGGGGTAGGGGAACAACAGTTCGACGGAAAGGGCGGCGACGCTGAAGCACACCAGGGTCACGGCCAGGGCATTGATCCGGCCTTGCCAGCTGTCGTCGGTCTCGGCCAGGGCGCTGGCGATAATCCCCAGGAACAACGGGATCAGCAAAGCCATTTCGTCCTGGTACCAGCACAGCGCCATGCTCCCGGTCAGAGCGATGAACACCCGCACGCTGTAGCTGAATTTATCCAGCGCCCAAAGGCGCCGCAGTGACTGACGAAAGCTGGTCGATGACATGAAGTGAGAAAGCCTTCCGGGGCGATGCCGCTAAATTGAGCCAGTATTGACGCCCGCGCAATGGGGTCGTCACATCCGCCAGCAAATTCTGTTCCTGCTGATGTTCATCGGTACCTGTAGCCGCTGCCGAAGGCTGCGATCGACCCGAAGGGGCGCAGCGATCTGGCGTCCTCCGAGGTCCTGCGGACCTATCGCAGCCTGCGGCAGCGGCTACAGGGATCGGGTGAGCGCCAGGAAGCGGATCAGACGTACTGCGCGGCCGCGTAACCCGAGGCCCAGGCCCACTGGAAGTTGAAGCCGCCCAGGTGGCCGGTGACATCCAATACCTCACCGATGAAATACAGCCCCGGGCTTTTCAGCGATTCCATGGTCTTGGACGACACCTCGCGGGTGTCGACGCCGCCCAGGGTCACCTCGGCGGTGCGATAACCCTCGGTGCCGGCGGGCACCAGTTGCCAGCTCGCCAGCTTGCTGGCGATGTCCGCCAGCTCGGCGTGGGTGTACTGCTTCATCGGCTTGGAGACGAACCAATTGTCGGCCAGCAGGCCGGCCATCTTCTTGGTGAAGATCTCGCCGAGCAGGGTCTTGAGCTCGCTGTTGGGACGCTCGGCCTGCTGCTGTTGCAGCCAGCCCGGCACGTCGTGGTCCGGCAGCAGGTTGATCTCCAGCGTGTCGCCGGGTTGCCAGTATGAGGAAATCTGCAGGATCGCCGGGCCGCTCAGGCCGCGGTGGGTGAACAGGATGTTCTCGCGGAAACTCATGTCGTTGCAGCTCACCAGGCAGTCCACCGAGGTGCCGGACAGCTCGCCGCACAGCTCCTTGAGCTGGTCGGTGATGGTGAACGGCACCAGGCCCGCGCGGGTCGGCAGCAGTTCATGGCCGAACTGCTTGGCGACCTGATAACCGAAGCCGGTGGCACCCAGGGTCGGAATCGACAGGCCGCCGGTGGCGATCACCAGGGATTCGCACTGGAGCTGGCCGAGGGTGGTTTCCAGCAGGTAGCCGGCGTCGAGCTTCTCGATCTGCTGGATCGAGGTGTCCAGGTGCAGCTGCACGCCGACCTGGTCGCACTCGTCGAGCAGCATGCCGAGGATGTCGCTGGACTTGTTGTCGCAGAACAGCTGGCCGAGCTTTTTCTCGTGGTACGGCACGCCGTGCTTGGTCACCAGGCCGATGAAATCCCATTGGGTGTAGCGGGCCAGGGCCGACTTGCAGAAGTGCGCATTCTGCGAGAGGAAGTTGCCGGGTTCGGTGTACATGTTGGTGAAGTTGCAGCGCCCACCGCCGGACATGAGGATCTTCTTGCCGGCCTTGTTGGCATGGTCCAGCAGCATCACCTGGCGGCCACGACCGGCCGCGGTCAGCGCGCACATCAACCCTGCGGCGCCAGCGCCAATGATCACGACTTCGGTAGAGCGCAAAACGGTGTCCTCACACAAGTGTCGCGGCAACCCCGTTCCCGTAGGAGCGAGGCTTGCCCGCGATGAACGATGACGCGGTTGTATCTGGTAGACCGCGGTGCCCTGATCGCGGGCAAGTCGGATCGCCGCCCGCTCGCTCCTACAAGAGCGTGGTGGTTTTACAGGATGCGCACGCGCAGCGAGCGGCCCTTGATCTTGCCGCTGCTCAGGCGTTGCAGGGCCTGCTTGGCGATGCCGCGGTCCACGGCGACATAGGCCTGGAAGTCGAAGATCGCGATCTTGCCGACCTGGGTGCCGGGGATGCCGGCTTCACCGGTCAGGGCGCCGAGGATGTCGCCCGGACGCACTTTGTCCTTGCGCCCGGCACCGATGCACAGGGTGCTCATGGCCGGCAGCAGCGGGCCGCCGCCCTGGGATTTCAGGCTGTCGATCTGTTCCCAGTTCAAGGGCGACTTCTGCAACTGCTCGATGGCCTGGGCGCGGTGCGCTTCGGACGGCGCCACCAGGCTGACCGCCAGGCCCTTCTCACCGGCGCGGCCGGTGCGGCCGACGCGGTGGATGTGAATCTCCGAATCCCGCGCCAGCTCGACGTTGATCACCATGTCCAGGGCATCGATGTCCAGGCCGCGGGCGGCCACATCGGTGGCCACCAGCACCGAGGTGCTGCGGTTGGCGAACATCGCCAATACCTGGTCGCGGTCGCGCTGTTCCAGGTCGCCGTGCAGGCCCACCGCGGACATGCCCTTGGCGGTCAGGTGGTCGACGGTTTCCTGGACCTGCTGCTTGGTGAAGCAGAAGGCCACGCAGGATTGCGGGCGGAAGTGGTTCAGCACCTTGACCACCGCGTCGATGCGCTCTTCCGGCGAGATCTCGTAGAAGCGCTGCTCGATCTGGCTGTCGGCGTGCAGGGCTTCGGCCTTCACCTGCTGCGGGTCGCGCATGAACTTCGAGGCCAGCTGCTTGATGCCCACCGGGTAAGTGGCGGAGAACAGCAGGGTCTGCCGGCGCTCGGGGGTGTAGGCGATGATTTCTTCGATCGGGTCGTAGAAGCCCATGTCCAGCATGCGGTCGGCTTCGTCGAGGACCAGGGTGTTGAGACCGTCGAGTTTCAGCGAACCCTTGCGCAGGTGCTGGGACAGGCGGCCCGGGGTGCCGACGATGATGTGCGCGCCGTGCTCCAGCGAGGCGATCTGCGGGCCGAAGGACACGCCGCCGCACAGGGTCAGGACCTTGATGTTGTCTTCGGCGCGGGCCAGGCGACGGATTTCCTTGGCCACCTGGTCGGCCAGCTCGCGGGTCGGGCAGATCACCAGGGCCTGGCAACCGAAGTAGCGCGGATTGATCGGGTTCAGCAGGCCGATGCCGAACGCGGCGGTCTTGCCGCTGCCGGTCTTGGCCTGGGCGATCAGGTCCATCCCCTTGAGGATCACCGGCAAGCTTTGCGCCTGGACCGGCGTCATCTGGGCATAACCGAGTGAGTCGAGGTTAGCCAGCATGGCGGCGGACAGCGGCAAAGTATTAAAAGCGGTGGCGATGGTGGTCACGGGACGGGCCTGCAAAACAAAATGTCGCGCAGTGTATCAGTCCCGCTCCCTTTACCTGCAATTTCTGGACGAAAAGTATCCAGAACTCCCACAGGTCCCACGAATCCTGTAGGAGCGAGCTTGCTCGCGAAAAAAACTCCAGGGTAGCGCGAGGTACCTGACCTAGCGCGTTGCCTTGACGCTCATCGCGAGCAATCGAACGTCGACCGGCTGCTCCTACCGAAGAGGGAGATCAGTGCTCGATATGCTCCTGGACCTTCTTCGCCCGCCGGCCGTCCTTGGGCGACAGCTGCAGGAAGATCGCCGCCGCCAGCATCGCCATGATCCCCACCGTGAGGAAGGTCAGCTGGAAGGCGCCGAGCACGGTGTTCACGCCATCGTTGCCGACTTCGGCGGTGAAGCCGCCGAGCAGCGCGCCGGCGCAGGCCACCCCCAGGCTCAGGGACAGTTGCGCCACCACCGACAGCAGGCTGTTGCCGCTGCTGGCGGAGGCGTCGTCGAGGTCGATCAGGGTCACGGTGTTCATCGCCGTGAACTGCAGCGAGTTGATCGCCCCCAGCACCGCCAGCATGCCCAGCAGCAGCGGGTAGGGCGTCTGTTCCGTGACCAGGCCCATGCTGGCGAGCATGATCCCCAGCGCCAGGGTGTTGCCGGTGAGGACGATGCGGTAGCCCAGGTGTTCGATCAGCGGACGGGCGATGGACTTGGCCAGCATCGCCGCGGCGGCCAGCGGCAGCATGCTCATCCCGGCCTGGGACGGTGAATAACCGAGGGCCACTTGCAGCAGCAGTGGCACCAGGAACGGCAGGGCGCCGCTGCCGAGGCGGGCGAACAGGTTGCCGAGGATGCCCACGGCGAAGGTCCGCACCTTGAACAGCGAAGGCGCGAACAGCGGATTGTCGACGTGCCCGGCCCGCAGCCAGTAGGCGGCGAGGCAGGCCAGGCCGCCGAACAGCAGCAACATCACCCGCAGGTGCGGCAGGTGCAGTTCGCCCAGGCCTTCCATGGCGATGGTTATCAGCACCATCGCCGCGCCGAACAGCAAAAAGCCCAGGCCGTCGAAACGCGTGCGTTCGCTGCCGCGCAGGTCGGGAATGAACTTCCAGACGGCATAACAGCCGATCACGCCCACCGGCAGGTTGATCAGGAAGATCCAGTGCCAGGTCAGGTACTGCACCATCCAGCCGCCCATGGTCGGGCCGATCAGCGGGCCAAGCAGCCCGGGAATGGTGATGAAACCCATGATCCGCACCAGTTCCGAACGCGGGTAGGCGCGCAGCACCACCAATCGGCCGACGGGCAGCATCAGGGCGCCGCCCAGGCCCTGGATTACCCGGGCGCCGACCAGCAGGCTCAGGGAGCTGGACAGGGCGCAGAGCAGCGAGCCGATGCTGAACAGCAGGATGGCGCCGAAGAAAATCTTGCGGGTGCCGAAGCGGTCGGCGATCCAGCCGGAGGCCGGGATCAGCAACGCCACGGTGAGCATGTAGGCGATGACCACGCCCTGCATGCGCAATGGGTCTTCCGCCAGGTCGCGGGCCATGGCCGGCAGGGCAGTGTTGAGGATGGTCCCGTCGAGGGATTGCATGAAGAAGGCGATGGCCACCACCCAGGGCAGCCAGCGGGCGGTGTTGGCGTCAAGCTCGGCACGGTTGGGCATGGGACCTCTTTCTTGTTGTGAGCACGCCCCCTGTAGGAGCGAAGCTTGCTCGCGATAGCGGTGTGACATTCAACATCGATGCCGAAGACCAACCGTTATCGTGAGCAATCGAGCATCGGCCGGTTACCCCAGCGACCGCATCGCGGGCAAGCCTCGCTCCTACAGAGGCATGGTTCTCCTGCTGGGGCGAAGTTTGCCCGCGACAGCGGTTACAAGGTCAGCGTCAGCCGGCTCACCAGTGCGCCCGGCAGTTGCGCCGAGGCGGTCTGGCGCTGGCTGTAGGTACTGGCCGACAGCAGCAGCTCGCGCTCCTGGGTCAGGCCTTCCAGGTGCGAACCCAGCAGGCTGTAGACGCTGTCATCGAAACGCATGGTGCTGACTGGCGCCTGGATCTCGCCGTTCTCCACCCAGAAGGTGGCGAAGCGGGTCATGCCGGTCAGGCGCGCCGCCGGCTGGTCCGAGTAGTTCAGGTACCACAGGTTGCTGATGTACAGGCCGGTGCCCAGTTGCTGGAGAATGTCCTGCTGCGACAACTGCCCGGGCGCCATGTTCAATGCGCTGGGGTATTCGCCGCTGCCGGCGCCGTTGGTGGCCAGGCTGTATTCGGCGGCGCTGCGCGAGTTGATCAACTGCCCTTGGGCGACGCCGCCGGCGATCAGCGACAGGTCGCTGCGCGGGTAGCCTTCATCGGAAAACGCCGGGCTCAACGAGCCGGTGACCTGCTCGTCCAGCGACACCAGGGGGCTCAGGCGGGCATCGCCGGCATAGAGCTTTTGCAGCGGGCTGTGCTTACTGGCGATGGATTGGGCGGAAAACCCGCCCCAGCTCAGCATGCCCATGATTTCCTCCAGGGCCGCCGGTGCCAGGTAGGCGCGATACTGCCCGGGCGCCAGGGTGCGCAGCGGTCGGCCGAGAAACGCCAGCTGTTCCCGGGCCTGCTGGAAGCGCTGGGCGAAGCCCTGGCTGCTCCATTCGTGCCCGGCGTAGCTGGCTTTGACGGCCTGGCCATTCTCGTGGAACAGGCTGAAATCGAAGTTGAAGCTGTTGGCCTGATGCCAGCCAAAGGCTCCCGAGGAGCTGGCAAAACCCCGGCTGATCGGGCCGGCCGCGTAGAACCCCACCAGGTCCAGCCCGGCGGCGGCCTGGCCGATTTCGGCCACCACCTGCTCGCTGCTGGGCAGTGGGTGCTCCTGCACATTGTGGGTGTTCCAGGCGTCGTGGTTGAGCAGCAGGTACGGGTCCTGGGGCAGCAGCGGCAGGGTCTCGCGCAACTGTTGCAGGCCTTCGGCCAGGCGCTGGATGTCGACCTGCGGGTCGCCGGCGAGGGTGATGCTGAGGTCGGCATGGCGCCCGTCGTCGATCAGCTTGAAGCCGAGGCTGGCCTGCTGCACTTGCCCGGCCTGGCGCACCTTGGCGTGGTTGAAGCGGATGAACTGCGAAGACTCGGCGGCGTAGCTCAGGGTGAACTGCTCAGGCTCGCGCACGGCGTCGCGCAGCCAGTCCACCAGGGCCTTGAACTGCTCGGCCTGATTCAGGGACGTACTCATCAGGCGTCTCCTCCAAATACATCGACATTGCTGAAAACACAGGCCGGCGAGGCATGGCCGACGCGGATCACCTGGTTCGGTTCGCCCTTGCCGCAGTTCGGCGTGCCCAGGACCTTGAAAGTGCTGGCGTCGCCGACGGCGCTGAGGCTCTTCCAGAAGTGCGCGGAAATCGCCCGGTAGTTGGGGTTTTTCACCACGCCCTTGAGTTCGCCGTTCTCGATCAACTGGCCCCATTCGCAGCCGAACTGGAACTTGTTGCGCGCATCGTCGATGGACCAGGAACGGTTGGTGGACATCAGGATGCCGTTCTCGATGCCGCCGATCAGTTGCGCCAGCGGCTGGTCGCCGGGCTCGATGTTGAGGTTGGCCATGCGGTCGATGGGCGGGCGGTTCCAGCTGCAGGCGCGGCTGTTGGCGACACCGTCGAGGCCGGCGCGAAATTGCGAGAGCGCGCCGCCCAGTGGGCGCAACAGCAGGCCCTGCTTGATCAGGAACTGCTTGCTGGCGGCCGTGCCGTCGTCGTCATGGCCGTAGCTGGCCAACTGCTCGGGAATGTCCGGGTCGAAGGTCACGTTGAGCAGGCTGGAGCCATATTGCAGGCTGCCGAAATCGCTGCTTTTCACGAAGCTGGTGCCGGCGTAATTGCGCTCGTCGCCGAGGATGCGGTCCAGCTCCAGCGGGTGGCCGATGGACTCGTGGATCTGCAGCATCATCTGGTCCGGCATCAGCAACAGGTCGCGTGGGCCTTGCGGCGTATTGGGCGCCAGCAGCAGTTGCAGCGCCTGGTCGGCGACCTGGGCGCCGGCACCGATCAGGCCGCAGCGGCTGATCACGTCGGCGCCGCCCTGCTGGCCGAAGTTCTCGCGGCCCAGGCTGCGGGTCTGGCTGTCATTGCCGTCGTAGGCGGTGACGTCCATGCCCGGGTAGACGAAACGCTGGGCCTGACGCAGTTCGGCGCCGGCGCTGTTGAGGTAGATCTGCTCGACGTGGGTGAGGCCGAGGCTGACCTGCCAGTTCACCAGGCGCTCGTCCTTGGGCACGGCCGCGGACTCGTCGCCGAGCAGCTGGTAGCAGTCGCTCAGGGACGGGAAGGGCTGTTCGAGGTTGGGCGAGAAGTAATCGGCGCGGTCGCTGGACACCGCCTGTTCGCGCAGGTCGAGCAGGGCGTGGGCGGCGATCAGCCGGGCCTGTTGCTCGGCCCGTTGCAGGGCGGCCTGCAGACCGTTTTGCGACAGGTCGTTGGTGGCGGCGTAGGCCTCGACGCCATTGACCCGCACGGTGAGCATCGCACCTTCGTCGCGGCTCAGGCTCGGCGGCTCCGCGACGTTCTTGCGCACCGACAGGTACTGGCCGGATTCGCGCACGTAACGCAGGGAAAAGAATTCGGCGCCCGTGCGCAAGGCAGCGAAGCGCTGCTTGAGCTGGGGGTGGAAATCGAACATGTGAGGAACCTCCATGTGAACAGTCCGGCTGTTGCAGGCCTTATCGAGAGCAAGCGAGCGTCGGGCCAGGGTTTTTCTGTAGGAGCAGCCGGTCGACGCTCGATTGCTCGCGATAAAGCCCGAAGGGCTTTGAAGCCAGGTCGGAAAAGGTGCTGGGGAATGCTGCGAGCGCCTAGATTAGGCCGGTGCGGTGGGCGGTATCAAGCGGGGAGGCGCAGGGAAATGTTGGAGAACTGTAGTCGTTGCCAAGGTCTGTGATTCGGCAATCGGGTTCTTGCCTGGTGAATCGGGGTGGCTGGTTTACGTCGGCTGCGCCGCCGATCGCAGCCTGCGGCAGCGGCTACAGGCCGGATACAGCAAAACGGCGCCGATCGTTGCGATCGGCGCCGTTCGACGTTACTGCGCGGTAGCGCTCACTTCACGTACCGGCTTGCCACGTACCGGGGCATCGCCCGCCACGTAGTAGGCCGCCTTGCTGCGTGGCAGAGGCTGACGGCCACGGATCTTGTCGGCGATTTTCTCGGCCATCATGATCGTCGGCGCGTTCAGGTTGCCGGTGGTGATGATCGGCATGATCGAGGCATCGACCACTCGCAGACCCTGCATGCCATGCACGCGACCCTGGCCATCGACCACGGCCATTTCGTCGGTGCCCATCTTGCACGAGCAGGATGGGTGGAACGCGGTTTCGGCGTGCTCGCGGATGAATTTATCCAGCTGCTCGTCGGTCTGCACTTCGATGCCCGGGCTGATTTCGCGGCCGCGGAAGGCGTCCAGTGCCGGCTGTTGCATGATTTCCCGGGTCAGGCGGATGCCGTCGCGGAATTCCTGCCAGTCCTGCTCGGTGGCCATGTAGTTGAACAGGATGCTCGGGTAGTCGCGTGGGTTCTTCGACTTGAGCTGGATCCGGCCGCGGCTTGGCGAACGCATGGAGCCCATGTGTGCCTGGAAGCCGTGTTCCTGTACGCCGTTGCTGCCGTTGTAGTTAATCGCCACCGGCAGGAAGTGGTACTGGATGTTCGGCCATTCGAACTCTTCGCGAGTGCGGATGAAACCGCCCGCTTCGAACTGGTTGCTGGCGCCGATGCCGGTGCCATTGAACAGCCATTCGGCACCGATGGCCGGCTGGTTGTACCAGAGCAGCGACGGGTACAGCGAGACCGGCTGGGTGCAGGCGTACTGCAGGTACAGCTCCAGGTGGTCTTGCAGGTTCTCGCCGACGCCCGGCAGGTCGTGGACCACCGGGATGTCCAGGCTTTCCAGCAGCTTGGCCGGGCCGACGCCGGAACGTTGCAGGATCTGTGGCGAGGCGATGGCGCCGGAGCACAGCAGCACTTCCTTGCGGGCACGGGCTTCGACGCGCTCTTCGGCGGAGCCGACCAGGTAACGCACGCCAACGGCACGCTTGCCTTCGAACAGGATCTTGTCGGTCAGGGCGTGGGTGACGATGCTCAGGGTCGAACGCTTTTTCGCCACGTCGAGGTAGCCGCGGGCGGTGCTGGCGCGACGGCCTTTAGGCGTCACGGTGCGGTCCATCGGACCGAAACCTTCCTGCTGGTAGCCGTTGAGGTCTTCGGTACGCGGGTAACCGGCTTGCACGCCGGCTTCGACCATGGCGTGGAACAGCGGGTTGTTGCCGGCTTTCGGCGTGGTCACGCTGACCGGGCCGTCGCCACCGTGGTAGTCGTTCGGGCCGATGTCGCGGGTTTCCGCCTTGCGGAAATACGGCAGGCAGTCCAGGTAGGTCCAGTCTTCCAGGCCTGGCAGTTTTGCCCAGCCGTCGTAGTCCATGGCGTTGCCGCGGATGTAGCACATGCCGTTGATCAGCGAGGAACCGCCCAGGCCCTTGCCGCGGCCGCATTCCATCCGGCGACCGTTCATGTGTGGCTCTGGATCGGTCTCGTAGGCCCAGTTGTAGCGACGGCCTTGCAGCGGGAATGCCAACGCCGCAGGCATCTGCGTGCGGAAGTCGAAGCGGTAGTCCGGGCCGCCGGCTTCGAGCAGCAGCACGGTGACGCCTTCGTCTTCAGTCAGACGGGTCGCTAAGGTGTTGCCCGCCGATCCTGCGCCAACAATGATGTAGTCGTATTCTTGAGTCATGGGTACTCCAGGGGAGCTGCAAGCTCCAAGCTTCAAGCTGCAAGAAAAAGCAGCGAGCGGTGTGCACAAGAGGGGCGGCAAACACAAACTGCTTTTACTTGCAGCTTGAAACTTGCCGCTTGTAGCTGGATCAGCTAATCAAAATACCGATGCGTACTCACCGAGTTCGACTTGCACAGACTTGATGCGTGTGAAGTTATTGAGCGAGCTGATCCCGTTCTCACGGCCAACACCCGACTGCTTGTAGCCACCGACCGGCATCTTGGCATCGGATTCGCCCCAGGCGTTGATCCAGCAGATACCGGCTTCGAGCTGATGAATCACGCGGTGCGCGCGGTTCAGGTCGCGGGTTACCACACCGGCGGCCAGGCCGAAGTCGGTGTTGTTGGCGCGACGGATCACTTCTTCTTCGGTTTCGTAGGTCAGGATGCTCATCACCGGGCCGAAGATTTCTTCGCGAACGATGGTCATCTCGTCGGTGCAGTCGGTGAACACGGTCGGTGCCACGAATGCGCCTTTGGCGAATGCGCCGTCGGTCAGGCGTTCGCCGCCGCACAGCAGGCGGGCGCCTTCTTCCTTACCTTTGGCGATATAGCCCAGCACGCTTTCCATGTGGGCGAAGCTGACCAGCGGGCCGAAGTTGGTGTTTTCGTCTTCCGGGTTGCCAACGCGAATGCGCGCGACGCGCTCGACGATCTTGGCTTCGAAAGCGGCTTTCAGGTGGCTCGGTACGAAGACGCGGGTACCGTTGGTGCAGACCTGGCCGGAGCTGTAGAAGTTGGCCATCATCGCGGTGTCGGCGGCGCGATCCAGGTCGGCGTCGTCGAAGATGATCAGCGGTGACTTGCCACCCAGTTCCATGGTCACGTCTTTCAGCGAGGAGCTGGAAGCGCTGGCCATGACCTTCTTGCCGGTGTCGGTGCCGCCGGTGAAGGAGACTTTCTCGATGCGCGGGTGTTCGGTCAGCCAGGTGCCGACTTCGCGGCCGCTACCGGTCAGGACGTTGAACACGCCAGCCGGAACGCCGGCTTCGGTGTAGATCTCGGCCAGTTTCAGGGTGGTCAGCGAGGTGACTTCGCTTGGCTTGAAGATCATCGCGTTACCGGCCGCCAGGGCTGGCGCGGATTTCCACAGGGCGATCTGGATCGGGTAGTTCCACGCGCCGATACCGGCCACTACGCCCAGCGGCTCGCGACGGGTGTAGACGAACGAAGTGGTGCGCAGCGGGATCTGCTCGCCTTCGATGGCCGGTACCAGGCCCGCGTAGTATTCCAGCACGTCGGCGCCGGTGACGATGTCGACATACTTGGTTTCGGAGTAGGCCTTGCCGGTGTCCAGGGTTTCCAGGGCAGCCAGTTCATCGTTGCGCTCGCGCAGGATGTCCACGGCGCGACGCAGGATGCGCGAACGCTCCATGGCGGTCATCGCGGCCCAGATCTTCTGGCCTTTCTCGGCGCTGACGACAGCGCGCTCGACGTCATCAAAGGTCGCACGTTGCACTTGAGCGAGGACTTCACCGTTGGCCGGGTTGATGGCGTCGAAGGTGGCGTCGCTGCCGGCGTCGGTGTAGCCGCCGTCAATGTAGAGTTTTTGCAGTTCGAAACGGGCCATGTTGATAGTCCTCGCAAGTGCATAAGTGGTTGGCGTTCACCACTGGGCGTGCCGTGTAGCCTGGGCGCGCTGGTCAGTGGCAGTTCAGGGGGCCGAGCGTCTTGTAATGTGCTCTAGCGCTCCTGCTTAGCCAGTTGGAAATCCATGTATTCGTAAGCGATCCGGTGCGCCTGCTCGGTGTCGAAAGAGTCTCCCGACAGCGCGCCGCGCAACCACAAACCGTCGATCAGGGCTGCCAGGCCTCGCGCTGCGCTGCGTGCATCATCCAGCGGCAGGACGCGGCGAAACTGGCAGCACAGGTTGGAATACAGGCGGTGATCGTTGATCCGCTGCAACCTGTGCAAAGACGGGTGGTGCATGCTGGTGGCCCAGAAGGCCAGCCAGGTTTTCATTGCCGGGCCATTGACCTGGCTGGCGTCGAAGTTGCCTTCGATGATCACCTGGAGGTGCGCCCGCGGGCTCTTGTCCTCCAGCGCCTGACGGCGCGCGGTGACGTTCTCGCTGAGGACACTCATCAGATACTGCGCCGTGGCGGCGATCAGGCCGTTCTTGTCCTGAAAGTAGTGACTGATGATGCCGTTCGAGACACCGGCCAAACGGGCGATCAGCGCAATGCTGGCGTCCCCCATCCCGACCTGATCGACCGCCAGCAACGTGGCTTCGATCAACTGCTGGCGGCGGATGGGTTGCATACCGACCTTGGGCATCTTGCACATCTCCTTAGGCCTGCTGGCAGTCGTAAAACGGCTACCGGCGTGAGGGCCAGTCTATTTTGTTTTGATTGAACGTTCAATCAACAAAGAATAAGATCTGCGACAAATCGTCGCTGCCTCCAGGTCCTTCCTGCGTGTAGATGGCGGAAAAGCGACCTCCGAAAAAGCCTGAAACCCAAGCAGGGCATAGCGTGAGCCAGCGAGGACGGATGTGTTGAATGGGCAAGACGCTTAAGGCCAGGTGACGAACTGCACGTTTGCACTCGGCCTTCGACGCTGGTTCTCAACGCAACTCCTGCAGGTTCGGGCTTTTTCGGGGTGTCTTTATATCACCCGTCGGTCGGCTGCCAACTAACCGATTGGTCGGGTGCCGTGTTGCCTTGTGTTCTTCTCTCGCACTGCCTGGAGCATCTGTGCCATGAGTTCTGCCTCTCTTATAAAGACCCCACCGGAAAAGGTGCGGGTCAACGGTTGGGTGTTCTACACCTCTACCGCGCTGATCCTGTTGCTGACCGCCATTCTGATCATCGCCCCGCAAGAGGCCGGCAGACTGCTTGGCATTGCCCAGGCCTGGTTGTCCCGCAGCTTCGGCTGGTACTACATGGTGGTGATCGCCGCCTACCTGGTATTCGTCGTCGGCCTGGCGTTTTCCTCCTACGGCAAGCTCAAGCTGGGGACCAAGCAAGACACCCCGGATTTCAGCTATGGCGCCTGGGCCGGCATGCTGTTCTCGTCCGGTATCGGTATCTCGCTGCTGTACTTCGGCGCTTCCGAACCGCTGGACCATTACTTCAACCCGCCTGAAGGCGTAGCGGGCAGCAACCAGGCCGCGCGCCAGGCGCTGCAGCTGACTTTCCTGCACTGGGGCCTGCACGGCTGGGCGATCTACGCCCTGGTCGGCCTGGCCGTGGCCTACTTTGCCTACCGCCACAACCAGCCGCTGGCGCTGCGTTCGGCGTTGTACCCACTGGTGGGCGAGCGCTGGGTCAAGGGCGCGGCCGGTCATGCGGTGGATGGTTTCGGCATGTTCGTGACCCTGCTGGGCCTGGTGACCAACCTGGGCATCGGTTCGATGCAGGTGTCTTCCGGCCTGGAAAACCTGTTCGGCATGGAACACAGCAACACCAACCTGCTGATCGTGATCATCGTCATGAGCACCGTGGCCACCATCGCCGCGGTATCCGGTGTGGAAAACGGCATCCGCCGCTTGTCCAACCTGAACATCGTGCTGTTCAGCGGCCTGCTGATCTTCGTGCTGCTGTTTGGTCCGACCCTGCACCTGCTCAACGGTTTCGTGCAAAACGTCGGCGACTACCTCAACGGTGTGGTGCTCAAGACCTTCGACCTCTATGTGTATGAAGGCGACAACGCCAAGTCCGACCGCTGGCTGGGCCTGTGGACCCTGTTCTACTGGGCGTGGTGGATTTCCTGGGCGCCATTCGTCGGCATGTTCATCGCGCGTATTTCCCGTGGCCGTACCGTGCGCGAGCTGGTGGCGGGCGTGCTGTTGATTCCGCTGGGCTTCACCCTGGCCTGGCTGTCGGTGTTCGGTAACTCGGCCCTGGACCTGGTGATGAACCACGGTGCGGTGGAACTTGGCAAGACGGCGCTGGAACAGCCGTCCATGGCGATCTACCAACTGCTGGATCATTACCCGGCGTCGAAGATTGTCATCGGCGTGTCGATTTTCGTCGGCTTCGTGCTGTTCCTGACCCCGGCCGACTCCGGCGCGGTGATGATGGCCAACCTGTCTTGCAAGGGCGGCAACGTCGACGAAGACGCCCCGCACTGGCTGCGGATCTTCTGGTCGGTGGTGATCACCCTGGTGACTATCGGCCTGCTGTTCGCCGGTAACTTCGAAGCCATGCAGACCATGGTGGTGCTGGCCGGCCTGCCGTTCTCGGTGGTGCTGGTGTGCTTCATGTTCGGCCTGCACAAGGCCATGCGCCAGGACACGCAGATCGAACAGGAGCAGGCGGAACTGGCGGCCCGTGGTCGTCGTGGTTTCAGCGAGCGCCTGACCCAGCTGGACCTGCAGCCGACCCAGGCGGTGGTCCAGCGTTTCATGGACAAGCACGTGACGCCGGCACTGGAAGAAGCCGCTACCCAGCTGCGCAACCAGGGCCTGGATGTGCAAACCCTGCTGGGCAAGTCCAAGCGCTGCATGGGCGTACGGATCGAGATGGAAGAGGGCAACCCTTTCGTCTATGAAGTGAGCCTGGATGGCTATCTGGCGGCGCCGAGCGAATCGGCCGATGCGCCGGAAGAGCGTGCGCGCTACTACCGCGCCGAGGTCTACCTGCACAACGGCAGTCAGGAATACGACTTGATGGGCTTCACTCAGGAGCAGATCACCCGTGACGTGCTCGATCAGTTCGAAAGCCATCGACAGCTCCTTGGCCGGGTCTACAGCTAAGAGGTGAAAGGCGCGGTGTAGCCCTGTTACACCGCGTCGCCTTCATCGCGGGCAATCGAGCATCGACCGGCCGCTCCTACAGAAGACGCACGCGCATGCCTCTGTAGGAGCGAGCGGGCGGCGATCCGACTTGCCCGCGAAGCGATGTACCTGGTTCCCCGCAATATCAGCAACGCCCCCATCGCCAGCAAGCTGGCCCCTGCAGCAGGGGGCAATCTGCCGAAGCCTTACCCGATAAAACAAAAACGCCGCGATCAATGTCGCGGCGTTTTTGTTTACGTGTCGCTGTTACCCCAGGTTCTTGCCGAGCAGCGCGTGGTAGAGCTCGCTGTCGCCAAGGATCCCCACCACCTTGTTGTTGTCGTGCAGCACCAGCTTGTTGCCGGTCTGGTAGCGGATCTGCAGCGCATCGCGCATGCCGATGCTGGAGTCGACCAGGGTCGGCTTGCGGCCCAGGCCTTCCACCGCCTGGCCTGGGATCCAGTTCTGCAGGTCGAGGCTGGCGCCGTTCTGGCGTGCGCCCTTGATGGTGTTGCCCTCGGCCAGGTCGAGCCAGGAGTCGCCACCCGGATCCAGGCACACGGAGCCGTTGATGCGCTTGCAGTTGTCCAGGGTGCGCATCAGGCTGCGGCCGCAGAGCACGTTGAGCGGGTTGGTATGGGCGACGAAGGTGCGCACATAGTCGTCCGCCGGGTTCAGCACGATCTCTTCCGGCTTGCTGTACTGGATGATCCGGCCGTCTTTCATGATGGCGATGCGGCTGCCCAGTTTCAGGGCTTCGTCGAGGTCATGGCTGACGAACACGATGGTCTTGCTCAGCTTGCGTTGCAGTTCCAGCAGTTCGTCCTGCAGTCCCTGGCGGATCAGCGGATCGAGGGCGGAGAAAGGTTCATCCATCAGCAGGATGTCGGCGTCCATCGCCAGGGCGCGGGCCAGGCCGACACGTTGCTGCATGCCGCCGGACAGTTCGTCGGGCTTCTTGTTGCGCCACTGGGTCAGGCCCACCAGCTCGAGTTTCTCGTCCACCAGCTTGCGCCGTTCCTTTTCCGGCCGGCCCTGCATTTCCAGGCCGAAGCTGATGTTCTCGCGAACGGTCAGCCAGGGCATCAGGGCGAACTTCTGGAACACCATGGCGATGCGCTTGGTGCGCATCATCTTCAGTTCCGCCGGGGTGCAGGAAGCGATGTCGATCTGCCGGCCTTCATGCTCGACGAACAGCTTGCCGCGGCTCACGGTGTTGAGGCCGTTGATGCAGCGCAGCAGGCTCGACTTGCCGGAGCCGGAAAGGCCCATCAGCACGCAGATTTCGCCTTTCTCGATGTCCAGGCTGGCCTTTTCCACACCGACGATCTGGCCGGTCTTTTTCAGGATCTCGTTGCGGCTCATGCCCTGATCCAGCAGCTTGAGCGCCTCGCGTGGATCCTTGGAGAAGATAACGTCGACGTTATCGAAGCGGATTATGCTCATGCGTCACCCCCTACTTTGGCTTCGGGTTGTTTGCAGATACGGTCGAGCATGATCGCCAGCAGTACGATTGCCAGGCCTGCTTCGAAGCCCAGGGCGATATCGGCGGTGTTCAGTGCGTTGACCACGGGTTTGCCCAGGCCGTCGGCGCCCACCAGGGCTGCGATCACCACCATCGACAACGACAGCATGATGCACTGGGTGATGCCGGCAGCGATGCTCGGCATGGCGTGGGGCAGCTCGATACGCGACAACAGTTGACGGCGCGAGCAGCCAAAGGCCTTGCCGGCGTCCATCAACTCTTGTGGTACATCGCGGATGCCCAGGTAGGTCAGGCGGATCGGCGCGGCAATGGCGAACACCACCGTGGAGATCAGGCCCGGCACAACGCCCAGACCGAACAGGGTCAGGGTAGGAATGAGGTAAACGAAGGTCGGTACGGTCTGCATCAGATCGAGCACCGGACGCATCATGGTGTAGAACATCGGCTTGTGCGCGGCGACGATGCCCAACGGCACGCCAATGAGCACGCAGACCAGGGTGGCGAACAGCACCTGGGCCAAGGTTTCCATGGTTTCCTGCCAGTAACCCAGATTGAGAATCAGCAGGAAGGACAGCACGACAAAGGCCGTCAGGCCCCATTTGCGTTGAATGATGTGCGCCAGCAAGGCAATCAGGCCGATCAAGGCCAGCGGGTTGAACCAGGTCAGCGCAAACGTCACGCCGTGGATCATCGTTTCCAGGGTCGATGCGATCGCATCGAATGTGTTGGCGCCGTGTTGCGTCAACCATTCAACGAAGGCAGCGATGTACTGGCCTAAAGGGATTTTCTGATCAATGAGCATGGTATTGAACGTCCGCATGCAAGGAATAAACAGCCCGGGCGGGCGAACCCACCCGGCGTAAGCGACCTACTTAATTAGCAGCTTGCGCAAGCTTGGCTTTCACGGCCTCCAGGCCTGGTTTTCCGTCAATGGTGGTCACGCCAGCGAGCCAGGTATCGAGTACCTCGGGGTTTTTCTTCAGCCAGGCCTTGGCGGCCGCCTCGGGCTTCATCTTGTCGTCCAGGACGTTACCCATCAGGGTGCTTTCCATATTCAGGGTGAACGACAGATTCTTCAGCAACTGACCAACGTTGCTGCATTCCTCGGCGTAGCCCTTGCGGGTGTTGGTGTAGATGGTCGCCTGGCCGTAGTTGGGGCCGAAGAACTCGTCGCCGCCGGTCAGGTACTTCATCTTGAAACGGGTGTTCATCGGGTGCGGTTCCCAGCCCAGGAACACCACCGCGGTGCTGCGCCGTTGCGCGCGCTCGACCTGGGACAGCATGCCCGCCTCGCTGGACTCGACCACCTTGAAGCCGGCGTCTTTCAGGCCGAAGGCGTTCTTGTCGATCATGCTCTGGATCATGCGGTTGCCGTCGTTACCCGGCTCGATGCCGTAGATCTTGCCGTCCAGTTCTTTCTTGAACTTGGCGATGTCGGCGAAATCCTTCAGGCCCTTGTTGTACAGCTCTTCCGGGACCGCCAGGGTGTACTTGGCGTTCTCCAGGTTGGCGCGGATGGTTTCCACAGTGCCGGCATCGCGATAGGGCTTGATGTCGTTTTCCATGGTCGGCATCCAGTTGCCGAGGAACACGTCCATGTTCTTGCCGTCGGCCAGGGACTTGTAGGTCACCGGCACGGAAATCATCGTGGTCTTGGTCTTGTAGCCAAGTGCCTCGAGAACCACGCTGGTGGTCGCGGTGGTGACGGTGATGTCGGTCCAGCCGACATCGGAGAAGTTTACGGTGCTGCATTGCGCCGGTTCTGCGGCGTGCGCCAGAAGCGGCAGACTCAGCATGGCGGCCAACAACAACGACGGGGAACCTTTCATGGGATGGACTCCTGGGTGTTTTCTGGCGGTGTGTCTGACCGCACTTATAAGTGTTGCGGTTGGGGCGAGTGGGACAGCTCTACCACAGTGCCTTGCAATCGAGT
This sequence comes from Pseudomonas sp. SBT1-2, assembly GCF_028640875.1. Lineage (NCBI taxonomy): Bacteria > Pseudomonadati > Pseudomonadota > Gammaproteobacteria > Pseudomonadales > Pseudomonadaceae > Pseudomonas > Pseudomonas sp. SBT1-2. The sequence goes on along the minus strand of NZ_JAQZAA010000117.1, from coordinate 56,359 downwards.
CGAGACTGATCATGTACCAGTGAAAATCTGACGCCTACAGGGTGCGTCGTATCCAGTACAGGGAGGGTCGCATCCAGTGTCGGTAAGGTCGCTTACAGCTTTTTTCAGCACTTTTTGCCCATCTGAACCGCAAAAAAACGGCCAGAACCGGAGGTCGGCGGGCCACGGCGTTGGTGGGCATGAGTGAGTCGGTGTGAGACGTCGAACGACACTGCAAAAGCCTGATGATGCGCGTATCTCGGCGGATTACTGCTTGAGCGTAGCAGCTTCGCCACCGGGCGTTTGGGCGCCCGGCGTGTGCTCATCGAGGAGTTTCGCAGTAATGGCTATCAGTGTTTTCGACCTGTTCAAAATCGGCATCGGCCCCTCCAGTTCCCACACCGTCGGGCCCATGCGCGCCGCGGTGCTGTTCGTCCAGGCGCTGCGGGAAAAAGACCTGCTGGAGCAGGTGCGCCGCATCGAGGTAAGGCTCTACGGTTCGCTGTCGGCCACCGGCATCGGGCACGGCAGCGACAACGCGGTAATCATGGGGCTGATGGGCGAATGGCCGGATGCGATCGATCCGTCGCAGATCGGCGGTCGCATCGAGACCCTGCGCGAAACCAATACCCTGCTGCTCGACAACCGCCTGCCGATCCCCTTCGTCTGGGCGCGCGACATGCTGCTGCTCGACGAGAACCTGCCGTTCCACCCCAACGCCATGACCCTGGTGGCCGAAGGCGAGTCCGGGGAGCTGTACCGCGATACCTATTATTCCGTGGGCGGTGGTTTTGTCGTCGACGAGGCCCAGGCCAGCAGCGGCGTGGTGGACCTGGATCGCACTGAATTGCCTTACGACTTCTCCAGCGCCGTGGAGCTGCTGAGCCTGTGCCAGAAGCACAACCTGCGGGTGGCCGAACTGATGATGGCCAACGAGAAGGTCTGGCGTTCGGAGGAGGAGATCCGCGCGGGCCTGATGAAGCTCTGGCAGGCCATGCAGGATTGCGTCGAGCAGGGCCTCAAGCATGAAGGCATCCTGCCCGGCGGGCTCAATGTGCGACGCCGCGCGGCCAAGCTGCACCGCAGCCTGCAGGAATTGAACAAACCCAATGTGATCGGCTCGACCCTGAGCGCCATGGAGTGGGTCAATCTGTATGCCCTGGCGGTCAATGAAGAGAACGCCGCCGGCGGGCGCATGGTGACGGCACCGACCAACGGCGCGGCCGGGATCATTCCGGCGGTGCTGCATTACTTCATGCGCTTCAGCGAGGATGTCACCGACGCCAACGTGGTGGACTTTTTCCTCGGCGCGGCGGCGGTGGGGATCCTTTGCAAGAAGAACGCCTCGATCTCCGGTGCCGAAGTCGGTTGCCAGGGCGAGGTGGGTTCTGCCTGCGCCATGGCTGCCGCCGGTCTGGCGGAGATTCTCGGGGCGTCGCCGGAGCAGCTGTGCAACGCCGCGGAAATCGGCCTGGAGCATAACCTCGGCCTGACCTGCGACCCGGTCGGCGGCCTGGTGCAGGTGCCGTGCATCGAGCGCAACGCGATTGCCGCGGTGAAGGCCATCAATGCCGCGCAAATGGCCCTGCGCGGCGACGGCCAGCACTTCATTTCCCTGGACCGGGTGATCCGCACCATGCGCGATACCGGCGCCGATATGCATGACAAATACAAGGAGACATCGCGCGGCGGGTTGGCGGTCAGCGCTGTGGAGTGTTGAGGCCTTAAGCAGTGGGGGCGCTGCGCGGTCCATCGTGAGCAAGCTCGCTCCTACGAGGTGCCGCGTTCTCCTGTAGGAGCGAGCTTGCTCGCGATGACGCCCGGTATTTCACCACCATCCACAAGCAGAACTCACCCACCTCAATGGCAATGTTCTGCTCATAAATTGAACACCCCGCGACGCCCTCGCCACCTTTTGGAGCGTCGCAAACAGGTAAGTCCAAGGGCTCATCGGTCAGGTTTTTCACTCACCTCGGCTGAGCGCCCGCCTGTGCTTGCGGTGACACTCTTTTCCCGGGACGTTTCTCGCCGTTCCCACAAGTGCTACCGATTTGCTCACAGCCACCGGCCCAGGGCCCTCCACGGCCGATTCGGCACTGATAACCCGCACATTGCGCACGGCTTATATAGACGCATCGCGACGTCGTTTTCAGGAGTTATTGAATGGCCATTCAATTTTAGGCATGGCAATTGCTCTGTCATCACAAAGCCCGTCTCCCACGTGAGAATGATGGCAATAACAAGAGCCTCCGCCTGAGGCCATCACCTGCTTTGTGTGAGGAGATACCGCGATGACGACGTTCAACTCCGGGGCTCAACCCCAGAACCGTGCGCCTCAATCCATCGGCTTTTTGCTGCTGGACAATTTCACGCTGATTTCCCTGGCCTCCGCGGTCGAGCCGCTGCGCATGGCCAACCAGTTGTCCGGTCGCGAGCTGTATCGCTGGACCACCCTCAGCGTCGACGGCGGCCAGGTCTGGGCCAGTGATGGCCTGCAGATCACCCCCGACGCCTCCATGCACAAAGCCCCCGCCCTGGACACTGTGATCGTCTGCGGCGGCATCGGCATCCAGCGCACCGTGACCCGCGAGCATGTGTCCTGGCTGCAAAGCCAGGCGCGCCAGTCCCGCCGTCTCGGCGCGGTCTGCACCGGCAGTTGGGCCCTGGCCTGCGCCGGCCTGCTCGACGGTTTCGATTGCAGCGTGCACTGGGAATGCCTGGCCTCGATGCAGGAAGCTTTCCCGCGGGTGGCCATGAGCACTCGCTTGTTCACCCTCGACCGCAACCGCTTCACCAGCTCCGGCGGCACCGCGCCGCTGGACATGATGCTGCACCTGATCAGCCGCGATCACGGCCGTGAACTGTCGGCGGCGATCTCGGAAATGTTCGTCTACGAACGCATCCGCAACGAGCAGGATCACCAGCGCGTGCCGCTCAAGCACATGCTCGGCACCAACCAGCCGAAGTTGCAGGAAATCGTCGCGCTGATGGAAGCCAACCTGGAAGAGCCGATCGACCTCGACGAACTGGCGGTCTATGTCTCGGTATCGCGGCGCCAGCTGGAGCGGCTGTTCCAGAAATACCTGCACTGCTCGCCATCGCGCTACTACCTGAAGCTGCGGCTGATCCGCGCCCGCCAGCTGCTCAAGCAGACGCCGATGTCGATCATCGAAGTGGCCTCGGTCTGCGGTTTCGTCTCCACGCCGCACTTCTCCAAGTGCTACCGCGAGTACTTCGGCATTCCACCGCGTGACGAACGCGTAGGATCCAACACCGCTCAACAGGTGGCGATGATGCCGATTCCGCAGGCGCTGGTGCTGGCTGGCCCGATGTCTTCGCTGAGCCAGGCGCGCAACGAATCGACCTTCGCCAGCGTCAGGCTGTAATCACAGGCTTTTCCTGAAGTACACGACGCGCTCGGTTTCCTCGAAACCGAGCGCCTTGTGCACGGTCTGGCTCAACAGGTTTTCCAGGCCGGTATCCGAAGCCATTTCCACGCAGCCCTGGTCCCGTCCCCATTGGGCGACGGCTTCTATCAGTTGTTCGGCAATGCCCTGGCGCCGCTGTTCGGCGCTGACGTACAACCCCTCCAGAAACACCACCGGCGAATGCTCGGTGCCGTTGACGTAGTCGCGCCGCAACGAAGCTTCGGCCAATCCCACTGGCTGGCCCTCGGCGGTATAAGCGAGCAGGTTGATATAGCGCTGCGGGTCGTCCAGCAAGCTGGCGATTTCCTCCAGGTGTTCCTCGGCCGGGCAGTCGGGCCACAGCGCCTGGCGCAATGACAGCCAGCCCGATCGATGGGCTGACTGGCAGGGTTCGATTCGAATCATGGGGGCGGTTCCTTGGTGTGCAAGTACCGCACTCTACGCCGCGATCCGCTCCCGGCGAAGGCTCAGGCGCGGCTGTTCTGGAACTGGGCCAGGGCCGGCAACAGCTGTTTGTCGATGGCCTGGCGCACGGCCGGCAGGATGGTCGCATTGCCGGTGAGCATCTGCTCGACCATGCCCTTGAGGGCCTTGGCCCGGGCATCGCTCAAGCCGCGCACCGCGCACTCGCAGGCCTGGTCGGCCGTGGCGCCGGCTGGCATTTCAAAACCCAGGGCCCTCAGTTGGCCGAGCAGGTCGTCCTGGTCAATCAGATCCGCGTGCATCATGACTCTTATCCTTGTTCAGGGAGCGTGGTCGTGAGCCGATTCTGGTAGCCGTCCGGACAGTCGGCAAGGGCGAATTGTCGCAATGGCCGGGATGCCTATGAACAGGTCGTTTTCGGCTAACTTGGCTTGAGGGCGACTGGGCACACTGGATTCCAGCTCGGTCATCGAAGGTTTGGTCACCCTCGTGTCGGCTCCTCAGAAAACCTCCTCTGCCCCGATCCTGTCACGGCTTGATCGGGGTCTTTTTTTGTCTGGAAAAAATGCGCCGCCTGGGAGTTTTTTTCGCGAGCAAGCTCGCTCCTACAGGAAACTGCGCGTACCTGTAGGAGCGAGCTTGCTCGCGATAGAACCGACGCGGTCTAGCGCTGCAACACCAGGATTCGCGACAGCAGCTCGTCGCGGTCGATGTAGCACCCCTGGAAATGTCGCGCGCCGCTGGCGGGGTCGAAGGCGTTGCGCGCGTGCAGGGTGCGGCGGTTGTCGAAGCACCACAGTTCGCCGGGGTTGAGGCGCCGGGTCAGGCGAAAGCGCGGCTCGCGGGTCATGGCGATAAAACGTCGATAGGCGCGGTAGAGCCGGGGCATGTCGTCCACCGAGGCTTCGAACGGCCCGCGCAGGAAGTTGGCCATGCGGATCTCCGCGACGTCGCCCACTGCATCCAGGGCGATCACTGGCGCCAGGCAGCGGTAGTCGCTGTGGCGGTCCTTGTTGCGAAACTCCAGGGGGATCTCGCACAGCGCGCGAAATGCCTCGGGGTCTTCGCGGCGCAAAGCGTCGGCGATGGCAAAACCGTCGACAAAAATGCTTTCGCCACCTTCGGCGTCGTTCACCAGGCAATGCAGGAACTGCAGGCCCGGTTGCAGCTCGCGGGTCGGCAGGTCGGTGTGCAGCGGCAGGTTGAAGGCGGTGTAGGCGTTGCTGTCGGCGTCGGCCTTGGACTGTACGTTGAACAGCACGCCGAAATTGCTCTCGCGGATAAAGGCAATGCGTTTGGCGACCTGGGCCAGCGACCCCGGTTCGGTGGGCACGCCGCGGACCTGCGTCAGGCCGATATCGCGCACCGCCAGCAGCCATTGCAACAGCGCCTGCGGGTCCTCCATCAGCGCCTGGTATTCGAATACCGGCAGTTGCAGCCGGCTGTCCCACAGCTGGCTTTGCGGCCGGCGCGCACGGCGCTCGGCGCGGCTTTCATCGTCGTAGGCGTGGGCCCGCAGCCAGCCCGGGTCGAAGCGGCTGAGGTGGCCGTCCTGCCAGGCGATGCTCAGGCAGCCCTGGGCGTCGATCTGGCTGGACGCCGGGGCCAGGTCTTCGGCGACGTCGACTATCTCCAGCACCTGCTCGCGGGTGACGCTGTAGACACAGTGCGGGCAGGAGCAGTTGTCGCGCAGCCACTCATGATGGAAGGGGCTCGAGCGACCGTCGGCCCACTGCACCTGAACACGGTCCGCCAGGGCTTGTACGGCGGTCAACGCGCTGATCAACGGGTAACTGCGGAAGTCGGCAAAAGCGGTGGAGGTATTCACGGTGCAGTCCTTTTTTAGGCTCTGTACGAAAAGTGGCTGCGCTCGGTCATGCTGCGTTAAAAACAGGCTCGGAATGCTCATGTAGGCCCCTACACTCCGCTTCCTCGCCTGTTTTTGCCTTGCCTGACCTTCGCTCGCCGACTTTTCGTACAGACCCAGGGGTGGTTATTTTTCCGGCGGCAAGGCAATCACCCGGCCGATCCAGGCGGGGGCGGGGAGGTCGGCCTGCTCGGCGGCGATGGCTCGCAGCCTGTTCAGCACCGGCTCGCTGAACGGCGCCGAACGCGGGCCGGCGAGGTCGACGTGGAGCAGCATCTGCTCGTTGCCGGCCAGTTCCAGGTCGCCACCGACCTTGTGCAGGCTGTGGTACAGGTGCAGGCGCTTGCGATCGTGGCCGATGATCTGGGTGCGCACTTCGACCTCGGTATCGAGCTTCACTTCATGCAGGTAATTGAGGTGCAGCTCCAGGGTGAACAGCGAGTTGCCGCTGGCTTCGCGGTGGTTGCTGTCCATGCCCAGCTGGTCCATCAGGGCGTCGGTGGCGTAGCTGAAAATCAGCAGGTAGAAGGCGTCCCGCAGGTGACCGTTGTAATCGACCCAGTCGGGGATGATGCGGGTGGTGTAGGTGGTGAGTGCAGGCATGTCATGGGCTCACGAAAATGGCGGGCTGAACCTGTAGCCGCTGCCGCAGGCTGCGATAAGGCTCGAAGAGCCTTCCGAGGGCCGCAAGAGCGCGTCTCCTTCGGAGTCGATCGCAGCCTGCGGCAGCGGCTACAGGGGGGCGTCAGGGTTACTCGCTGAAGCTCATGCCGTGTTTGGCCTTGGTGGTTTTCACCGCTTCGAGCACGGCGAGCAGGCAGTCATCACGATAGCGTTCCAGCGCCGAAATGCTGTGTGTGCCGAGCTGCTCGGCAGTGCCTTCGACCACGTCGTCGATCAGCTTGTCGGTCAGCTCCGGGGCCGGCAGGTAGGTCCACGGCAGCTGCAGGGCCGGGCCGAACTGGGCCATGAAGTGCCGCATGCCGGCATCGCCCCCGGCCAGGGTGTAGGTCAGGAAGGTACCCATGAACGACCAGCGCAGGCCGGCGCCGAAGCGGATCGCGTCGTCGATTTCGCCGGTGGTGGCGACGCCGTCGTTGACCAGGTGCAGGGCCTCGCGCCACAGCGCCTCCAAAAGACGGTCGGCGATAAAGCCCGGGACTTCCTTGCGCACATGCAGCGGGCGCATGCCGAGGGATTCATAGACCTTGATCGCGGCCTGCACGGCTTCTGGCGCGGTGTTCTTGCCGCCGACCACTTCCACCAGCGGCAGCAGGTACACCGGGTTGAACGGGTGGCCGACCACGCAGCGTTGCGGGTGGGTGGAGCTCTCGTAGAACTCGCTCGGCAGCAGGCCGGAGGTGCTGGAGCCGATCAGCGCATCGGGCTTGGCCGCGGCGCTGATCCTGGCGTGCAGCTCGAGTTTCAGTTCCAGGCGTTCCGGGGCGCTTTCCTGGATGAAGTCGGCGTCTTTCACGCACTCCTCGATGGTCGCGACAAAGCGCAGGCGATCCTGGGACGCGCCCGGTGCCAGGCCCTGTTTCTCCAGGGCGCCCCAGGCATTGGCCACGCGCTTGCGCAGGGCCGCCTCGGCGCCGGGCGCCGGATCCCAGGCCACCACGTCCAGGCCGTGGGCGAGGGCGCGCGCTACCCAGCCGCTGCCGATGACACCGCTGCCCAGGGCAGCGAAGGTTTTGATCTCGGTGATAAAGCTCATGACAGGTTTCCTGAAAGTCAAAAGTGAACATATCTGTAGCCGCTGCCGAGCAACGCGAGGCTGCGTGCGGCTGCGCAGCAGTCGTAAGGCCGGTCGGCGCGGTGGATCAGGTAACTCGTGGTCGCCCTTGTGGCGGCTGCATTGCAGCCGTGCGCAGCCTCGCGGGCTCGGCAGCGGCTACAGGCAACCGCCTTCGGGATCAGCCGCGCTTGCTCAGGCCCATCTTGGCCCGGCCCTCGGCCGGGGTCAGGACGCGGGCGCCGAGGCGGCTGAGGATCTCGCTGGCGCGTTCCACCAGCTGGCCGTTGGTCGCCAGCACACCCTTGTCCAGCCACAGGTTGTCCTCCAGGCCGACCCGCACGTTGCCGCCCAGCAGCACCGCCTGCGCGGCCATTGGCATCTGCATGCGGCCGATACCGAAGCCGGCCCAGACCGCGCCCGCCGGCAGGTTGTCGACCATGGCCTTCATGGTGGTGGTGTCGGCCGGCGCGCCCCAGGGAATGCCCAGGCACAGCTGGAACAGCGGGTCGTCCAGCAGGCCTTCCTTGATCATCTGCTTGGCGAACCACAGGTGGCCGGTGTCGAAGATTTCCAGCTCGGCCTTCACCCCCAGTTCCTGGATGCGCTTGGCGCCGGCGCGCAGTTGCGCCGGGGTGGACACGTAAATGGTGTCGCCGTCGCCGAAGTTCAGGGTGCCGCAGTCCAGGGTGCAGATTTCCGGCAGCAGCTCCTCGACGTGGGCCAGGCGGGTCAGCGGGCCGACCAGGTCGGTATTGGGGCCGAACTCCATCGGGTTTTCGCCGGCGCCGATCTCCAGGTCGCCGCCCATGCCGGCGGTGAGGTTGACGATGATGTCGACGTCCGCTTCGCGGATACGCTCCATCACCTCCCGGTACAGCGCGACGTCGCGGCTGAACTTGCCGGTTTGCGGGTTGCGCACGTGGCAGTGGACCACGGTGGCGCCGGCCTTGGCCGCTTCCACCGCGGCGGCGGCAATCTGTTTCGGGGTGACCGGCACGTGGGGGCTCTTGGCGGTCGTGTCGCCAGCACCGGTGAGTGCGCAGGTGATGATGACGTCGTGGTTCATGGTGCGGGTTCCTTACAGGCGTGGTGAGTCGCTGCGCAGCGGTTTGGCGCTGCGCAGAGGGAGTTCGGGGTGGTTATTGGCTGGTCAGTTTCAGGTTGCCGGCGGCCGGCTTGCCATCGAAGGTGGTGACCCCTTCGAGCCAGCGCGCCTTGTCCTGCGGATGGTCGGCCAGCCATTGCCTGGCCGACTCCAGGGCGTCCTTGTGGTCGAGCAGTGGCTGCATCATGCGGCTCTCGTCCTCGGCGCTGAAGGTCAGGTTGCTCAGCAGCCGGCTGACGTTCGGGCACTGTTCGGCGTAGGTCGGCGCGGTGACGGTCCATACCGTGGCCATGCCTTCGTTCGGGCCCAGGGCGTCGTCGCTGCCGGTGAGGTAGGTCATCTGCACGTTGACGTTCATCGGGTGCGGCGCCCAGCCGAAGAACACCACGGCTTCCTTGCGTCGTACCGCGCGATCCACCGCCGCCAGCATGCCGGCCTCGCTGGATTCGACCAGCTGGAATTTGCCCAGGCCGAACTGGTTCTTGGTGATCATCGCCTTGATCTGGGTATTGGCGCCCGAGCCGGGCTCGATGCCGTAGATCTTGCCGCCCAGCTCCTTCTCGAACTTGGCGATGTCGGCGAAGGTCTTCAGGCCCTTGTCCGCCAGGTAGGTGGGCACCGCGAGGGTGGCGCGGGCGTCCTTGAGGCTGGGCTCGGCCAGTACCTTGACCTGCTTGGCGTCGACGAACGGGGTGATGGTCTGGGTCATCAGCGGGTTCCAGTAGCCGAGGAACAGGTCCAGGCGCTGGTCGCGGATGCCGGCGAAAATGATCTGCTGCGAGGCGCTGGTCTGCTTGGTCTTGTAGCCGAGGCCGTCGAGCAGAACCTGGGCCATGGCGCTGGTGGCGATCACGTCGGTCCAGTTGACCACGCCGAGGCGCACGTTCTGGCAGCTGGCGGCGTCGGCGGCCATCGCGCCGGAGCTGAGAAAGACGGTACCGCTGAGTGCAAGGACGCAACTGCTGATCAGTCGTTTCATGAAGGTTTCCTCGGCAGGTCGTTATTGTCGGTCCCGGCGTCTATGTGCGCCGGTGATGCCACGTTACGCAGCCGGCGGGCGCTGAAAACGCACAGCGGCGACCGGCTCTTGCACTGCAGCGACCTTCGTCTTGAACCCGGCGTGGAAACGGCGTATCACAGTGGCCACGCTGCCCGTCATCCGAGTGCGTTCCATGTCCCAGGATTTCTATTTCTTGCTGATGCCGGGCTTCTCGGCCATCGGGTTCATCTCGGCCATCGAGCCGCTGCGCGTGGCCAATCGCTTTCGCGGCGAGCTGTATCGCTGGCATGTGCTGAGCGCCGATGGCGGCGCGGTATTGGCGAGCAACGGCATGTCGGTCAACGCCGATGCGGCGCTGGAGCCGTTGAAGAAGGGCGCGACCCTGCTGGTGGTGGCCGGCTTCGAGCCACTGAAGTTCGTCACCCCGGCGCTGGTGCACTGGTTGCGCCGCCTGGATGTGGAGGGCGTGACCCTGGGTGGCATCGACACCGGCAGCGTGGTCCTGGCCGAAGCCGGGCTGCTCGAAGGCCACCGCGTGACCCTGCACTGGGAAGCGATCGAGGCGTTCAAGGAGTCCTATCCCCAGCTCAGCGTGACCCAGGAGTTGTTCGAGATCGACCGGCGGCGCATCACCTCGGCCGGCGGCACCGCGTCCATCGACATGATGCTCGACCTGATCGGCCAGGCCCACGGCCCGGAGCTGGCGATCCAGGTCAGCGAACAGTTCGTGCTCGGGCGCATCCGCCCGCGCAAGGACCACCAGCGCATGGAAGTCGCCACCCGCTACGGTATCCGCAACAAGAAACTGGTGCAGGTGATCGGCGAGATGGAGCAACACAGCGAGCCGCCCCTGAGCACCCTGCAACTGGCCGAGTCGATCAAGGTCACCCGACGCCAGCTCGAACGCTTGTTCCGCCTGCACCTGAACGACACCCCGAGCAACTTCTACCTGGGGCTGCGCCTGGAAAAGGCCCGGCAACTGCTGCGCCAGACCGACATGAGCGTGCTGGAAGTCAGCATCGCCTGCGGCTTCGAGTCACCCTCGTATTTCACCCGCAGCTATCGCGCGCGTTTTGCCCAGTGCCCGCGGGAAGACCGGCGCCAAAGCCTGAAGGCCTGAGCGACCTGATCCTGTAGGAGCGAAGCTTGCTCGCGATGCAGGCAACGCGCAGCGTCAGACAAACCGCCATCGCGGGCAAGCCTCGCTCCTACGCAGGGTTATTTTTTCAGCAGCGCCGCACAGGCGGTCTTGTACGCCTCATGCTGATACTTGTTCAGCGTCGCCGGCAGGTCGAAGTTGTGCTTTTTGTTCTGCGCATTGATGGTCTGCGGCGACAGCAGGGTCACTTCGCAATTGTCCAGTAGCTGGAACACGCCTTCGATCTTGAAGGTGGTCGGGCCGCCGGCGAATTCGCCTTTTTTGCTGCGTTTCTTGATGGCGATGCGGCTGATGCCGTTGTCGCGGACGAAGGCGGCGACCTGGGTGGCGAAGGCTTTGACGTTGGCGGCTTCGTCATCGTCGTCCAGGGCGATTTTCTTGCAGGCGTTGGCCAGGTGCTGCGCCGTGCCGTCTTGCAGGGTGGCCAAGGCGAAGATGGCTTCGCTGCCTTTGATTTCGATGCCGCAGATGCTCATGGAAAGACCTTTTCTCGGTGAATGGCGTGCAGCTTACAGTTCCAGCTGGTCGGCGCGAATGCCAAAGGCCGCGGCGATCTTCTCGCGGGTGGCGCGTCGGGGCTTGGCGACGCTTTCCTGCTGGGCGAAGGCCGGCTGGGAGATGCCCAGGCGCCTGGCGACCTCGTCCTGGGTCAGGTGCAGGTGTTCGCGCCAGGCGCGGATCGGCGTGGCGCCGTCAACGATGCGGCTGACCACGTCATGGGGGATCAGGTCCGGCTCCTGCTGTTGCGCCACATAGTGCGCATAAGGGATCACCACGAACGCCGGCTTGCCGTCCGTGCCATTGATGATCTGGATGTCAGTAGGTGCGTTCGTCACGTTTCTTGACCTCTTGGATACTGACCACTCGGATAGCGCCATCCCAGTCGAACAGGATTCGATAGTTGCCCACTCGCAGGCGGTAGGCATAGGTGTGGCCGCTGAGTGCCTTGACGTTGCCGGTATCGGGCATGTCGCCGAGCAAGGTCACCGCATCGCGGATCTGTACCTGATGGGCGCTGTGCAATCGCAGCAGTTGTTTGACGGCCTTACGGGTCCACAGGATGCTGTTCATGAACGAATATAAGCCTTTTATAAGATTAAGCAATCTTTGCTTATATTCGCCTGCGGGCCAAGGCGAGAACCTTGTCCGGGTATTGCTCATGGCTTGTTACAGCTGGGGGGAGGGGAAGGTCAGGGGATTTTCGCGAGCAAGCTCGCTCCTACAGGCGTTGCGCCATACCTGTAGGAGCGAGCTTGCTCGCGATGACGTCATGACGGTTGCCGCAGAGGCATCGGTCGGGCCTATTCCTGCCCGATCGACTCCAGAAACTCCGACCGCTCATCGCTCATGCGCGCCAGGCAATCGGCCTGGGCAATGGCGTAGGCCTTGCTGCCGGGTTTGGCGGGGAAGGTGTCGATGGCGCAGTCGGCGTCGCGCTGTTTCTGCCACAGCTGCTGGGCGTTCTGGACCTTGGCGGTGATGTCGGCCAGCTGCGCCTTGTCGCTGCCGTATTGCGTGCCCAGGCGTTCGAGCAGGCCCTGCAGGTTGTCGCTCAGCAGTTGCTCGGCGGTGGTTTTGTTGAAAGTGGCGCATTCCAGAGTCTGTTGGTCCTGTTCGACGCTGTCGCACGGGGAGTTGTCGGCTTCTTCAGCCGCCTGTGCGCCAGTCGCCAGCAGTGCCAAAGCCAGGAAGATCGATTTCATTGCGTCGCAGCCCCCTCTAATCCAGTGATGCGGCGGATTCTGGCCCATGCGCATGACAAAGAACAGATGGGGCAAGGGACGCCTGGCAGACCCTTTGTCGCGGATTGACGCTTTCGGCAATTCCCCTGTCGTTTTTGCACCCGGCTGCCCGGGCACCGAGGCATATGCTGACCCCAAAGCGCCGGCAGACGATTCGGCGCATGAATTGCCAATAAGGGGACTGCCTGATGAGCCCAGCCGAATTGCACGCCGACAGCATCGTTATCGACGGGCTGATCATTGCCAAGTGGAACCGTGAGCTGTTCGAAGACATGCGCAAGGGCGGCCTGACCGCGGCCAACTGCACCGTGTCGGTGTGGGAGGGCTTCCAGGCCACGGTCAACAACATTGCCTCCAGCCAGAAGCTGATCCGCGAGAACAGCGACCTGGTGATGCCGGTGCGCACCACCGCCGACATCCGCAAGGCCAAGGAGCTGGGCAAGACCGGCATCCTTTTCGGCTTCCAGAATGCCCACGCCTACGAAGACCAGATCGGCTACGTCGAGGTGTTCAAGCAGCTGGGCGTGGGTATCGTGCAGATGTGCTACAACACCCAGAACCTGGTGGGCACCGGCTGCTACGAGCGCGACGGCGGCCTGTCGGGCTTCGGTCGCGAGATCGTCGCCGAGATGAACCGCGTCGGCGTCATGTGCGACCTGTCCCACGTCGGCTCCAAGACCAGCGAGGAAGTCATCCTCGAATCGAAGAAACCGGTCTGCTATTCCCACTGCCTGCCGTCGGGCCTCAAGGAGCACCCGCGCAACAAGTCCGATGAAGAACTGAAATTCATCGCCGACCACGGTGGTTTCGTCGGCGTGACCATGTTCGCGCCGTTCCTGGCCAAGGGCATCGATTCGACCATCGACGACTACGCCGAAGCCATCGAATACACCATGAACATCGTCGGCGAAGACGCCATCGGCATCGGCACCGACTTCACCCAGGGCCATGGCCAGGACTTCTTCGAATACCTGACCCACGACAAGGGCTACGCCCGTCGCCTGACCAACTTCGGCAAGATCATCAACCCGCTGGGCATCCGCACCGTGGGCGAGTTCCCCAACCTCACCGAGACCCTGCTCAAGCGCGGTCACTCCGAGCGTGTGGTGCGCAAGATCATGGGCGAGAACTGGGTCAACGTCCTCAAGGACGTCTGGGGCGAATAACGCCAACCTTCCACTGCACACACCAGTAGCCGCTGCCGAAGGCTGCGATCGGCTCCGAAGGAGACGCGTTCTTGCGGTCCTCGGAAGGCTCTTCGAGCCTTATCGCAGCCTTCGGCAGCGGCTACAGATGCACCAATCCAAAGAATTCTGGAGTTTTTACCCATGGCCAAGATCGCCCCGCAACTGCCCATCGAAGTCGACAGCGAAACCGGTGTCTGGACCTCCGACGCCCTGCCGATGCTGTACGTGCCGCGTCACTTCTTCGTCAACAACCACATGGGCATCGAGGAAGTGCTGGGCGCCGAGGCCTATGCCGAGATCCTCTACAAGGCCGGCTACAAGTCCGCCTGGCACTGGTGCGAAAAAGAAGCCGAATGCCACGGCCTGGAAGGCGTCGCGGTGTTCGAGCACTACATGAAGCGCCTGTCGCAGCGCGGCTGGGGCCTGTTCAAGATCCAGGACATCGACCTCGACAAGGGCACCGCCAGCGTCAAGCTCGAACACTCGGCCTTCGTCTATGTGTACGGCAAGGTCGGGCGCAAGGTCGACTACATGTTCACCGGCTGGTTCGCCGGCGCCATGGACCAGATTCTGGCCGCCCGCGGTAGCAAGATCCGCACCGTCGCCGAACAGGTCTACGGCGGTTCCGAAGAAGGCCACGACGATGGCCTGTTCACCGTCAAGCCGTTGTAAGCGGAGTTAAGAAAAATGGCTTTCGAAGCGATGTTCCAGCCGATCCAGATCGGCAAACTGACCATCCGCAACCGGGTGCTCAGCACCGCGCACGCCGAGGTCTACGCCACCGACGGCGGCATGACCACCGACCGCTACGTGAAGTATTACGAAGAGAAAGCCAAGGGCGGTATCGGCCTGGCGATCTGTGGCGGCTCGTCCGTGGTGGCCATCGACAGCCCGCAGGAATGGTGGAGCTCGGTGAACCTGTCCACCGACCGCATCATTCCGCACTTCCAGAATCTGGCTGATGCCATGCACAAGCACGGCGCCAAGATCATGATCCAGATTACCCACATGGGCCGCCGCTCGCGCTGGGACGGTTTCAACTGGCCGACCCTGATGTCGCCGTCGGGCATCCGTGAACCGGTGCACCGCGCCACCTGCAAGACCATCGAGCCGGAAGAGATCTGGCGGGTGATCGGCAACTACGCCCAGGCCGCGCGCCGGGCCAAGGCCGGCGGCCTGGACGGCGTCGAACTGTCCGCCGTGCACCAGCACATGATCGACCAGTTCTGGAGCCCGCGGGTCAACAAGCGGACCGACGAATGGGGCGGCACTTTCGAAGGCCGGATGAAGTTCGGCCTGGAAGTGCTCAAGGCAGTGCGCGCCGAAGTCGGCGACGATTTCTGCGTGGGCATGCGTATCTGCGGTGACGAGTTCCACCCGGACGGCCTGTCCCACGAGGACATGAAGCAGATCGCCAAGTATTACGACGACACCGGCATGCTCGATTTCATCGGCGTCGTGGGTTCGGGTTGCGACACCCACAACACCCTGGCCAACGTGATTCCGAACATGAGTTATCCACCGGAGCCGTTCCTGCACCTGGCTGCCGGGATCAAGGAAGTGGTCAAGGTTCCGGTGCTGCATGCGCAGAACATCAAGGACCCGAACCAGGCTACCCGTATCCTGGAAGGCGGCTATGTCGACATGGTCGGCATGACCCGCGCGCACATCGCCGACCCGCACCTGATCGCCAAGATCAAGATGGGCCAGATCGACCAGATCAAGCAGTGCGTGGGCGCCAACTACTGCATCGACCGCCAGTACCAGGGCCTGGACGTGCTGTGCATCCAGAACGCCGCGACCTCCCGTGAGTACCTGGGCGTGCCGCACATCATCGAGAAATCCACCGGGCCGAAACGCAAGGTGGTGGTGGTCGGTGCCGGCCCTGCCGGCATGGAATCGGCACGGGTGGCGGCCGAACGGGGCCACGACGTGACCCTGTTCGAGAAGAAAGAGGCCATAGGCGGGCAGATCACCACCGCCGCGAAAGCGCCGCAACGCGACCAGATCGCCGGTATCACCCGCTGGTACCAGCTGGAGCTGGCACGGCTGAAGGTCGACCTGCGCCTGGGCACCGCAGCCGATGCCGAGACCATCCTCGACCTGCGTCCGGACATCGTGGTGCTGGCCGTCGGCGGGCATCCGTTCCTCGAGCAGAACGAACACTGGGGCGCCGCCGAAGGGCTGGTGGTCAGCAGCTGGGACGTGCTCGACGGCAAGGTCGCGCCGGGCAAGAACGTGCTGGTCTACGACACCATTTGCGAGTTCACCGGCATGTCGGTGGCCGACTTCCTCGCCGACAAGGGCAGCCAGGTCGAGATCGTCACCGACGACATCAAGCCGGGCGTGGCCATCGGCGGTACGTCCTTCCCGACCTACTACCGCAGCATGTACCCCAAAGAAGTGATCATGACCGGCGACATGATGCTGGAAAAGGTCTACCGCGAAGGCGACAAGCTGGTGGCGGTGCTGGAGAACGAATACACCGGCGCCAAAGAGGAGCGGGTGGTCGACCAGGTAGTGGTGGAGAACGGCGTGCGGCCTGACGAAGCGATCTACTACGCGCTCAAGGAAGGTTCGCGCAACAAGGGCCAGGTCGACGTCGAAGCGCTGTTCGCGATCAAGCCACAGCCTTCGTTGAGCCAGGCGGGCGACGGTTATCTGCTGTTCCGCATCGGTGACTGCGTGGCGCAGCGCAACACCCACGCGGCCATCTATGACGCCCTGCGGATCTGCAAGGATTTCTAAGCGCTTGTGGATAACCCTGTAGGAGCGAGGCTTGCCCGCGAAAGCAATGGATCTGCCGACATCCACGGTGAATGTCAGCAC
>NZ_JAQZAA010000117.1:0-39852 GCF_028640875.1 Pseudomonas sp. SBT1-2 | reverse complement strand
GTACCACGCGCCTCTGAAGACGAGAGATGGTTCATGGCGCTGCTCCAGCGTGGACGGATGCGATGGCTCCCGGAGCCCGTGCAAAGCACATGGTGAATGTCAGCACGTCTTCGCGGGCAAGCCTCGCTCCTACAGAGGACGAGCAAGTCATCCAGGTAGTTAAGCCCGAGGTCTTTGGGAGCTCCACCATGTTGAACACCCTTCTTCCCATCCTGCTGTTCGCAGCCATCGGCCTGGCTGTCCTGGGCGCGTTGCGGCGGGTGGCCATGTGGCGCCGGGGCCGTGCGTCCAAGGTCGACCTGATCGGCGGCCTGCTGGCCATGCCCAAGCGCTACATGGTCGACCTGCACCATGTGGTGGCGCGGGACAAATACATCGCCAACACCCACGTGGCCACGGCCGGTGGCGCGGTGGCGTCCATCGTGCTGGCGATTCTGGTGCACGGTTTCGGCCTGCATAACCGCATCCTCGGCTACGCCTTGCTGCTGATGTCGGCGGTGATGTTCGTCGGCGCGATCTTCGTCTACCTGCGCCGCCGCAACCCGCCGGCGCGCCTGTCGAAAGGCCCGTGGATGCGCCTGCCGAAAAGCCTGCTGGCGTTCTCGGCGTCGTTCTTCCTGGTGACCCTGCCGGTGGCCGGGATCCTCCCGGAAAACTTCGGTGGCTGGGTACTGGCGGTGATCCTCGGCATCGGTGTGTTGTGGGGCGTGTCCGAGCTGTTCTTCGGCATGACCTGGGGCGGCCCGATGAAGCACGCCTTCGCCGGTGCCCTGCATTTGGCCTGGCACCGCCGCGCCGAACGCTTCGGTGGCGGCCGTTCCACCGGCCTCAAGCCGCTGGACCTGGAAGACCCGAATGCGCCGCTGGGCGTGGAAAAACCCAAGGATTTCACCTGGAACCAATTGCTGGGCTTCGACGCCTGCGTGCAGTGCGGTAAATGCGAAGCCGCGTGCCCGGCCTTTGCCGCCGGCCAGCCGCTGAACCCGAAAAAGCTGATCCAGGACATGGTGGTTGGCCTGGCGGGCGGTACTGACGCCAAGTTCGCTGGCAGCCCGTATCCGGGTAAACCGATTGGCGAACACAGCGGCAATCCGCACCAGCCGATCGTCAACGGCCTGGTGGACGCCGAGACCCTGTGGTCCTGCACCACTTGCCGCGCTTGCGTCGAGGAATGCCCGATGATGATCGAGCACGTCGATGCCATCGTCGACATGCGTCGTCACCTGACCCTGGAGAAGGGCGCCACCCCGAACAAGGGCGCCGAAGTCCTGGAAAACCTGATCGCCACCGACAACCCGGGCGGTTTTGCCCCGGGCGGGCGGATGAACTGGGCGGCGGACCTCAACCTGGCGCTGCTGGGCGAGAAGAAGACCACCGACGTGCTGTTCTGGGTTGGCGACGGTGCGTTCGACATGCGCAACCAGCGCACCCTGCGCGCCTTCGTTAAAGTGCTGAAAGCGGCCAAGGTCGACTTCGCGGTACTCGGCCTGGAAGAGCGCGACAGCGGCGACGTGGCCCGGCGCCTGGGCGACGAGGCGACCTTCCAGCTGCTGGCCAAGCGCAATATCCAGACCCTGGCCAAGTACAGCTTCAAGCGCATCGTCACCTGCGACCCCCACAGTTTCCATGTGCTGAAAAACGAATACGGCGCCCTCGGTGGCGACTACGTGGTGCAGCACCACAGCACCTACATGGCCGAGCTGATTACCGCTGGTGCCCTGAATCTGGGCCAGCACAAAGGCAACAGCGTGACCTATCACGACCCGTGCTACCTGGGCCGCTACAACGGCGAGTACGAGGCGCCGCGGGAAGTGCTGCGGGCGCTGGGGATCGAGGTCAAGGAAATGCAACGTTCCGGTTTCCGCTCGCGCTGCTGCGGCGGTGGCGGCGGCGCGCCGATCACCGACATCCCGGGCAAGCAGCGGATCCCCGACATGCGCATGGACGACATCCGCGAAACCGGCGCCGAGCTGGTGGCCGTGGGTTGTCCACAATGCACCGCGATGCTCGAAGGCGTGGTCGAACCACGACCGCTGATCAAGGACATTGCCGAACTGGTGGCCGACGCCTTGCTGGAAGACGCCGCGCCCGGCAAGCCGGCGACCCCGGCCAAACGTGAACCTGCGGAGGCCCACTGATGAGCGACATTATCCGCCGCGACCCGCGGGCCGAATGGATCGCCCGTAACCGCCTGCACCCGCTGCACGCGGCCCTGCAGCCGGCGCAGCACAGCTGGATGGGGCCCAACGGCATCATCCGCAAGAACCCCCACGGGGTCGGTTTCATCGGCCCCAACGGCATCAAGCGCATCGACCGCAGCGGCGCCCAGCAGGGCGGGGCGGTCAAGCGCAGTGCTGCGGTCGAAGTCCAGCTGCCGTTGCATCAGGTGGCGCAGCCGGCGTTCTACATCAGCGTGGTGCCGGACATGGTCGGCGGCCGCCTGAGCAGCCACGACCGCGACCTGCTGGGCCTGGCCCATCAGCTGGCCGGCAAGGACGGCGCGGTGCTGGCGGTGGTGTTCGGCGAGCACAAGGAAAACGCCTTCGCCACGGCCGGCGTCGACCGCCTGCTGGTGCTGGAAGGCAACGAATTCAGCGGTTATGCACCGGAACAACGGGTCCAGGGCCTGCGGGCTGTGGATAACCAGTTCAGCCCGCGCCACTGGCTGCTGCCCGACAGCCGCACCGGTGGCGGCGAACTGGGCCGACGCTTTGCCGCGGCCCTGGGTGAACGCCCGGCCACGCGGGTCTGGCAGGTCAAGGACGAGCAGTGCATCGGCCGCGCCGGTGCCGGCTTGCAGGACCTGGCCCGGCCGCTGGCACGCTTGATCCTGGCCGCCGCCGAATGCGCGGAACCGGTCAGCGAAACTCGCCACGAAGCCCTGCCGGTGGAGTTATCCACAACGGTGGCGCGCAGCCTGGCGCGGATCGAAGACCTGGGCGCGGTGGCGGTGGACCCGGCGGCGATTCCCATGGCCGAGGCCGAATTCATTTTCTCCGGCGGCAACGGGGTCAAGGACTGGGAACTTTTCCACAGGACCGCCGCGGCCCTGGGCGCCACCGAAGGCGCGTCGCGGGTGGCGGTGGACGACGGTTTCATGGCCCGCGACCGTCAGGTCGGCGCCTCGGGCACCTGGGTTACCGCCCGGGTGTATGTGGCGGTGGGGATTTCCGGGGCGATCCAGCATCTGCAGGGTATCGGTGCCTGCGACAAGGTGGTGGCGATCAACCTCGATCCGGGCTGCGACATGATCAAACGCGCCGACCTGTCGGTGATTGGCGAAAGCGCCGAGCTTCTTCAAGCCTTGATCGCGGCGGTAGAGGCCTACCGCAACGGCGCCAAGCGCGATGCGGCTTAAGGGAAGGATAGGGTTATGAGTACTAATGTGATCAGCCTGGTGTCCATCGGCGCCCACCCGACTTCCGGCCGGCCACGGCGTGCCGAGCAGGATGCGCGGGCGGTCGAGCTGGGGCTGCAACTGGCCGGGGACAGGCTGCAGGTGCTGCACGCCGGCGATATCGCCGAGCCGGCCCTGCGCGCGTACCTGGGCATGGGCCTGGAACAGATGCACGTGCTGGAGCAGTCGGCCGGTGCCGATGCGCTGCCGGCGCTGACCGATTATCTGCGCGATGCCGGGGCGCAAGTGGTGCTCACCGGCAGCCAGGCGGAAACCGGCGAAGGTTCGGGCATGCTGCCGTTCCTGCTGGCGGAAAACCTCGGCTGGCCGCTGGTGGTGGGCCTGGCCCAGGTGGAATCCATCGACAGTGGCGTGGCCCTGGTGCTGCAAGCCCTGCCACGCGGCCAGCGCCGTCGGCTGAAGGTGCGCCTGCCGTTCCTCGCCACTGTGGATAACGCCGCGCCCAAGCCACGGCAGAGTGCCTACGGCCCGGCCCGACGCGGGGTACTGCAGGCGCGGCAGGTGGAAGTGCTCGACGATGAGTTGTTCACCAGCGCCACCCTGCAACCGGCCAAACCCCGGCCCAAGCGCCTGAAAGTGATCAAGGCCAAGAGCGGCGCCGACCGCATGAAAGCCGCGACTGCCAAGGCCAGCGGCGGTGGTGGCCAGGTGCTCAAGGGCGTCAGCGCCGAAGCCGGGGCCGAGGCCATCCTCAAGCTGTTGATCGAAGAAGGCGTGGTCCGTTAGGGCCAGGCCTGTCGCTCCACCGTTATCGCGAGCAAGCTTCGCTCCTATAGGGGCGCGGCTTGCTTGTGACTGATTCCCCTCCTGCATCCACGGTTACCCACAATCCCTGTGCGCGCCTCTGTGGATAAGATGTTCGTCCCTCTCTGCAAGCCTCGCCAATCAAGCGCTGCAGCGCGTTGTACGAAAAATGATCAAGCTAAGTCGAGGTTTTTCCGAAGGTTTTTCTGTGGATAAGGAATTCCCTCGCTCCTCTGCTGCTGCCGACTTGCCCCCAAAGTCTGTTGGCCTCTTTGTGGATAAGATGTTCGCTGTCCGCTGAGAGCCATATAAACAGCGGTCTGCAAGGGGTTGGTCAAAAAATAGGCAAATCCGGGGTTTTGCCTTGCCGGCGTACTGAAGCCTCGATATTTCGCGCTATTCGGCGGTTTTCCACAGCCCGATGCCTTTCACTGCGAAGTTGCCCCCAAAGTCTGTTGGCGCTTCTGTGGATAAGGTGTTCGCCTTCGTCTATGGCCCTTTAAATACGTGGCTTACAGGCTGATGATCAAAAAACGATCAAAGCTGTATGGAAAAGGCCTTTCTGGATAAGTCACGGATTTTCTTCAGGTTCTGACAATGAATCAGCTGGCTGAAAGCCGAGTTGCCCACATTTGCTGTGGGTGGAGATGTGGATAACTTGTTCGCGGAAGGCTGGGGGCCTTGTCGGCCATGGCCGGGAAGGGGGTAGATCAGATTTTGTACAGCGACTTCGTCCTGGTAGGAGCGAAGCTTGCTCGCGATGAACGATAACCCGGTGTGTCAGATGCACCGTGTCGCGGTCATCGCGAGCAAGGACTCGGGGTCAGCCGTGAACCGGCACGCCCTTGAGGTACGGAGCCGGTTCGGCGCCGAGGTTGCTCAGCATGCGCTCGCTGTACCAGTCCACGAAGTTGACCACGCCGAACTCGTAGGTCTTGGAGTACGGGCCTGGCTGGTAGGCCGTGGAGTTGATGCCACGCTGGTTCTCTTCGGCCAGGCGACGGTCCTGGTCGTTGGTGGCGTCCCACACCTGGCGCATACGCTCGACGTCGTAGTCCACGCCTTCGACCGCGTCCTTGTGCACCAGCCACTTGGTGGTGACCATGGTTTCCTGGGCGCTGATCGGCCACACGGTGAACACGATGATGTGGTCGCCCATGCAGTGGTTCCACGAGTGCGGCAGGTGCAGGATGCGCATCGAGCCCAGGTCCGGGTTCTTGATCCGGCCCATCAGCTTGGCGCAGCCCTGCTTGCCGTCCATGGTCATGGACACGGTGCCCTTGAGCAGCGGCATGCGCACGATGCGGTTACGCAGGCCGAAGCTGGCGTGGGCGTAAGGGATCTTCTCGGCTTCCCAGGCGGTGGCGCAGGCGCTCACGTGGTCCTTGAACGCCTGGTCGGCGCGCGGGTCGGTGACGTCGTCCCACTCCAGCAGGGTTTTCAGCAACTCCGGGTGCGAACCGCCGCAGTGGTAGCACTCGCGGTTGTTCTCCAGCACCAGCTTCCAGTTGGCCTTTTCCATCAAGGTGGTTTGCACCGCCACCTTGGTGTTCTCCATGTCGTAGGGTTCCATGTAGTGCGTCAGGGTCGCCAGGAAGTCATCGATGGCCGGCGGGTTTTCCGCGAGGCTGATGAAGATGTAGCCACCGGCGGTCTTCACGTTCACCGGCTTGAGGCCGTACTGCTTCATGTCGAAGTCGGCGCCCATCTCGGTGCCGGCGAACAGCAGGCGGCCGTCCAGCTCGTAGGTCCACTGGTGGTAGTGGCAGACCAGCTTGGCGACCTTGCCCTTATCGCTGGTGCACAGGCGCGAACCGCGGTGGCGGCAGACGTTGTGGAAGGCATGGACTACGCCGTCGGCGCCACGGATCACGATGATCGGGTTCTTGCCGACCTGCAGGGTCATGTAGTTGCCCTTGGTCGGAATCTCGCAGGTCATGCCGGCGATCAGCCATTCCTTCTGGAAGATCTCCTGCATGTCGATATCGAACAGGCGCTCGTCGCAATAGAACGGCTGCGGCAGGGAAAAGGTCCGCTCGCGTTCTTGGAGCATTTGTGCGGTGGCCTTGCGTGCGGGTTCCAGCGGATCGCCCAGGCTCAGGGTTGCGGTGACGTCCATCGTTTTGGTCCTCATGGCCATCTGTGTGGCCGGCGAAAGTGACTACGGTTGCTACGCAAGGCTGAAAGAAAATCAGCGGTTATCAGTTGAGGCGAGTGTGGGGCCGGCGCGGTCCAGAACCTTATCCATGGGCGACATGGCCCAATCTGTTCCCGACGCGCAAGCCCCGGTGGTTGGGGGCTGGTCGCGATAAGTATGTGAATGTCGCAGATAGGTAAATGGGTGTTTATGGGCCTGCGCACAATCGCCACCATAAAGGCCGGCAGTCGGCCGTGGAGATCAGCATGTCCAACAACTTCCTGAACCCGGTAACCACCCAGACCTGGGCCAATGGCCGACACATCGTCCGTTGCGTCAAAGTCATCCAGGAAACCTGGGACGTGCGCACCTTCTGTTTCATGGCCGACCAGCCGATCATGTTCTTCTTCAAGCCGGGGCAGTTCGTCACCCTGGAGCTGGAGATCGAAGGCCAGCCGATCATGCGTTCCTACACCATTTCCAGCTCGCCCTCGGTGCCCTACAGCTTCTCGGTGACCATCAAGCGCGTCCCTGGCGGCAAGGTGTCCAACTGGCTGCACGACACCCTGCACGAAGGCCAGGAGCTGGCGGTGCACGGGCCGGTGGGGCTGTTCAACGCCATCGACTTCCCGAGCCCGAAAGTCCTGTACCTCAGCGGCGGCGTCGGCATCACCCCGGTGATGTCCATGGCGCGCTGGTTCTACGACACCAACGGCAATGTCGACATGGTGTTTATCCACAGCGCGCGCTCGCCGAAGGACATCATTTATCACCGCGAGCTGGAGCACATGGCGTCGCGGATCGACAACTTCAGCCTGCACCTGATCTGCGAGAAACATGGCCTGGGCGAGCCCTGGGCCGGTTATCGCGGCTACCTGAACCACAAGATGCTGGAGCTGATGGCGCCGGACTTCCTCGAGCGCGAGGTGTTCTGCTGCGGCCCGACCCCTTACATGAACGCGGTCAAGCGCCTGCTCGAGGCCAGTGGCTTCGACATGTCGCGCTACCACGAGGAATCCTTCGGCGCGACGCCACCGGAAGCCCGTGCCGACGCCGTGGAACAGGCCGAACAGGCCGCCGAGGCGCCGGAAATCGACGTCGCCGACCTGCACCAGGTGGAGTTCACCGCTTCCGGCAAGAGCATCCGCGTGGCGCCGGGCGAGACTGTCCATGCCGCCGCGGCCAAGCTTGGCCTGATGATCCCCAAGGCCTGCGGCATGGGCATCTGCGGCACCTGCAAGGTGCTCAAGCTGGGCGGTGAAGTGGAGATGGACCACAACGGTGGCATCACCGAGGAAGACGAAGCCGAAGGCTACATCCTGTCCTGCTGCAGCGTGCCGAAGGGGGATGTGCGGGTCGAGTATTGAGCGAACGTTTCCGGTCCCGGGCGTGGCTTGGGATCGCGTTATCGTTCATCGCGAGCAAGCTCGCTCCTACAGGTTCTGCACCTGACCTGTAGGAGCGAGCTTGCTCGCGATTGGCGCCCTGCGTTTTTTCAATCGATAAACAGATCCGTCATCAGCGCTTCGCTGCTGTCGGGATCGAAGCGGTAATGGGCGAAATCGCTCACCCCCTGTTCGCGCAGTATTTCCTCGTCGATCAGCAAGCGCCCGGTGATGCGGCGCTGGCTGCTGGAAAGGATCGCATAGGCCGCGTCGGCCATGATCGCAGGCGTGCGCGCATGCTTGAACGACTCGCGCGAACCCAGCTGGAACTCGATGGCGGCGGTGGCGATCATGGTCTGCGGCCACAGCGAGTTGACGCTGATGCCGTAGTTCTTGAATTCCTCGCTCATGCCCAGGGTCAGCATGCTCATGCCGTATTTGGTCACGGTGTAGGGGCTGTACTGGGCGAACCATTTGCTCGCCAGGTTCAGCGGCGGCGACAGGTTGAGAATGTGGCCGCCGCTGCTTTTCAGGTAGGGCAGGGCCGCCTGGCTGCACAGCAGCACGGCGCGGGTGTTGATCTGGTGCATCAGGTCGAAGCGCTTGAGCTCGATGTGTTGCACCCCGGTCAGCTTGATTGCCCCCGCATTGTTGACCAGCGCATCGATGCCGCCGAACTGCTCGGCGGCCTTGGCCAGGGCCTGGCGCACCACCTCTTCGTCACGCACGTCCACTTGCAGGGCCAGGGCCTTGCCCCCCAGCGCCTCGACCTCGCGGGCCACGCTGAAGATGGTGCCGGGCAGCTTGGGATGAGGGTCGGCGCTTTTCGCCGCGATCACGATATTGGCCCCGTCCCGCGCCGCCCGCAGGGCGATCTCGCGGCCGATGCCACGACTGGCGCCGGTGATGAACAGGGTCTTGCCTTGTAAGGACATGGAGACGCTCCTGATTATTGTCGTTATCCGAGCGGGTACAGCGGCTCGCCAGTCAATCTAGTTCATGTCTGGCGCGTGTGCGGGGCGGGGGCGAAAAGGCGCTGGGCCGCGGGCCTTGCCCGCGGCAGGGGGAGGACTCAGTACAGCGCCGGACGGCGATCCAGGTGCACGTGGTTATGGGCGCTGATGTGTTTGTGCCGGGCGTCCGCCAGGGGCAGCTCCGCCAGCAGCAGTTGCTGCTGGGGATGACGGGCGCTGCCGGCCAGCGGATAACCGTCGGCGTCGACGATCAGCGAGCCGCCGACCCAGGCCACGCCACGCTCGTCGCCGCAGCGGTCGCAGGCGGCGATGAACATGCGGTTGACCGCGGCGTTGGCCTGGACCCGGACCATTTCCGCCGGGCGCTCGCCCGCGGGGCGCGGCCCGTCCGGCCAGTTGACCGGGGCGCAGAGCAGGGCGGCGCCGGCCAGCGCGGGCAGGCGTACCCATTCCGGGAACTCCAGGTCGTAGCAGATCAGCATCGCGATCGCGCCAAAACGGGTCTCGACCACCGGTGGCGGCTGGTCGCCGACCGTGAATACCAGCTTCTCACGGTCCCACAGATGGGCCTTGCGATACACCGTCACCCGCCCTTCGGGCTCGACCAGCGCGGCGCTGTTGGCCACTTGCCCGGCATTCAGGCGCTCGCAGAAGCCGCCGACGATCACCACCTGCAGTTCCGCAGCCAGGGCCTTCCACAGGGTCAATGTCGGCCCGTCGAGGGGCTCGGACAGCGCCAGCGCCTCTTGCCGGTCGGCGAACACATAGCCGCTTTGCAGCAGTTCCGGCAGCACCACCACCTGGGCGCCCTCGGCGGCGGCCTCGCGAATGGCCCGTTGGCCCAGGTCACGGTTGTAGTCGAGCTCGCCCACCCGCGGGGCGAGCTGTTGGCAGGCGACTTTCAGGGTATGCGGTCTAGTCATTGGCCGACTCCTTCCAGTTGGCGTTCGCTGGCCTGGATCGCCAGGCGCTCGACATCCAGGTCCAGGCCACGGGTCAGCGCCCAGTAAGCCACGCCGGCCACGGCCAGGCCGATGACAAAGGCAATGTCCGCGCCCTCCAGCGCCCGGGAAACCGGGCCCTGGTAGAAGCCCAGGGACATGAACGGAATCATTGCGATCAGGCCGAGGAAATAGGCGACCAGCCCAGGCATGGCCCAGCGGCCATAAATGCCGGCCGGGTTGAAGATGTCGCTGATGGCGTAGTGACCTTTGCGCACCACGTAGAAGTCCGCCAGGTTGACCGCGGTCCAGGGCACCAGGAAATACAGCATCAGCAGCACGAAGGTGTTGAAGCTCGCCAGGTAGCTGTCGGGGATGTTCATGGCGATCAGGAAAATCACCACCGCCACCAGGGCAATGCCCACCACCCGGCTCTTGAGGTTCGGCTGGATCTGCAGGAAACCGTCGATGGCACTGATGCCGGTGAGCATCGCGCCGTAGCAGTTGACCGCCATGATGCCGACCAGGGCGGGCACGGCGATCAGCACGGTGAAGGTGCCGAAGCCCGGGATCATCTGGTTGCCGACTTCGCGGACGCTGCCGATGGCGTCCGGGGACGGCAGGGCGGACGCCAGGAAGGCGCCCAGGGACATCAGCCACAGCGCCGAACCCGCGGCGCCCAGGTAGGTCCAGAAAATCACCTGGCGCGACGAGGTCTTGTGCGGCAGGTAGCGCGAGTAATCCGAGACATACACCGAGTAGCTGATCTGGTAGCCGGCGGCCGCCGACAGCTGGATCAGGAAGGCCGACCAGGAAAAATGCGCGTCGGCCACGGCGGCATCGGCCTGCAGGGTCAGCAGCGCGCTGACGGTCAGTACGCTGAACACGCTGATCATGATGTAGGTCAGCCAGCGCTGCACGGCGTGCAGCAGGTCATGGCCGACCACGGCGATGATCACCGCGAGGATGATCATCAGGCTGTACCAGGGCGCCCGCGCGCCGGGGACCACGGTGTTGATCGCATCGGTGGCGAGGATCACGTTGAACACATTGAAGCCGATGTAGACGAAGACGACGGCGGTGAACGGCACGATGGCGCCGCGCAGGCCGAATTGCGCCCGCGACTGGATCATCTGCGGCAGGCCCATGCGGGGTCCCTGGTTGGCGTGGAAGGCCATGCAGAAGGTGCCCAGGCAGACGCCGAGGACGATGGCCAGGATCGAGTAGTGCAGGCTCAGGCCGAGGGCGGCGCCGGTGAAGCCGGTGACCATGGTGGTCAGGACAAAGTTGCCGGTGAACCAGAACGGTCCCTGGTGCCAGACCTTGCCGTGGCGCTCGTGGCGCGGCACGTAGTCGATGGAACGGGTTTCGATCTTGAGGCTGGGTGACGGGGCTTTTTCCGTTGCCGCGGGCAGGCTGGTCATGGGGGATTGCCTTGTTTTTATAAATTGACCCCGGAGTCTCGGATATACGCCTGTGATGTTGAATCAGTGGAGGGAAATAATCAGTTCAGGAATCTGTGAACTGATGTCACGCAGCGCCGGCCCGCCGCTCCTGGTCGCGACAGGAAGCAGCGGGCCGGCGAAGGCGCTTAGCCGGCCATGACCTGGCGAATGTCCGCGGCCAGTTCGCGGACCCGCGCTTCTTCGGTGTCCCACGAGCACATGAAGCGCGCGCCGCCTTTACCGATGAAGGTGTAGAAGCGCCAGCCCCGGGCGGTCAGTGCGGCGATGGCCGGTTCCGAGAGTTGCAGGAACACGCCGTTGGCCTGCACCGGGAACATCAGCTCCACCCCAGGAATGTCCGCCACCAGCTCGGCCAGCAACTGCGCGCAATGGTTGGCGTGGCGGGCGTATTTGAGCCAGGCGTCGTTTTCCAGCAGGCCGACCCAGGGCGCCGACAGAAAACGCATCTTCGAGGCCAACTGGCCGGCCTGTTTGCAGCGGTAGTCGAAGTCTTCGGCCAGCTTGTGGTTGAAGAACAGGATCGCCTCGCCCACCGCCATGCCGTTTTTCGTGCCGCCGAAGCACAGCACGTCGACCCCGGCTTTCCAGGTCAGGTCGGCGGGCGAGCAGCCGAGGAAGGCGCAGGCGTTGGAGAAGCGCGCGCCGTCCATGTGCAGGTTCAGCCCCAGTTCCTTGCAGGTGGCGCTGATGGCGCGGATTTCTTCCGGGGTGTAGACGCTGCCGACTTCGGTGGCCTGGGTCAGGGTCACCACCCGTGGTTTGGGATAGTGGATGTCCTGGCGCTTGAGGGCGATGTCGCGGATCGAGTCCGGGGTCAGCTTGCCGTTCTCGGTGCCGGCGATCAGCAGCTTGGAACCGTTGGAGAAGAATTCCGGGGCGCCGCATTCGTCGGTTTCGACGTGGGCGGTTTCCGAGCAGATGACGCTGTGGTAACTCTGGCACAGCGACGACAGGGCCAGGGAGTTGGCGGCGGTGCCGTTGAAAGCGAAGAACACCTCGCAGTCGGTCTCGAACAGTTTGCGGAAATAATCGGCGGCGCGTGCGGTCCACTGGTCGTCGCCGTAGGCGCGTTCGTGGCCGCGATTGGCCTGTTCCATGGCCGCCCAGGCCTCGGGGCAAATGCCGGAATAGTTGTCGCTGGCGAATTGTTGGCTCTTGTCGGTCATGGCCGTCTTCCGTGCTAAGGGTCCGAAAGGGGAGTCCTTCGATAAAGGGCTCCGGATAAGGCGCTCCTGGGTAAGGAGCCCTTGGGTAAAGCGTTTGCAACGAGGTCTGGGCCAGCAGGACAGCGCAGGCCTCGCAGAGATCGGTGGAGCGCCACTTTACCCAAGATTGACGGGGGAGCACACGCTCTGTTTATGGGTGAAAAATGCACAGGCCATGAGGATATATGCCAGACCCGATGCTGACCCCGCTGGCCGCCCGGCGCGATGGCGCCCTGGACCTGCTCAAGTGGCTGGCGCTGCTTTGCATGGTGCTCGATCACCTGCGCTACGTCGGCTGGAACCTCGATCTGCTGTATGTGCCCGGGCGCCTGGCGTTTCCCTGGTTCTGCCTGGCGCTGGCGGCCAATGTGGCGCGGGCCGGCGCGGTGGAGCGCGAGGGTGCGGGGCAATGGCGTTACCTGGGCTGGCTGCTGCTGTTCAGCCTGCTCAGCGAAGTGCCGTACCGGCTGTACATTCCCGACCCCGACACCCTGAATGTGCTGCCGACCCTGGCCCTGGGCCTGCTGGTGGCCCGTGCCTGGCAGCGCCGCGGTGGCCTGGCGCTGTGGCTGGGGATCGTCGCGGCCTTGCTGGGCTGGCTGTTCGACCGCTACCTGATGTTCGGCCTGTTTGGCGTATTGCTGCCGCTGGCGCTGTTAATAGTGCTGCAGCGCCGCTGGTACTGGGCGCTGCTGCCGGGGTTGCTGTGCCTAGCGGCCAATCAGTGGGAAAGCCTGCTGCCGGCGGCGCGCCAGGGCAACCAGGTGGCGGCCTGGGCCTTGGTCACCTGCGTATTGGCGCCGTGGCTGGGGCTGGCGATCCTGCGGCGGTTGCGCGGTTTTTCGCCGCCACCGATGCGGCGCTGGGCCTATCTCCTGTATCCCGGGCATTTTCTCCTGCTGCTGGCGCTGCGCAATCTCCTGGCCTGATGGCGAGCATTGTCGCTGCGGCTACAGGGGCGACGTGCGAGCAGGAAACCTGCAGCGCCACTGGTCGGCACCAGCGGCTTGCGGTCCGGGGCAAGCCGTGGATATAGAGCCTTCGGCTTGTGGCGCCGGGAAGCATTTGTCTCTCTGCGCCAGGCCATGTCGTAAACGCACCTTTGCGTGGCGTCCATAGGCATTTGACCGGTCAGCGCCGGTCATACCATCGCATCCAAAGGGCACTACCGCAGGGTACGTGCCTCACCGAGACGAAAGGCGCACCGCCGCCGCTGGGAGAGACGCGATGTTCAGCAAGCAAGACCAAATCCAGGGTTATGACGATGCACTGCTGGCGGCCATGAATGCCGAGGAGCAACGTCAGGAAGATCACATCGAGCTGATCGCGTCGGAGAACTACACCAGCAAGCGCGTGATGCAAGCGCAAGGCAGTGGCCTGACCAACAAGTACGCCGAAGGTTATCCGGGCAAGCGTTACTACGGTGGCTGCGAGCACGTGGACAAGGTCGAGGCCCTGGCCATCGAGCGCGCCAAGCAACTGTTCGGCGCCGACTACGCCAACGTCCAGCCGCACTCCGGTTCCTCGGCCAACAGCGCCGTGTACCTGGCCCTGCTGCAAGCCGGCGACACCATCCTGGGCATGAGCCTGGCCCATGGCGGCCACCTGACCCACGGCGCCAAGGTGTCGTCCTCGGGCAAGCTGTACAACGCCGTGCAGTACGGCATCGATACCAATACCGGGCTGATCGACTACGACGAAGTCGAGCGCCTGGCCGTCGAGCACAAGCCGAAGATGATCGTCGCTGGCTTCTCGGCCTATTCCAAGACCCTCGACTTCCCACGCTTCCGCCAGATCGCGGATAAGGTCGGCGCCTATCTCTTTGTCGACATGGCCCACGTCGCCGGTCTGGTCGCCGCTGGCCTGTACCCGAACCCGCTGCCTTACGCCGACGTGGTCACCACCACCACCCACAAGACCCTGCGCGGTCCGCGTGGCGGCCTGATCCTGGCCAAGGCCAACGAAGAAATCGAGAAGAAGCTCAACGCCGCGGTGTTCCCTGGCGCCCAGGGCGGCCCGCTGATGCACGTGATCGCCGGCAAGGCGGTGTGCTTCAAGGAAGCGCTGGAGCCTGGCTTCAAGGCCTACCAGCAGCAAGTGATCGACAACGCCCAGGCCATGGCCGGCGTATTTATCAAACGCGGCTACGATGTAGTGTCCGGCGGCACCGACAACCACCTGTTCCTGGTCAGCCTGATCCGTCAGGGCCTCACCGGCAAGGATGCGGACGCCGCCCTGGGCCGCGCCCACATCACCGTGAACAAGAACGCTGTCCCGAACGATCCACAGTCGCCGTTCGTGACCTCCGGCCTGCGTATCGGCACCCCGGCGGTGACCACCCGCGGCTTCAAGGTTACCCAGTGCGTGGAGCTGGCCGGCTGGATCTGCGACATCCTCGACCACCTCGGCGACGCCGATGTCGAGGCCAATGTCGCTCGTCAGGTATCGGCCCTGTGCGCGGACTTCCCGGTTTATCGCTGAGTGCGGTTTTGGAGTAAATGACTATGCAACGCTACTCGGGCTTCGGCCTCTTCAAGCACTCCCTCAGCCACCATGAAAACTGGCAGCGCATGTGGCGCACGCCGACCCCGAAAAAGGTCTACGACGTGGTCATCGTCGGCGGTGGCGGGCATGGCCTGGCGACCGCCTACTACCTGGCCAAGGAGCACGGCATCACCAACGTCGCCGTGGTCGAGAAAGGCTGGCTGGGCGGCGGTAACACCGCGCGCAACACCACCATCGTGCGTTCCAACTACCTGTGGGACGAGTCGGCGCACCTGTACGAACACGCGATGAAACTGTGGGAAGGCCTGTCCCAGGACCTCAACTACAACGTGATGTTCTCCCAGCGCGGCGTCTACAACCTGTGCCACACCCTGCAGGACATCCGCGATTCCGAGCGTCGGGTCAGCGCCAACCGCCTCAACGGCGTGGACGGCGAGCTGCTCAACGCCAAGCAGGTGGCGGACGAGATTCCGTACCTGGACTGCTCCAAGAACACCCGCTACCCGGTGATGGGCGCCACCGTCCAGCGCCGTGGCGGCGTGGCCCGCCACGACGCCGTGGCCTGGGGCTTCGCCCGTGCCGCCGACGCCCTGGGCGTGGACCTGATCCAGCAGACCGAAGTGATCGGCTTCCGCAAGGAAAACGGCGTGTGCATCGGCGTGGAAACCAACAAGGGTTTCATCGGCGCCAAGCGCGTCGGCGTGGTCACCGCCGGTAACTCCGGGCACATGGCCAAGCTCGCCGGTTTCCGCCTGCCGATCGAATCGCACCCGCTGCAAGCACTGGTGTCCGAGCCGATCAAGCCGATCATCGACAGCGTAATCATGTCCAACGCGGTGCACGGTTACATCAGCCAGTCCGACAAGGGCGACCTGGTGATCGGCGCCGGTATCGACGGCTGGGTCGGCTACGGCCAGCGTGGTTCGTACCCGGTGATCGAGCACACCATCCAGGCCATCGTCGAGATGTTCCCGATCCTTTCGCGGGTGCGCATGAACCGCCAATGGGGCGGCATCGTCGACACCACCCCGGACGCCTGCCCGATCATCTCCAAGACTCCGGTGCCGAACATGTTCTTCAACTGCGGTTGGGGTACCGGCGGCTTCAAGGCCACCCCGGGTTCGGGCAACGTATTCGCCGCGAGTCTGGCCAAGGGTGAAATGCACCCGCTGGCCGCACCTTTCTCCATCGACCGTTTCCACAACGGTGCGCTGATCGACGAACACGGCGCTGCAGCTGTCGCCCACTAACAAAGGCCTCATGAAAACTACTGCGCTCGGCAATACGGCGTTAAAAACAGGCTCGAAATGCTCACTTAGTAAACTAAGCTCCGCTTTCTCCCCTGTTTTTGCCTTGTCTTGCCTTCGCTCGCTACGTTTTCAAGAGGCTTGATAGGAGAAATCCCTATGTTGCACATCTTCTGTCCTCACTGCGGCGAACTGCGCTCCGAAGAGGAATTCCATTCGTCCGGCCAGGCGCATATCCCGCGTCCGCTGGATCCGAACAACTGCACCGACGAGGAGTGGGGCAACTACATGTTCTTCCGCGATAACCCTCGCGGTCTGCACCACGAGCTGTGGATCCACGCCGCCGGCTGCCGTCAGTACTTCAACGCCACCCGCGACACCGTGACCTACGAGATTCTCGAAACCTACAAGATCGGTACCAAGCCGCAATTCACCGACAAGACCGATAGCCCGAAAGCGGCCACGCAGGCTCTGGGAGAGAAGGTATGAGCCAGTCCAATCGCCTGTCCAACGGCGGACGCATCGACCGCAACAAAGTCCTCAGCTTCACCTTCAACGGCCAGACCTACAAAGGCTTCGAAGGCGACACCCTGGCCGCTGCCCTGCTGGCCAACGGCGTGGACATCATCGGTCGCAGCTTCAAGTATTCCCGGCCGCGCGGCATCTTCGCCGCCGGTGCCGAAGAGCCGAACGCGGTGCTGCAGATCGGCGCCACCGAAGCCACCCAGATCCCTAACGTGCGCGCCACCCAACAGGCGCTGTACCAGGGCCTGGTCGCCACCAGCACCAACGGCTGGCCGAGCGTCAACAACGACATGATGGGGATTCTCGGCAAGGTCGGCGGCAAGCTGATGCCGCCGGGCTTCTACTACAAAACCTTCATGTACCCGCAATCGTTCTGGATGACCTACGAGAAGTACATCCGCAAGGCCGCGGGCCTGGGTCGCTCGCCGACCGAGAACGATCCGGACACCTACGACTACATGAACCAGCACTGCGACGTGCTGATCGTCGGCGCCGGCCCGGCCGGCCTGGCCGCGGCCCTGGCTGCCGCGCGCAGCGGTGCGCGGGTGATCCTCGCCGACGAGCAGGAAGAATTCGGCGGCAGCCTGCTGGACAGCCGCGAAAGCCTGGACGGTAAGCCGGCGGCCGAGTGGGTCGCCACCGTGGTCGCCGAGCTGAAGTCGCTGCCGGACGTGACCCTGCTGCCACGGGCCACCGTGAACGGCTACCACGACCATAACTTCCTGACTATTCACGAGCGCCTGACCGACCACCTCGGCGATCGCGCGCCGATCGGCCAGGTACGCCAGCGCATCCACCGGGTACGTGCCAAGCGCGTGGTGCTGGCCACCGGTGCTTGCGAGCGTCCGCTGGTCTACGGCAACAACGACGTGCCGGGCAACATGCTGGCCGGCGCGGTTTCGGTCTACGTGCGCCGCTACGGCGTGGCGCCGGGCAAGAAGCTGGTGCTGAGCACCAACAACGACCATGCCTACCGTGTGGCCCTGGACTGGCTCGACGCCAGCCTGCAAGTGGTGGCCATCGCCGATGCCCGTCACAACCCACGCGGCGCGCTGGTGGAAGAAGCCCGCGCCAAGGGCATTCGCATCCTCACTTCCAGTGCGGTGATCGAAGCCCGTGGCAGCAAGCATGTGACTGGCGCCCGCGTCGCAGCGATCGACGTCAAGGCGCACAAAGTCACCAGCCCGGGCGAGTGGCTGGACTGCGACCTGATTGCCAGCTCCGGCGGCTACAGCCCGGTGGTGCACCTGGCGTCGCACCTGGGCGGCAAGCCGATCTGGCGTGAAGACATCCTCGGTTTCGTACCGGGCGAAGCACCGCAGAAACGCGTGTGCGTCGGCGGCATCAACGGCGTCTACAGCCTCGGCGATTCCCTGGCCGATGGTTTCGAAGGCGGCGTGCGCGCGGCCAGCGAAGCGGGTTTCAAGGCCGTGGAAGCGGTCCTGCCCAAGGCCCTGAGCCGTCTCGAAGAGCCAACCCTGGCGCTGTTCCAGGTGCCCCATGAAAAAGGCACCGCGCGGGCACCCAAGCAGTTCGTCGACCTGCAGAACGACGTCACCGCCGCCGCCATCGAACTGGCGACCCGCGAGGGCTTCGAGTCGGTCGAGCACGTCAAGCGCTACACCGCGCTGGGCTTCGGTACCGATCAGGGCAAGCTCGGCAACGTCAACGGCCTGGCCATCGCGGCCCGTTCGCTGAACGTGAGCATCCCGCAAATGGGCACCACCATGTTCCGTCCGAACTACACGCCGGTGACTTTCGGCGCCGTGGCCGGTCGTCACTGCGGGCACATCTTCGAGCCGGTACGCTTCACCGCGCTGCATGCGTGGCACGTGAAGAACGGCGCCGAGTTCGAGGACGTCGGCCAGTGGAAGCGCCCTTGGTACTTCCCGAAGAATGGCGAAGACCTGCACGCCGCGGTCAAGCGCGAGTGCAAGGCAGTGCGCGACAGCGTCGGCCTGCTCGACGCCTCGACCCTGGGCAAGATCGATATCCAGGGCCCGGACGCCCGTGAGTTCCTCAACCGCATCTACACCAACGCCTGGACCAAGCTCGACGTGGGCAAGGCGCGCTACGGCCTGATGTGCAAGGAAGACGGCATGGTCTTCGACGACGGCGTGACCGCCTGCGTCGGCGAGAACCACTTCATCATGACCACCACCACCGGTGGCGCCGCGCGCGTCCTGCAATGGCTGGAGATCTATCAGCAGACCGAATGGCCGGACCTCAAGGTGTACTTCACCTCGGTTACCGACCACTGGGCGACCATGACCCTGTCCGGGCCGAACAGCCGCAAGCTGCTCAGCGAAGTCACCGACATCGACCTGGACAAGGACGGCTTCCCGTTCATGACCTGGAAAGAAGGCCTGGTGGGCGGCGTGCCGGCGCGGGTGTTCCGTATCTCCTTCACCGGCGAGCTGTCGTACGAAATCAACGTCCAGGCCGACTACGCCATGGGCGTGCTGGAGCAGATCGTCGAGGCTGGCAAGAAGTACAACCTGACCCCGTACGGCACCGAAACCATGCACGTACTGCGGGCCGAGAAGGGCTTCATCATCGTCGGCCAGGACACTGACGGCTCGATGACCCCGGACGACCTGAACATGGGCTGGTGCGTCGGTCGTACCAAGCCGTTCTCGTGGATCGGCTGGCGTGGCATGAACCGCGAAGACTGCGTGCGCGACCAGCGCAAGCAACTGGTGGGCCTGAAGCCGATCGACCCGAACCAGTGGCTGCCGGAAGGCGCGCAACTGGTGTTCAACACCAAGCAGGCGATCCCGATGAGCATGGTCGGTCACGTGACCTCCAGCTATGCCCACAACTCCCTGGGTTATTCGTTTGCCATGGGTGTGGTCAAGGGCGGCCTGAAGCGGATGGGCGAGCGAGTATTCGCGCCATTGGCCGACGGCACGGTGATCGAGGCGGAAATCGTTTCTTCGGTGTTCTTCGATCCGAAAGGCGATCGCCAGAACGTTTAACCCTACAACCTTGTAGGAGCGAGGCTTGCCCGCGATAGGCATCACGCGGTGCCTCAGACAGACCGCGATGTATTCATCGCGGGCAAGCTCCGCTCCTACGGGTGTGATGCAAGAATTTGAAGACAGGTGCTCTATGACCGCAGTCAACGTTTACCAACAGCGCCCGACCACTGGCGCCAAAGCCGAGTCGTCGCTGCACCATGCCGATCTCGCCAGCCTGGTGGGCAAGGGCCGCAAGAACGCAGGCGTGACCCTGCGCGAGAAGAAACTCCTCGGCCACCTGACCATCCGTGGCGATGCCCATGACCCGGCCTTCGCTTCCGGCGTGCACAAGGCCCTGGGCCTGGAACTGCCGGTGGCCCTGACCGTGGTCGCCAAGGGCGAAACCAGCCTGCAGTGGATGGGGCCGGACGAGTGGTTGCTGGTGGTGCCGAGCGGTGAAGAATTCGCCGCCGAGAAAAAACTGCGCGAAGCGCTGGGCGACCTGCATATCCAGATCGTCAACGTCAGTGGCGGCCAACAGATTCTCGAGCTGTCCGGCCCGAACGTGCGCCAAGTGCTGATGAAGTCCACCAGCTACGATGTGCACCCCAACAACTTCCCGGTAGGCAAGGCCGTCGGCACCGTGTTCGCCAAGTCGCAACTGGTGATCCGCCGCATGGGCGAAGACACCTGGGAACTGGTGATCCGCCGCAGCTTCTCCGATTACTGGTGGTTGTGGCTGCAGGATGCCGCCGCCGAATACGGCCTCAGCGTTCAGGCCTGACGCGAATTCCTGTAGCCGCTGCCGCAGGCTGCGATCGACCCCGTAGGGGGCGTCGCTCTTGAGGGCGCTGGAAGGTCCTTCGGACCTCATCGCAGCCTTCGGCAGCGGCTACAGGGATGTGCCGCTTCACCGAGAGATCAATGAACAGGAGTCACCCCGCATGAGCCGCGCACCCGATACCTGGATTCTGACTGCCGACTGCCCCAGCGTGCTCGGCACGGTGGATGCGGTGACCCGCTTTCTGTTCGAGCAGGGCTGCTATGTCACCGAACACCATTCGTTCGATGACCGGCTTTCGGCGCGTTTTTTCATTCGTGTGGAATTCCGCCAGCCCGAGGATTTCAACGAGCAGGGCCTGCGTGACGGTCTGGCCGAGCGCGCCCGGGCCTTCGACATGAACGTCGAACTGACCCCGCCGCAGCATCGGCCGAAAGTGGTGATCATGGTCTCCAAGGCCGATCACTGCCTCAACGACCTGCTCTACCGCCAGCGCATCGGCCAACTGGCGATGGACGTGGTGGCGGTGGTGTCCAACCATCCGGACCTCAAGCCCCTGGCCGACTGGCACCAGATCCCGTACTACCACTTCCCCCTGGACCCCAACGACAAACCGTCCCAGGAGCGCCAGGTGTGGCAGGTGATCGAGGAATCCGGCGCCGAACTGGTGATCCTTGCGCGCTACATGCAAGTGCTGTCGCCGGAGCTGTGCCGCAAGCTCGATGGCAAGGCGATCAACATCCACCACTCCCTGCTGCCCGGTTTCAAGGGCGCCAAGCCTTATCACCAGGCCTACAACAA
The DNA here is from genome assembly GCF_028640875.1 of Pseudomonas sp. SBT1-2. Taxonomy (NCBI): domain Bacteria; kingdom Pseudomonadati; phylum Pseudomonadota; class Gammaproteobacteria; order Pseudomonadales; family Pseudomonadaceae; genus Pseudomonas; species Pseudomonas sp. SBT1-2. Next base: position 18,763 of record NZ_JAQZAA010000117.1, on the reverse strand, counting down.
GGGCGTGAAACTGGTGGGCGCCACTGCGCACTACATCAACAACGACCTGGACGAAGGCCCGATCATCGCCCAGGGCGTGGAAGTGGTGGACCACAGTCACTACCCCGAGGACCTGATCGCCAAGGGGCGCGATATCGAAGGCCTGACCCTGGCGCGGGCCGTGGGTTATCACATCGAACGGCGGGTGTTCCTCAACGCCAATCGAACAGTGGTTCTATGACCTGTAGCCGCTGCCGAAGGCTGCGATCGACCCCGTAGGGGGCGCCGCTCTTGAGGGCCCTGGAAGGCCCTTCGGACCTTATCGCAGCCTGCGGCAGCGGCTACAGCGTAGTTATTTTGAAGACGAAACAGCATCTGTACCCGAGCACTCTACGCGCTGCCTTTTTCCGGCAACGCGGTTTCATAAAAACAACAGCGAGGTGAAAGCATGTCTGGTAATCGTGGTGTCGTGTATCTCGGCAATGGCAAGGTCGAAGTACAGAAAATCGACTATCCAAAAATGCAGGACCCGCGCGGCAGGAAGATTGAGCACGGCGTCATCCTGCGCGTGGTATCCACCAATATCTGCGGTTCGGACCAGCACATGGTGCGTGGCCGTACCACTGCCCAGGTCGGCCTGGTCCTGGGTCACGAAATCACCGGCGAGGTGGTGGAGAAGGGCAGCGATGTCGAGAACCTGAAGCTCGGCGACCTGGTCTCGGTGCCGTTCAACGTGGCGTGCGGGCGCTGCCGTTCCTGCAAGGAGCAACACACCGGGGTCTGCCTGACCGTCAACCCGGCTCGCGCCGGCGGTGCCTACGGCTACGTCGACATGGGCGACTGGACCGGCGGCCAGGCCGAATACGTGCTGGTGCCGTACGCCGACTTCAACCTGCTGAAACTGCCGGACCGCGACAAGGCCATGGAGAAGATCCGCGACCTGACCTGCCTGTCCGACATCCTGCCGACCGGCTATCACGGCGCGGTAACGGCCGGCGTTGGCCCGGGCAGCACCGTCTACATCGCCGGCGCCGGCCCGGTAGGCCTGGCCGCGGCTGCGTCCGCCCGTCTGCTGGGCGCGGCGGTGGTGATCGTCGGCGACGTCAACCCGGTACGCCTGGCCCACGCCAAGGCCCAGGGCTTTGAAATTGCCGACCTGTCCAAGGACACCCCGCTGCACGAACAGATCGCCGCCCTGCTCGGCGAGCCGGAAGTGGATTGCGCGGTCGACGCGGTGGGCTTCGAAGCCCGCGGCCATGGCCATTCCGGTGCCCAGCACGAAGCGCCGGCCACAGTGCTCAACTCGTTGATGGGCGTGGTACGGGTCGCCGGCAAGATCGGTATCCCAGGCCTCTACGTCACCGAAGACCCGGGCGCGGTAGATGCCGCGGCCAAGATGGGCAGCCTGAGCATCCGCTTCGGCCTCGGCTGGGCCAAGTCCCACAGCTTCCACACCGGCCAGACCCCGGTGATGAAGTACAACCGCCAACTGATGCAAGCCATCATGTGGGACCGCATCAACATCGCCGAAGTGGTCGGCGTGCAGGTCATCAGCCTGGACGACGCCCCGCGTGGCTACGGTGAATTCGACGCCGGCGTGCCGAAGAAATTCGTCATCGACCCGCACAAGCTGTTCAGCGCGGCATAAGCCTTCAGCGCAGCAAAAAGGGCGACCCTTGGGTCGCCCTTTTTTATGGCTGACTCGGGCAAAGCCCGACCATGCACCCTGTAGCCGCTGCCGCAGGCTGCGATAAGGCCGGTAGGCCTTGGTTCTCGATTTTTAGCCAAACCCCCAGCACCCTTCAGATCGCTACGACCGTTCCGGTCGATCGCAGCCTGCGGCAGCGGCTACAGATATCGGCGTTGGAATAACGGTTGCCCGTCTGCGAGGTTCCGGGTATATCCGGGCCGGTTAAATATGGATATGCCGGTGCGGAACATTGATCCGGTTTTCCCGGTCAAATCCGCAGTTTTCCCGCCGTTGTCACGATGTATTTCTGGTTCAAGAGGTTGTCTCGATGAAAATTTCCCGCAGTGTTGCACTGGCTACGTTGCTGACCCTGGGTGCCAGCCCGGTTTTTGCCGCAGGCTTCAGCCTGAGCGATGCCGCCAATGCGGTGTCCAGCATGCAGGGTGGCGACAAGGCTACCGCTGCCGCTCCAACCTCGCAGACCGCCAATCTGCTCAGTGCCCTTTCGCAACTGGATGTCACGCCGGAGCAGGCCATCGGCGGTACCGGTGCGATGCTGGGCCTGGCGAAGAATCAGCTGAGCAGCACTGACTACTCGCAACTGAGCAAAAGCGTTCCGGGGCTGGACAAGCTCTCGGGCGGCAACGCGCTGGGCAGCCTGGGCGCCTTGAGTGGCCTGCTGGGGCAGAGCGGTGGCAGCAAGACCGCCGGCCTGGAGAGTGCGCTGGGTAACGTGCAGAACACCAATGACCTGAACAGCGCGTTCAGCGCCCTGGGCATGGACAGCGGCATGATCGGCCAGTTCGCCCCGGTGCTCCTGCAGTTCCTGGGTCAGCAGGGCGTGGGCGGTTCGCTGCTCAACAGCCTGGGCGGGATCTGGGGCGTCGGCAGCGGCAGTTGATCAACCGCGCTCGGCGCGCAAGGCGTCGATGCGCTGGTCCTTCTCGGTCCAGAGCTGGTTGACCCAGTTCTGGACGGTCTGGCGAAACGCCGGATCGTTTTCGTAATCCCCCTGCCACAACGCCGGATCCAGCTCACGGGTCTGGATATCGACGATCACCCGCGGCACGTTGCCGCTGATCAGGTCCCAGAAACCGGGAATCTTCTGCTGCGGATAGACCACCGTCACATCGAGGATGGCGTCGAGCTGTTCGCCCATGGCCGCCAGGACGAATGCCACGCCGCCGGCCTTCGGCTTGAGCAGTTGCTTGAAGGGGGATTGTTGCTGCTCGCGCTTGGCCGGCGTAAAGCGGGTGCCTTCCAGGTAGTTGACCACGGTGACCGGCTGGCGCTTGAACAGCTCGCAGGCGGCCTTGGTGATTTCCAGGTCCTTGCCTTGCAGCTCCGGGTTCTTGGCCAGGAAGGCCTTGCTGTAGCGCTTCATGAAGGGGTAATCCAGGGCCCACCAGGCGAGGCCGAGGAAGGGCACCCAGATCAGTTCTTTTTTCAGGAAGAACTTGAAGAAGGGGGTACGGCGGTTGAGGGTCTGGATCAGCGCCGGGATGTCGACCCAGGACTGGTGGTTGCTGATCACCAGGTAAGAAGTGTCGCCCCGCAGGTCGTCGCCGCCACGGATATCCCACTGGGTGGGAATGCACAGGGCGAAGATCAGCTTGTCGATTTCGGCCCAGGTTTCGGCAATCCACATCACCGCCTTCGACGCGTAGTCGCGCAGGCGCCCTGGCAGGACCAGCTTGAGCAGGGCGAACACCACCAGCGGCCCGAACAGGACCAGGGTGTTGAGCAACAGCAGCAGGGTGACGAAACAGCCGGTGAGCAGGCGGCGCATAAGGAACTCTTGCAAGCGTTTGGGCGCGCCATGATAAGCACCTTCGCCAGGCAGGCCAAATCCTGATGTGCTGACGAATGTTTCACTTCTGTAAGGGTATGGTGCACTCAACCGAAATGACCGCCCCCGTACTGTAGGAGCGAGGCTTGCCCGCGATGGCGTCGGTTCAGACAGCGCGCGGCGTCTGCATCGCAGGCAAGTCGGATCGCCGCCACTCGCTCCTACAGAAGCATTGTCCACACGCTGGCGAACCAATTGCCCGGCCACGGTCTAAAATCCTGCTGCCCACTTCCCAAGGAACCTGCTCACGTGAAATCCGTCCTTGCACTCCTGTCCCTGCTGGCGCTGCCGGTCATGGCCGCCGAGCCGACCCTCTACGGGCGCTACGAATACATTCAACTGCCGGAAATCGGCGAAACCCTCAAGGCCAAGATGGACACCGGCGCCCTGACCGCCTCGCTGTCGGCCAAGGATATCGAGACCTTTACCCGCGATGGCGAGGAATGGGTGCGCTTCCGCCTGGCGACCAAGGATGCCGACGGCAAGGTCTACGAACACAAGGTGGCGCGGATCAGCAAGATCAAGAACCGCGCCGATGAAGACGAAGACAAGGAAGAGGCCCAGGTGGCCAAGCGTCCGGTGGTCGACCTGGAAATGTGCCTGGGCAACGTCAAGCGCACCGTCGAAGTCAACCTGACCGACCGCAGCAGCTTCAACTACCCGCTGCTGATCGGCGCCAAGGCCCTGCGCGAGTTCGGTGCGGCGGTGAACCCGGCCCGGCGTTACACCGCCGACAAACCCGACTGCTGATCAGACCTGATTGACGGCGCATGAGGCATCCGGCACCGTTCTGGCACTTACTTCCCGTGCTTGGATGCCATGCCTCATATCCTGATTGTCGAAGACGAAGCGGCGATTGCCGATACGCTGATTTTTGCCCTGCAGGGTGAAGGGTTCAGCACCACCTGGCTGAATCTCGGGCAGGCGGCGCTGGACTATCAGCGGCATACGCCGGCGGACCTGCTGATCCTCGACATCGGCCTGCCGGACATCAGCGGCTTCGAAACCTGCAAGCAGTTGCGGCGCTTCAGCGAGGTGCCGGTGATGTTCCTCAGTGCCCGGGACGGTGAAATCGACCGGGTGGTGGGCCTGGAAATCGGCGCCGACGATTATGTGGTCAAGCCCTTCAGCCCGCGCGAGGTCGCCGCAAGGGTCAAGGCCATCCTCAAGCGCATGGCGCCGCGGATGGTGGTCGAGGCGCCGGCTACGCCGTTCCAGGTCGATACCGACAAGTTCCAGATCAGCTACCGCGGCCAGTTGCTGAGCCTGACCCGCCACGAATTCCGCCTGCTGCATTGCCTGCTGGAGCAACCCGAGCGGGTGTTCAGCCGCGAGCAGTTGCTCGACGCCCTGGGGGTGGCGGCGGATGCCGGCTACGAGCGCAGCATCGATAGCCATATCAAGAGCCTGCGGGCCAAGCTGCGCCTGGTGGCGGCCGACGCCGAGCCGATCCAGACCCATCGCGGCCTGGGTTACAGCTACAGCCCGGGGCACAGCTGATGCCGTTGGGAATCCGGATTTTCCTGGTCTACGTGTTGTTCGTCGGCCTGACCGGCTATTTCGTGCTCAGCACGGTGATGGAAGAAATCCGCCCGGGCGTACGCCAGTCCACCGAGGAAACCCTGGTGGACACCGCCAACCTGCTGGCGGAAATCCTGCGTGACGATTTCAAGGCCGGCACCCTCAGCGAGAACCGCTGGCCGGAACTGCTCAAGGCCTATGGCGAGCGGCAGCCGGCGGCGACCATCTGGGGCCTGCCGAAGAACCAGGTTAACCACCGCATCTACGTCACCGACGCCGAGGGCAAGGTGGTGCTGGACTCCAGCGGCCTGGCGGTCGGCCAGGATTATTCGCGCTGGAACGACGTGTATCTGACCCTGCGCGGCCAATACGGCGCGCGTTCCTCGCGCAGCGTGGCCGATGACCCGAACTCCTCGGTGATGCATGTCGGCGCGCCGATTCGCGACAACGGCCGGATCATCGGCGTGGTCACCGTGGCCAAGCCCAACAGTTCCCTGCAGCCCTACGTCGACCGCACCGAGCGCCGCCTGCTGTGGTACGGCGCCGGCCTGATCGGCCTCGGCCTGTTGTTCGGCGCCTTGCTGTCCTGGTGGCTGAGCGTCGCCCTGCGCCGCCTGACCGGTTATGCCCAGGCGGTCAGCGAGGGTCGCCGCGCCGAGCTGCCGCACTACCGTGGCGGCGAGCTGGAACAACTGGCCACGGCGGTGGAGCACATGCGCACCCAACTGGAGGGCAAGGCTTATGTCGAGCGTTACGTGCACACCCTGACCCACGAGCTGAAAAGCCCGCTGGCGGCGATTCGCGGGGCGGCGGAGCTGTTGCAGAGCGAAATGCCCGGCGAACAGCGCGCCCGTTTCGTCAGCAACATCGACAGCGAAAGCGCGCGCATGCAGCACCTGATCGAGCGCTTGCTGAACCTGGCGCAGGTCGAACAGCGCCACGGCCTGGAAGAGCGCGAGGCGGTGCCGCTGGCGGACCTGGCGAACCAGGTGCTGGACAGCCAGAAGGCGCGGATCGAGGGCAAGGGCTTGCAGGTCGAACAGCGCATCGAGCCGGGGCTGAAGCTGTCGGGCGAAGCGTTCCTGTTGCGCCAGGCCCTGGGCAACCTGCTGGAAAACGCCCTGGATTTCACCCCCGCCGGTGGCGTGCTGCGCTTGAGCGCCAGCAGAGCGGGCGACCAGGTGCGGTTCAGCCTGTTCAACCAGGCCGAGCCCATCCCGGATTATGCCCTGGCGCGCCTGACCGAACGTTTCTATTCCCTGCCACGGCCTGACAGCGGGCGTAAAAGCACCGGCCTGGGGCTGAACTTCGTCGAAGAAGTGGTGCAACTGCATGGCGGCCAGATGCAGATCGGCAATGTGGAAGGCGGCGTTGAAGTCAGCCTAGTGTTTCCCGCCTGATTCACCGGGTGCGCCGGTTGCGGGTGCTACGCCCCCGATCGCAGCCTTCGGCAGCGGCTACAGGGTACACGCAGTCCATGTAGCCGCTGCCGAGCCCGCGAGGCTGCGATCGGTTTGGGCGGCATTCCGACGTAGCGACCGCAGACCCTGAATCCGCGATTTACCTGGAAAAACGCACCGGCTGCCTCCCACAAAGCCAATCTCCACACACTCTCCACACTCCCCCCATAAAACCCCCACATGGGCTGCCCAGACTCTCCCTCATTCGAACAGGGAGAGACTCCATGAACCGCAATCTGACCATAAAGCTGGGGGCGATCGCCCTTTTGATCCTGGGGCTGCTGGTGCCGTTGTTGATGATCGACGGGCTGATCCAGGAGCGCCAGGAACTGCGCGACGGTGTGCTGACCGATATCGCCCGCAGCTCCAGCTACAGCCAGCAACTGAGCGGCCCGCTGCTGGTGGTGCCTTATCGCAAGGTGGTGCGCACCTGGAAAACCAACGAGAAGACCAACACGCGTTACCAGGAACAGGGTGAGAGGAGCGGGCAGCTGTATTTCCTGCCGGAGCACTTCGAACTCGATGGCCAGGTGCGGACCGAGTTGCGCGCCCGGGGGATCTACCAGGCCCGGCTGTTCCATGCGAACAACCGCATCAGCGGGCAGTTTGCGCTGCCCGAGCAATTGGGGATCAAGGAAGACTTCGCCGACTACAAGTTCGAGCAGCCGTTTCTCGCCGTGGGCATCAGCGACATTCGCGGCATCGAGCAGGCGCTGGCCCTCGAGCTGAACGGGCAGAACCTGCCTTTCGCGCCCGGCACCCGGGTTGACTGGCTGGGGGAGGGGGTACACGTCAACCTGCCGCTGCTGGACGGCAAGCGCAGCACCGACCTGGATTTCGCCTTCGACCTGCAATTGCAAGGCACCGGCCAGTTGCAAGTGCTGCCGGTGGGCAAGACCAGCAAGGTACGCCTGCGTGCCGACTGGCCTCATCCGAGCTTTATCGGCAACTACCTGCCGGCGCAGCGGGAGATTTCCGACCTGGGTTTCGCCGCCAACTGGCAGACCTCGTTCTTCTCCACCAACCTGGAAAGCGCCTTGATCAATTGCCTGGCCAGCGGACAGTGCAAGGAGTTCAAGAACCGCTCCTTCGGCGTGAGCTTCATCGATCCGGTGGACCAGTACCTCAAGAGCGACCGGGCGATCAAATACGCGCTGTTGTTCATCGCCCTGACCTTTGCCGGCTTCTTCCTCTTCGAGGTGCTCAAGAGCCTGGCGGTGCACCCGGTGCAGTACGCCCTGGTGGGCGTGGCCCTGGCGTTCTTCTATCTGTTGCTGCTGTCGCTCTCGGAGCACATCGGTTTTGCCCTGGCCTACCTGCTGTCGGCCGGTGCCTGCGTGACGCTGATCGGTTTCTACGTCTGCCATGTGTTGCGCAGCCTGGGCCATGGCCTGAGTTTCGCCGCCAGCCTGGCTGCCTTGTATGGCCTGTTGTACGGCTTGCTCAGCGCCGAGGATTACGCACTGCTGATGGGTTCGCTGCTGTTGTTCGGCCTGCTGGGTGTGTTCATGGTGCTGACCCGCAAGCTCGACTGGTACGGCGTAGGCCAGGCCAAACCGGCCCAGCCGCTGACGTTCGAAGCGCAGGTGGCCCATGAGTAGGTCGTTGGGCTTGCGCGAGGACCAGCAGCAAGCAGAGGCCTTGTTGGCATGGATAGTCGGGTTGTTGCCTGAAGCACCGTGGGGCGACCATCGCGAGCAAGCTCGCTCCTACATAGGGCGCCGCGAAACCTGTAGGAGCGAGCTTGCTCGCGATAGGGCCGGCCCGGCCAGTACCCTGCTTCAGGTGATGGTCGCACCCGGAGGCTTCAAGCCGGCGGCTGGGTCGCCAGCATCGAAGGGCGTTGACTGACCTCGGCGTACCAGGCCGCCAGTTGGGGCTGGGCATCGCGCCACTGCAGGTCGGGGTGGCGGAAGTCGAGGTAACCCAGGGCACAGGCAACGCCGATGGCGGCGACGTCGAAGTGGCTGGCCAGTTCGGCGATCGCATCGGCCTCGAGCACGGCCAGGGCGCGGCGGATCTTGTCGCGCTGGCCGTCGAGCCACAGCTCCCAGTGTTTCTCGGGGGCGCGCAGGGCCAGTTCGTAACGGATCAGCACCGAGGCGTCCATGATCCCGTCGGCCAGGGCCGCCAGGGTCAGGCGCCGCCAGCGGGCCGAACCTTCGCGGGGGATCAGCGGGTTACCGACGTGTTGCTGGTCGAGGTAGTCGAGGATCACCCGGCTGTCGTACAGCACGTTGCCGTCGGCCAGGCGCAGGGCGGGAATCTTGCCCAGCGGGTTGTCCTGGTTGAGGGCGGCGTCCGGATTCACCGGGGTCAACTGGCTGGCGTGCAGGGCCACGCGGTCCAGCTGGCCGGTCTCGTGCAGCAGCACCATGACTTTGCGCACATAAGGTGATGCCGGGTTGTGGAACAGCGTCATGCTGGGGGTGGACATGAATATTCCTCGCGGGTGGAAGTGGAGCGCAGGCTCGCAACCCGGGGGATCTTAACGCAGCCTCTGGCCCCGGCCACAGAGGCGACATGCAGCACAGACAAGGAGTGATGAATGCGCAGGTCCTATCTTCGACACGGCTTGTACAGCCTGGCCCTGACCCTGTTGGGCGCGCTGGCGGTGTACCTGGCCTTGCAGTTCGAGTTTCGCCGCCACGGCGAGGGTGAGCCGGAGCTGATCATGGCGTTCGCCTACATGGCCTGGTACTGGGCGCTGCCGGCGCTGGCCCTGCCGGCCCTGGGCTGTGCCCTGCTGAGCCTGCGCGGCCCCGAACCGCTGACCCGGCCCTGGTGCTGGGGCCTGGCGGCAAGCTATGTACCGCTGCTGGGGCTGGCGCTGTTCTGCGTGCTGGTCGCCGCCGAGGCGCAGCAGGAAAACCGCGTGTTCATCCCGGTGCTGGCGATCGGCCTGGGGCTGTCGCTGTACCTGTGGTGCGGCTTCCCCGCCGCCGGGGTCAGGCCGGAGGCGGGCGGTTGAACAAACCCCGCAGGGCGATCAGGGCCGGAGCGCCCAGGCCGAGCCAGCTCAGGGCGTCCCAGATGCCGTCGCCGAGCAGCGCGGAGAACAGCCCCGCGGCACAGAGCACGGCGATGAACAGCGGTGCGCCGAAGACCTTCCAGAAGTTCGATTGCCGCGGCCTCATGACGCCACCCCGGCGGGTTCGCCCAAGGCCGGCCTGGCCGCGCGGCGGCGGACTGTCCACAGGTACAGGCCGCTGCCCAGGACAATGATGGTCAGCCCATCCAGGGTCGCCCAGAGGATCTTCATCGGCATGCCACCGTAGTCGCCGAAGTGCAGCGGTTGCGACATGCCCATGGCGTCCATGTACCAGGGACGTTCGGCCACCGCCGTGACCTCCAGGGTGCTGGCGTCGATCAGCACCGGGGTCAGCAGGTGCGAGGTCAGGTGGGTGCTGCCCTTCATGAACACCGCGTAGTGGTGCTCGCTGGAAAAGCGCGTGCCGGGGAAGGCGATGAAGTCCGGCTGCATGCCCGGCGCCACCTCCTTGGCGATCTCCAGCAGGCGGCTGGCCGGGGCCAGTTGGGTCAGTGGCGGCGCATCGCGGTACGGCTCGATCATCGCGCTGAGGCTGTCGTTGCGCCAGGCGGCGATCAGCAGGTCGGCGCAGGCGCTGATCACCCCGGTGACGCCGACCACCAGGGCCCAGGTCAGGGTCACCACGCCGATCAGGTTATGCAGGTCCAGCCAGCGCAGGCGGGTGGATTTGTCCTGGCGCACCGTGGCGAATGCCAGCCGGCGCATGAACGGCAGGTACAGCACCACGCCGGAGACGATCGCCAGCACGAACAGCAGCCCCATGAACGCCAGCAGCAGCTTGCCCGGCAGGCCGGCGAACAGGTCCACGTGCAGGCGCAGGATGAACATCATCAGCCCACCGTTGGCCGAGGGCGTTTCCACGGCTTCGCCGGTGCGGGCGTCGAGCATGAAGGTATGGGACGAGTTGGGCTCGGTGCCGGCGGTCCTGGCCATGATGGTGAGCACGCCGTTGGGGTCTTCCTCGTCCCAGCCGAAATACTGCATGACCTCGCCCGGGCGATGGGCCTCGGCGGCGCGCACCAGCTGCTGCAGGTCCAGCTGCGGGGTGTCGGCGGGCATTTCCCGCAACTGCGGTGCGTCGCCCAGCAGGTGGTCGATCTCGTGGTGAAAGATCAGCGGCAGGCCGGTCAGGGCCAGCAGCAGCAGGAACACCGTGCAGACCAGGCTGCTCCAGGTGTGGATAAACGACCAGCGGCGGATGGTTTTGCTTTTCATTTCTTAGCCTTCAGACACAGCAAAGCCGTCCTTGGCAGGACGGCCCGGTGGTTAACTCAGCCGATTACCACTGGTAGGTGGCACTGGCGACCACGCTACGCTGATCGCCGAAATAGCAGTAGGAACCATCGCAGGTGGACAGGTAGTCCTTGTCGAACAGGTTGGTGGCGTTGAGTTTCAGCGACGCGCCTTTGAGGCTGCTGTCCAGGCGGCCCAGGTCGTAATGCACGGCGGCATCGAACACCGTGTAGGCATTGGCCTTGCCCAGCCAGGTATTGGCCTGGTCGCCATAGGTATTGCCGGTGTAGCGGGCGCCGGCGCCAATGCCGAAACCGTCGAGCACGCCGCTGTGCCAGGTGTAGTCGGTCCACAGCGAGGCTTGCTGGTTTGGCATCAGTTGCAGGCGGTTGCCTTTATAGATGCCTTTTTGCACCTCGGACTTGGCCAGGGTGTAGGCGGCGATGACCTTGAGGTTGTCGGTCACGTCGGACACCGCTTCCAGCTCCAGGCCTTTGACCTTCACTTCGCCGGTCTGGTTGGTCACCGACTCGCCACCGGCACCGATGCTGGTCACCAGCACGTTTTTCTGCGTCAGGTCGTAGACCGCCGCGCTCAGCAGGGTGTTCGAACCAGGTGGCTGGTACTTGATGCCCAGCTCCCATTGCTTGCCCTCGGTGGGTTTATACGACTCGGTGGGGGAGACGCTGGCGTTGCTGGCTGGCTGGAACGATTCGGCGTAGGAGAGGTACGGCACCAGTCCCGAGTCGAACACATAGCTCAGCGCCGCGTTGCCGCTGAAGTTCTTGCTGCGGTCGGTGTTGGTCACGTCGTTCTTGTTGAAATAAGTGGTGCCCTGGTGCACCCAGTCTTCACGACCGCCCAGGGTCAGGCGCCATTGGTCCAGGGCCATCTGGTCCTGCACGTAGAGGCCGGTCTGCACGGTTTTCTGGTTGTAGTCGTAGTAGGCGCTGGAGCGCGCCGGGCGCACGATCGGCTTGCCATAGACCGGGTTGAAGATGTTGGTGGTCCCGCCGTCACCGTAAATCGACAGATAGGAGGTGTCGGTGCGTTGGTGATCCAGGCCGATCAGCAGGGTGTGGGTGATGTCGCCGGTGGCGAAGTCGGCCTGGAAGTTATTGTCGACGGCGAACTGGCTGATGTCCTCGTCCACGTTGGTCGAGGTACGGCTGATATTGCCTGCCGCATCGGCCGGGGAGTAGGCGTAGGAACCCACGGTCAGCTGCTGGAAGGACAGCTCCGATTTGGTATAGCGCAGGTTCTGGCGGAACTGCCAGACATCGTTGAAGCGGTGCTCGAAGGCGTAGCCCAGGGCGTAGTAGGTGCGGTCGTAGAACTCGTAGTCCGGGTCGCCGAGGTTCTTGTGATGGGAGACGTCGCCCAGTGGCGACTTGATCTTGGTGCCCTGGATCGGCATGAACTGGCTGGTCGCGCCGGTATCGTCGCGGGTGAACTGCGAGAGCAGGGTCAGCCTGGTGTCGGTGTCGATGTTCCAGGTCAGGCTGGGGGCGATGTTGTAGCGCTTGTTGTCGATGTGGTCGACCTGCGTACCGGCGTCTCGCACCACGCCGCTGAGGCCGTAGAGGAACTGGCCTTCGTCGTCGATCTTGCCGGTGCTGGCGAAGTTGATCTGGCGGTAGTTGTCACTGCCGTACTGCAACTGGATGGCATGGCTCGATTCAGCGCTGGGGCGCCGGCTGACCATGTCCAGCAGGCCGCCCGGCGGGGTCTGGCCGTAGACCGACGAGGCCGGGCCGCGCAGCAGGGCCAGGCGGTCGAGGTTCCAGGTTTCGGCTTTCGGGTTGGCATACACGCCGCGGGGCAGTGGCAGGCCGTCGAGGAACTGGGTGGGCTCGAAACCGCGCACGCGCATCCAGTCATAGCGGGTGTCGCTGCCGTAGCTGGCGGAAACGATACCGGGCATGTAGCGCACGGCATCATCCAGGTTCTGCACGTTGCGGTCTTCCATCTGCTGGCGGGTGGCGACGGAAATCGAACGCGGCGCTTCAACCAGCGAGGTGTCGGTCTTGGTGCCGGCGGCGGTGCGCGTGGCGAGGTAACCGTCCACCGGCCCCCAGGCACTCTCATAAGCCTGCTGGCCAGTGATGCTGGTTTCCGGCAGGGCCACCACACTGTCGGGAATCGCCACCAGGCTGTAGGTGCCGGCGCTGCTTTGTTCCAGTTGCAGGCCGGTGCCGCGCAGGGCCTCGCGCAAGGCGCCGGCGGCATCGAACTGGCCCTTGACCGGGGCCGAGGTCTTGCCGGCGGCCAGGCTCGGGTTGAGGCTCAGGGCCAGGCCGGCCTGGCTGGCGATCTGGTTCAGGGTACTGGCCAGGGGCGCGGCCGGCAGGTTGTAGGCGCGCACGCCGGACGCCTGTTCGGCGGCGATCAGCGGGGTGCTGGCCAGCGGGGCGCAGAGGGCAATGGCCACGGCCAACAGGCTGGGGCGCAACAGGGTGTCTAGCGAGCGGGACATACGGCGGCTCCTGGATGGAAACATTTCTCAATTGCCTATGTGCCGGACGAGATTCAAAAAGTGATAGGGCGGATTGAAAATAATTTCGATTTACGAAAATAAGGGGGGTATTTCAGGTTGGGCAGGCGGCGTCAGCAGGCGTTTTCGCGAGCAAGCTCGCTCCTACAGGAACGGCGCCACCCTGTAGGAGCGAGCTTGCTCGCGATAAAAACCGTACCGACACCGCAGGGTTATGGTTTGTCTCTACCCTCGGCCCGCGCCACCAGGGTGACCCACCAGGGTGTGTGCCGCTCGATGGCCACGGGCAGGGTGGGCAGCAGCGCGCTCAGGGCCAGGTCGGTGTCGTGCAGCGGGAAGCTGCCGGTGATGCGCAGGTCGGCCACCTCGTCGGCCACTCCCAGATGGCCACGGCGGTAGCGCCCCAGCTCGCTGACCAGGTCCGCCAGGCGCGCGTTGTCCACCACCAGCATGCCGCGGGTCCAGGCGTCGGCACCGGGGCTCAGGGCCAGCAGCGGGCCGAGGCCGTCGCGGCGCATCAGCACCTGCTGGCCCTCCTTGAGGATCTGTTCGTCCTGGCCGGACTCCGGCCGCGCGGCCACGGCCGATTGCAGCACGCTCAGGCGGGTGCCCTGTTCCTCGCGCTTGACCAGGAACCGTGTACCCAGCGCGCGCATATGGCCTTCGCGGGTCTCGACGATAAAGGGCCGGGCGTCGTTGTGGCCGGTCTCGACCAGGATCTCGCCTGCCTGCAACACGATGCGCCGCTGTTTTTCGTCGAAACGCACATCCACGGCGCTGTGGGTATTGAGGTTGATCAGCGTGCCGTCGGCCAGGCGCAGGGTGCGTTGTTCGCCGGTGGCGGTGCGCTGGTCGGCGAACCAGTAATCCAGCTGGTCGTAACGTTCGCCGGCGAACAGGGCCAGGCCCAGCAGCAGGGCGATGCTGGCCAGCCCGCTGCCGAGTTTGCGCACGCGGCGACGGAGGCTGTCCCTCGATTGCAGCAGGGCGCTGCGGGCCGGGCCGCTGGCGACGCTGAAACGCTGGTCGAGCATGCCCAGCTGGCGCCAGGCGCGGGCGTGTTCTTCATCGGCGGCATGCCATTTGGCGAATTCTTCGCGGGCCATCGGGTTGCCTTCGCCGGAGTCCAGCGACAGCTGCCAGGCAATCGCCGCGTCCAGCACCCGGGCGGACACCGGCTTGGCATTGAGCGGGCTCATAGCGGCTCACCGTACAGGGCGATGTAGCACTGGCGAATGCCCTGGGCCAGGTACTGCCTGACCCGCGGCACGGACACACCGAGGCGTTCGGCGATTTCCGCGTGGCCGAGGCCGTCGAGGCGGTTATAGAGGAAGGCGGCGCGAGCCTTGCTCGACAGCTTGCCCAGCAGGCGGTCGATGGCCTTGAGGTCTTCGAGGATCAACTGCTGTTCTTCCGGGGAGGGTTGTTCCTCTTCCGGGATCAGCATCAGTTCGGTGAGGTAGGCCTGTTCCAGCGCGGCGCGGCGGAAGTAGTCGAACAGCAGGCCCTTGGCGATGGCCACCAGGAACGCCCGCGGCTCGCGCGGGGCTTTCAGTTCGTCGCGGCCCAGCAGGCGGACGAAGGTGTCCTGGCTCAGGTCCTCGGCCCGTTGCGGGCAGGCCACATTGCGTCGCAGCCAGGCCAGCAGCCAGCCGCGATGGTCGCGATACAACGCGCCAACGAGGTCACTGTGGGGGCTTTGGGCTGACGACACCTGGGTATCCCAATCGAGAAGTTGAAACTAACGAGAATTATTCGCGATTGTGGCAGGGCGCAAAGAGCCGCGCAATGGGCGCTGGTCGGCTGCGATTTATCGGATCCCTGTAGCCGCTGCCGAGCGCCAGCGAGGCTGCGATCGGTCTGGGCGGCATTCCGACGTAGTGGCCGCAAAGCCTGAGTTTGCAGTCTGTCAGGCGGAACGCGCTGTCTGGATGGCGAGCGCTACGCGCTCGATCGCAGCCTCGCTGGCGCTCGGCAGCGGCTACAGATCAGAAGGAGTGGGTTTGCTGCCGGCGCTTCCATTGGCTGAGCCGCTGTTGCAGGTTCAGCGGGCTGTGGATCTGCTGCTGGCGGGCGCGGCTGAACAGGATCAGCGCCAGTTCGGCGGTGGCCAGGGCGTCGGCGGCGGCATGGTGGCGTTCGCCGGCCTGCAGCTTGAAGTAACCCATCCAGTCATCCAGCCCGGCTTCGCGGATATGCGCCTGGGGGCAGAGCAGCGGGGCCATTTCGGCGACGTCGAGGAACGGATGCTGCAGGCGATAACCCAGGCTGTCCTTCAGGGCCCGGCCGAGCATGTGCTGGTCGAACGGCGCATGGAAGGCCAGCAGCGGGCTGTCGCCGACGAACTCCATGAAATCCAGCAAGGCCTCCACCGGGTCGCTGCCCGCGGCGATCGCACTCGGGCCGAGGCCGTGAATCAGCACGCTGGGGCTGAGCTTGTGATCGGTACGCTGCAAGGTGCGTTCGAACTGCTGGCCGAAGTCGATGGCGCCGTCTTCGATCACCACCGCACCAATGGACAACACCTGGTCGCGGTTGAGGTTGAGCCCGGTGGTTTCCAGGTCCAGCACCACCCAGCGCTGTTCGCGCAGGCTGCATTCGCCCAGCGGTGGGGCAACAGGCAGGCGCTCGCGGCGTTGTTGCTGTTCGGCGCTGAGTGCCGCGCTGGCCGGGCGCAACCAGGCGAACAGGCTCATAGCTGGTACCTCAGCGCCAGGCTGCTTTGCAGGCGCTGGGCCTGGCGCAGCGACTCGCGCAGGATGCGCCGGTCCAGGTGGTTGAGGCTGTCCGGGTCGACGCGGTTGGAGTAGGGCAGGTTCTGCCGGGTCTGCAATTGGTGCTGTTGCATGCGGGTCTGCTGGATGAAGTGATAGGCCTCTTCATATGCGGCGCCGTCGAGGGTTTCGATGACTTCCCTGGCCACCAGCTGGCGCAAGCGCTCCAGGGTGTTGTTGGCGTCGATGCCATTGGCCAGGGCCAGCAGGCGGGCACCGTCGACGAAGGGGGTGAGGCCCTGGACCTTGAGGTCGAGGGTGGCTTTTTCGCCGTTCTTCCTGGCCAGGACGAATTCACGGAAACGCCCTACCGGCGGGCGCTGGCGCAGCGCGTTCTCGGCCATCATGCGCTGGAACAGGCGGTTGTCGCCGACCTGGTCGAGGATGCCACGGCGCAGTTGGGCACAGCCTTGCTCGTCGCCCCAGACTACCCGCAGGTCGAAATAGATGCTCGAACCCAGCAGGTTCTCCGGCGTGGCCTCCCGGATGAAGGCGGCGAAGCGCCGTGCCCACTCGGCGCGGGACAGGCACAGCTCGGGGTTGCCGGCCATGATGTTGCCCTTGCACAGGGTGAAGCCGCACAGCGCCAGGCTCTGGTTGATCTGCTGCGCCAGGGGCAGCAGCTTGCCGCGGATCTGTGCCGCATGGGCCGCATCGCGGGCTTCGAACAGGATGCCGTTGTCCTGGTCGGTGTGCAGGGTCTGCTCGCGCCGGCCTTCGCTGCCGAAACACAGCCAACTGAACGGCACGCCCGGGTCGCCCTTGTCGGCCAGGGTCAGTTCGATGACCCGGCACACCGTGTGGTCGTTGAGCAGGGTGATGATGTGGGTGATCTGGGTCGAGGACGCGCCATGGGCCAGCATGCGCTCCACCAGCTGGCCGATCTCGCCGCGGATCGCCACCAGGTTGTCGATGCGTGGCGCGTTGCGGATGGTCCGCGCCAGGTGCACCAGGTCGACCCGCTGCAAGGAAAACAGGTCGCGCTCGGAAACCACGCCGCACAGGCGCTGCTCTTTTACCAGGCAGACGTGGGCGATGTGCCGCTCGGTCATGGCGATGGCGGCGTCGAATGCACTGTGGTCCGGCGAGAGGGCGAACGGCGCCTGGGTCATGTGCCGTTCGATGCCCTGGTTGAAGTCGCTGGTGCCGTCGGCCACCACCTGGCGCAGGTCGCGCAGGGTGAAGATGCCGAGCGGCGCCTTGTGTTCATCCACCACCACAATGCTGCCGACCTGCTGCTCGTGCATCAGGCTCACGGCTTCGCGCAGCGGGGTGGATGGGCTGCAGGTCACCGGGTGGCGCATCGCCAGTTCGCCCAGCCGGGTGTTGAGGGAGTACTGGGTGCCGAGGGTTTCCACGGCCTTTTGCTGGACCTGCTGGTTGACCTGGTCCAGCAGGCTGCTGACGCCGCGCAGGGCGAAATCGCGAAACACCGCGCAGAGGGCGAACAGCTTGATGAAGGCCGGCTTGTTCAGTTGCAGGCAGAAGGTGTCCTCGGCCGCCAGGTGTTCGGTGCGGGTGGCGCGCTCGCCCAGCAGTGCGGCGAGGGGGAAACACTCGCCGGCGGTGATCTCGAAGGTGGTTTCGGTGCCGCCTTTGAGGGCGTGCTGGCGCTCGCCGACCACCCGGCCCTGCTTGACGATATAGAAGTGTTCGACCGGTCCGTCGGCGGGCTTGATGATGCTCTCGCCGGGGCCGTAGAAACGCAGTTGGCATTGCTCGACCAGGTACGCCAGGTGAGCGTTTTCCATCTGATTGAAAGGGGGGAACCGCTGGAGAAACTGCATCGTGCCGTGGATGTTCTGCAACACCGCGGTTTTCCCTGCCTGGGTGAAGGCATCCGCTTTACTCATAACCATTACCGCAGTCTTTTTGGATTTGTTGTGGTCGGGTCTTGGGTCATGGTCGGTCCCACGCTGCCGGGTGCCCATTGGACGTAAGTCTAGGTAGCGGGTCTGCACCTGTTAATTCGCTTCAAGCAGGTGTCAAAACCGTGAAAAAAGTACTTATCCGGCCTCTTGGAAAAAAATCCGACGAAGTGCACATTGGAGGCCTGCTTAGCGATGTCTGACCACTGTGCTAGGGGATCGATTTGAATATGTAGAGAACGCCATGTCCGACCACGATATTTTGAGTGATGCCGAGCGCGAGGCGCTGAACGCCGTGATGCTCGAGCCTGATCTGCCGCCCCAGCGCGTGTTGATTGCCGACGATGACAAGGATGCCCGTGAGTTGCTGTCGGAAATTCTGGGGCTGGATGGCATTCGCTGCATGACCGCAGCCAGTGGCAAGGCCGCACTTGAACTGTTGAACTCGAACAAATCGATCGGACTGCTGATCACCGATCTGCGCATGGCCCCCTGCAACGGCCTGGACCTGATCCGCCAGGTGCGCGAATCGGAGCGGGCGGCGCTGCCGATCATTATCATTTCCGGGGATGCCGATGTGCGTGACGCCATCGCGGCCATGCACCTGAGCGTGGTGGATTTCCTGCTCAAGCCGATCGACACCGGCAAGCTGCTGGCGCTGGTCAAGCATGAGCTGGGCGTGGTGCGCTAAGTATGTGCCCCACGTCCCCTGTAGGAGCGAGCTTGCTCGCGATAGCTGCCTCGGCCCCAAACAAAAAAGGTTCTTCACGGAATACCGGGAAAGACGCTCTTGATCTTCATGAAAAAGAATTCGCTATCCCGGTAACCGTACGCCATTCGTTT
>NZ_JAQZAA010000116.1:72126-100247 GCF_028640875.1 Pseudomonas sp. SBT1-2 | reverse complement strand
TGCGCTTCACCTTCGACCTCATCGGCGGCGAGGTGCGCGATGTCTTCGAGGTCGTCGAGTTCGAACTTCACGAAGCCCTCTGCGAGACCTTTCACCTCGCGGTGGAGTTGACCTGCACCAACCCCCAAATCGACTTTGGGCAGGTGCTGGATCGCCCCGCTCGTCTGACCCTCTGGCACGGCCAGCAGCCGGTGCGATATGTACACGGTGCCGTGTCTTCCTTCGTCCAGGGCGAGACCGGGTTTCGACGCACCCGCTATTCAGCTGTGATCGAACCGCGCCTGGCGCGCCTGAAGCTCAGTTCCGACTGGCGGATCTTCCAGACCCTGAGTGTCCCGCAGATCGCCGAAGCGGTGCTCAAGGCCCACGGACTTACCCAGGACTACGAACAGCGCGTGACCACCGAGCACCAGGTCCGCGAGTACTGCGTGCAGGCCGGCGACACCGACTACCACTTCATCGAGCGCATCATGCGCGAGGAAGGCTTTTTCTACTCCTTCCGCCACAGTGCCGAGGGGCACCAGATGGTGCATAGCGACCGCCTGTTCATCCATGGCCGGGTGGGCGATGAGCCAGTGCAGTACAACCCTGCGCCCGGTGGCGACCAGCCGCAGCCGGCGTTGCGCCGCTTTGCCTACACCGAGAACGTGCGTACCGCACGCCAGACCCAGCGCGACTACACCTTCAAGCACCCCCGCTACACCCACCAGCACAGCCGGGATGGCCAGGACCTGGATCACCAGGGCCGCCGCTACGAGCGCTACGACTACCCGGCCCGGGCCAAGTTTGACGAAGTCGGCAAGCCCTTCGTGGAGAACCGCCTACGCGGCCACCGGCGCGATGTGCGCATCGCCTTGGTCGAAGGCGACGACCCGCGCCTGCAGCCGGGAATTTCCTTCACCCTGGCCGGCCATCCGCGCGAGGACATGAACCGCGGCTGGCGCCCGGTGAGCATCGTCCACCGCGGTAAACAGCACACCAGCCAGGCTGAAGAAAGCGCCGAGGCGCAGCTGGGGACCCATTACCACTACGAGGCCGAGCTGGTGCCGGACGACGCTGAGTGGCGCGCCGAGCCGTTGCCCAAGCCACGCATCGACGGCCCGCAGAACGCTGTGGTCGTCGGCCCTCCGAACGAAGAAATCTACACCGACGAGTACGCCCGGGTGAAGGTCCAGTTTCCCTGGGACCGCCAGGGCAAGCACGATGCGTACAGCTCCTGCTGGATCCGCGTGGCGCAGGACATCGCCGGCGCCACCTGGGGCCATATGGCCATCCCGCGGATAGGCCAGGAGCTGATCATTCACTACCTGGAAGGCGATTGCGACCAGCCGATCGCCATCGGCCGGGTCTACAACCGCCTGCAGTTGCCGCCCTACGAGCTGCCGCGGCACAAGACGCGGATGACCATCAAGAGCAAGACCCACAAGGGCGAAGGCTACAACGAGCTGCGCTTCGAGGACGAGAAGGACCAGGAGGAGGTTTACCTCCACGCCCAGAAAGACCAGAACATCCACGTCAACCATGACGAAACCACCTTCGTGGGCCACGACCGCAGCGAGCAAGTCGAACACGACGAGACGATCTCCATCGGCCATGACCGCAAAGAAACGGTGGGCAACGATGAGCAGGTCACCGTCGGTCAAGACCGGCGCCACGACATTGGCCAAGACGACTTCCTGACCATCGGCCGCAACCACACCATTCGCACCGGCAAAGACCGCACCGAAGAGGTGGGCAACCACCGCCGCGACAAGACCGGCGCCAACCACTGGGTGAGCATCGGCGGGCACCAGGAGCAGACCGTGGAGGGGCACTCGGAACTGCAGGCCGGCCAAGCCATTCGGCACCGTACCAAGGTCTATGAAATCCAGGCAGCGAAGAGTCTTTCCATCAAGGGGCCGGGTGGAACCGTCCGTATTGATGCTACCGGTATCACGCTCGATGGCATCTCCATTTTGATGAAGGGCCCTATGACTAAGTCTGGTGGCGGAGGAAGCAACAGTCTTTCCCTATCCAGTTTGGTGCTCGAAGGACTCGAGGCTGACTGCGTGGAGCGAAATCGATGAGTGCAGAACCTGTCATGACTTTCGCGGCACAGCACCGAGAGCCACACGACTACGTCTACCTACTGGTTGATGCTTTGGCGGAATGCGATCCAGCCAGTCCACTCAGCATCCCGTCAATGATTGGCGAGCTGGGAGATGCGTCGCTCGAGCGTGTCCTGCGACCAGACCTGGCCCATACTCCAACCGCCTGTCCCGCCCTGGTCAAACTTGCCGCACCAGGAGCAATGGCTTCTTCGCAGCTCCTTGAGCTCAGCGCCCACTATGCAAAGGAAGATCTCGCATACAACAAGAGATATGTCTGCGGTTGGCTTCTCAGCCCAGAACCATTGGGGGTAGTCGCGCAACACTTGGCAGAGCAGTGCCACCTCACTTCGTCCGAGATTGGGAAAGCCATGACTCCATGGTTCGAACCCATACGCCTAGAACTGCTGGCTGCGGCGATGGGACGTCAAGTCGGAGGGGTACTCACCCCAATCAATGCATGGCTGTTCCCAACAAGCTGGGGCAGCTTTTCCATACTGCGGGGTACATCCGGGCCAGCCAATACGGAACACGCCGACCTAGTCCGCCATACACAACATGCGGCGCAGTTAGTAAGCGACTTCCTGGGCGTTTGGCGTCTCGCGCAGCGACGGCGTCTTGCGTTTGCACCATGGCGCTGGAATGGCGGCAGCCTCCTCCCCCCGCAGGCGGGTATCCATGCCTTTCGACTTGTGCGCGACGCCCAACAACACGGACTTAAGAATAGCCGCGACATCATCGCCCTCTGCCTGCATCGGGTTTTCATCCACCCGCACTTGCCTAAACACCCTGAAATACAGAACGACATTGTCGACGCTGCGAATGGTATTCAGCCACTGCAGGACCGCTTCGAGACCTACAACGACGAGGCTTGGAAGCGCATTGTCGCGTCCTTGCCCCGAGCAGAGAACTATTCATGAGCACCAGCACGGCACTTGGCCAGACCATCAACCAAGCCGCACCGAACCTTACTGGAGCCTGCAACGCCTGCCAGCGTACCGGCCTGCCCATCCTGCCCCTGCGCGCCGTCTATGCGCCGCAACCAGGTAACACTCGGATGCGGAACTCGAGCACCACCGAGCTCAAGTCCATCCCGATGCGCCTGGACCAGCCACGGACGTTGCGCCAAGGTTACCTGTACGTCCTGCTCGACAAGAAGGAATGGCAGGCCTACCAGATCACGCCCGAAGGCGCGCTGCGCCAGTTCAGGCCATACCAGACGCCACGCGAAGAACCACAACCGCTGAGCGAGGCATGCGTCAAGCAGAACCATGACGTCACCGCGTCGTTCATCAACGTCGACGCGAACAAGTACTCGACTGCCTGGATTGCCATCGCCAACGACCCTTGGCCCAAGAAGGTGCTGGACCAGTACTTACGAGGCAAGGCGGACGACGGCACGGCCTTGGATGGTAGATTCCACAAGCTCGATTTGAAGGCTGCTCGCGACAATCCTGCCAGCGTGGGTATCGCCATGACTGAAAGCAACCTTCAGATGCACCAGGTGCTGGAGTATGCGGAAGCCACGCCAGGAGACTTCAACAGCGTGCATGGTTTCTACAGCCGCAATCACCGCCTGGGCGCTTTGATAGGCCATGTCCGCACCTTGATTCAGCGCGAAAAGCTACCTGGAGGTGTGCTGGCTCTGGTGCTGCCAGACCCGATTGGCATGGTGCAGGAATGCAACGCCCAGCGCGTGAACTGGTTCCGGTCCATGCAGGAGTGGCGCTCCGAACCGCAGAGGCGTTTCGAGCTCTTCACATCGCAGGCCTTGCTTGGCATCAAGGAGCTACAAGATGGCTGGGCTGCCGCAGAGGCGGCCCAGGAATCCAAGGCAGAAGACGAACGCCGGAAACGATGGAACAAAACGCCCATTGCGGAAAAGGCCACGATGCCGCCTCTTGATATCGAGGCGGACACCAAACGCCGCACCAAGTCCAAGAAGGCCGAAGCCCGTAAGCGGCTTGAAGAACGCTACGACGAAGCGGCGCGCGCGAAATTCGAGGCCGCGTATCTGAAGGAGCTCAAGGTCTGGCAGAAGATTATCGACAGCACGGGTGAGCTATACGCCTACGAATACCAGGCCGCTCCGTTTCAACTGGCTGCCCAGCACGACTACAGCGCGACCTCCATACGCTCCGTGGCAGGCTTCATCCGAATGATGGGGCTGTGCTTGTTCGGGGGGCCGACCGACCTCATCGAAAAGGACCAGAAGAAACTGGGCGCAACTCAGCACCTCTGGAAGACTCAGTTGGAGAACCGCAAAAGTCTGCTCTACCAGGCCCTCCTAGCCAAGGACCAGAGGCTCCTCGACCAACTGCAAACGGCGTTGGCCGGCGATGATCTGGGCAAGGTCTACGACACCATCAAGAGCGTCATCGCCACCGATGAAGGCAAACAGTTGATGGTGACGCCGGTAAAGGAAGCCATCGGCCAGATGCTTGCGGCTACCGCCAATGCCAGCAACGCTCTCATGCAACACCTGTCGATACAGACGCAGGCGCTGGTGGGCCATGTCCACAGCGCGGCCTTCCTGCGCTATGCCGGCCAGAGCGTGACCCAGATTGTCGTCTCCCTGAAGCTGGGCGAGTACCTATCGATGCTCAATGAAGTGCTCCAGGAGCGCACCGACCAGTTCATCACCCAGCTCGACCAGAAATTCCGCAAGCCCGCAGAGCGAAAGATTCGCGCCATGGTGCTGAGCGGGGCTATCACCATTGCCGTGTCCAGCAACCACGGGAAAATGGTCGATGTCATGTTCTGGTCGCTGGATAGCGCCGAATCATTTCAGAAGAAACTCGAAAAACTACGCACCAATGCCAGTACCGGCGTCACCGAGGCTCTGCGCACCGTCAGCATTGGCGCCGCGACACTCCAGAGCGGAGCCGCCAAGTTGGCGCACAACCTGACCGTCAGCGCGGACAACGCCCGCACGCTGGCCAAGGGCGCGATGCGCCAGATGCGCACAGCCGCCATCTCTGCGGCGCCTGCGGGCGCAGACCTCCTCCTGGGCCTGGGCAGCCTCTGGTTCCAGCAAGACAGCCTGCGCAAGAACTACGAGACCTTTCTCAAGACGCCAGGCAGCGGCAATCCCGAGGCTCTGGCCGCCGTTTGGTCCTCGTCCATCGGAGTGATGGGGGTGGGCGTAGAGATTGTCGGCGTGGGCACTCGGATACTGCGACCAGGATTGACCGTCTCGGTGCGAGTAGCGGGACAGATGCAGACGGTCATGTTGGGAGCACGTATTGCGCAGTACGGCGGCGCTATTGCGGCAATCGCCGGAGTGATGGACGGCACCCAGTACGCGCTTGCATCGTTGAGGACCTCATCCCAAGGGGATGACGAAGCCGCGATGATTTACAGAGTTGCTGGCAGCTTGGCCATAGGCTCCGCCGTAGCTGGTGCTATAGGTGCATTCGCATTAGAAGCGACTCTGCTTGGTCCCGTCGGAATTGCGATAGCGCTTGGACTTTCTGCATACGCTTTTGCAGTATGGGCAAAGCAGCTTGAGTCGCAACCACTGGAGCTATGGGCACGACATTCAACTTGGGGGCTTCCCGGAAAGTATCGTCGATGGAAATACCCAGAGGACATGGATACCGCCATAGGCGCACTCAATGCTGCGGTGCTCGGCATGACAGCTGAGGCAGAGATAGATGTTCGGTTCCAAAGGGCAAGTGATTTGCAGGCGGCTGGAGACAGTGGAGTCATGTTCAGCGACGGCATGTCGATTCCAGCAGGAATATATCTGGATTACAAAATCAGCTTGCCGGGCTACAAAGCGAACGCGTCACGGTATCAGTGGGAGTTGAAGGTATATCGCTCCGGCAACGACAATGGGGCGACTATTGCGCAAGGACATACCGGCGGTACCATCGGCCCATTGATGCCTCCAACCTCCTCGCAGAAATTGGATTACAACCCGAAAACAACTGCCCCAATACTCAATCAAGATACGAAATCACAAGTACTTGAAATTGGTGGAGCCATTGCTTTGAACATGAATCATAGCATCCACGCCACTACGTTAGAGGTCTCTTACTGGCCCGACAAGAATGATGAATCAGGGGTTGCTCGTCTGGTCGTCATGGATGACAAGCTAGACTCTTAAAAAGGATAAATGAAATTGACCGGTCCTAAACTCAATCCGCCCTGCCTTGGTTGGCAAGAAGATCTTCCATCCCCCAGTTCAGCCCCAACTGTCCCTCCGGCCGTTTGGGGGAATGCGCCAAACCACCTCGACTCCCATTATTTGGAGATATCTCGTGCGGCGTTTCGCGCACGAGGGGTACTGCTCTGCATGGGGCTGCTTTTGCTTACTTGGCTAATAGCATCAAATATTGGGCCGGTTTCCTTTCTTCATGCAGAGAAGGCATCGATCTTCTTTGCCGGCCTAGCGGGTACCCTAGTGTGTTCTTGGATTGCGCTGGCCGCAATTAGATTGGACATATCGCCGCCGCATGACCTGCCAATACGCTTTAACAGGTCTCGCCAACGCATCTACGCCTACAACTTCAAGTACCGCTGGTGGAACCCCTTCGAACGTTGGCAGGTGGTACCGGTAGCCTATGACTGGACCCAGGTACGCGCCGAGCGCTGGAAGAAGCGCGGCGCCACCGCCCAGGGAGCCCTTATCATCAAGTGGGGCGTGGTGCTGTCCATCGTCAAGCCGGGCTCCAACGAGGTCATCGACCGCTTTCCCCTGAGCACCATGGGCGCCGACGAGTTTGCCTGGGCCTACATCTGCACCTACATGCAGCAGGGCCCCGAGGCGTTGCCACCGCCCGGCCCACCGCGCGACCACAATGATGTGCCCTGGTACAACCTCGCCCTGCGCCTGGCACCGAAAGTGAAGTGGCCGGCGAACATGGACCTCGAGTCGAGGACCGCGCCGTGACCGAGGCACAACTCAATCCGCCTTGCTCTGGTTGGCAAGAGGACTTGCCGGGACCCAATGAGTCCCCTGTAGTAGGACCATGTTTAGGGTTTGATACTCCGAATCACCAAGACGACATCTTTCTGGAACTGTGCCGCAAGTCGTCCGCTGGGAGAGGATGGGTAATTTTGTTTATACCGGTGATGATCATTCAGTTGGTTGCGTCGTCATGGCTATTCATTTCGGACTGGCGAGACCTGAGTGTTGAAGTGTGGATAATGTTTGCCTTCTTCATGTCCATCGAAGTTTGGTCAATCTTGGTCTTGTTGAAGTTCGATGTAGTTCCTCCCCGAGATTTGCCTCTTCGATTCAATCGGGCTCGCCAGCGCATGTACGCCTACAACTTCAAATACCGCTGGTGGAATCCTTTCGAACGCCAGCAGGTGACGGTGATAGCCTACGACTGGTTGCAAGTACGCGCCGAGCGCTGGAAGAAGCGCGGCGCCACCGCCCAAGGTGCCCTCATCATCAAGTGGGGCGTGGTGCTGTCCATCGTCAAACCGGGCACCAACGAGGTCATCGACCGCTTCCCCCTGAGCACCATGGGTGCCGACGAATTCGCCTGGGCCTACATCTGCACCTACATGCAGCAGGGCCCCGAGGCATTGCCACCGCCCGGACCACCCCGCGACCACAATGATGTGCCCTGCTACAACCTCGCCTTGCGCCTGGCACCGAAGGTGAAGTGGCCCGCCGACATGGACCGTGAATCGCGGACCGCGCCGCGAGGGTTTGCCCCTGAAGCGTTCATTTGCCAAGCCAATCGCTTTCTCTGTCGCAATAAATCATCCCTTAGAACTCCATAAAAAAGGAGATCAGACATGAAGCCCATCGTTCTCGTTGGCCATCAGCACAGTTGCCCCATTCATGGGGCCGGTACCGTCGTCAGTGGCGCAAGCAGCGCCGAAGTTGACGGGCGTGCCGTTGCACGCATAGGCGACCGGATTAGTTGCGGCGCAATTATCCAAACCGGATCCCCAGGCACGATCGTGGAAGGGCAACCAGTGGCTCGTGAGGGAGATAGCACCAGTCACGGCGGCAAGCTTGTGGAAGGTGAAGGGAGTTGGCTTGTCGAATAAAGATCCGCGGCACACGAGTGCTTCTTGAGGCAGTCGCTGGCGCCGACTGATTGACTTCGAGGGTCGCCTGGTTTCTCGACTTGAGAGTGTTCCGAGCGCGGGCGCACTATTGGCGACTACTCAGGTGTTGTCCATATCGGAAACTCAGCTCGTAGAATAGTTTTAAGGCAGTGGGCGCTGGCTATCGTCTTGCCCACATCTTTGCGGACCCAGGCCTTCATCGGGGCCTTTAGCCAGTTGCGGGGCATGCTGGATCTGCTCAGGGCGATCCGGGTAGCGGCTGTGTTCAGGGCGCTGAGCAGGTTTTCGAAGCGGACCGTGGGGCAGGAACTCGCCAGACCGGCTCGCCCTCCTCGTCATCACCGACGTAGAGCGCAAAGCGCCCGTCCTCCTCGCGGCGCAGGGTGGGGCTGAAGGCGATGGTGTCGACGTCGTTGCCCCTGCCGATGAAACGCATTTCACCGCCGCAGACGAAGTTGGATCCGGGTTGCTGTCCCAGCGCGCCACAGTTCAGTGGCGAGGACTCGACGCGGATCAGCCGCTTTACCCGAGGCTGGATGCGCCCCTGGTCAGCCAGTTCGCAGAAGTAGTCGGCGATGGTGTTGCGCATCTCGGCCTGCGAGGGCATCCACCCCGGGCAGCGGGATGCGTCGCCCTGGCAACTGGTGGCCGGCGCGGTCGAGGCAGGCGTCGTAGAGGGTGCGGCGATCGCCAAGGAGAGCGGTAGCAGGGATCCTGCGATGGTAAGTAGCAATCGAGTAGAAATGGACATGTGCACCTTTGATCAGTTGAGATCGTCATCGTAAGCTGGGGGAGTCCGCTCACAGGTTATCGCCTCTTCAGGTCTTGTGCGCTCAAGGAACGAAT
Source organism: Pseudomonas sp. SBT1-2 (assembly GCF_028640875.1). NCBI lineage: Bacteria > Pseudomonadati > Pseudomonadota > Gammaproteobacteria > Pseudomonadales > Pseudomonadaceae > Pseudomonas > Pseudomonas sp. SBT1-2. The sequence goes on along the minus strand of NZ_JAQZAA010000116.1, from coordinate 91,278 downwards.
CTTCGAGCAATTGTTTGCCGACTGGAACGCAGCGCAGTGCCCCCTATCCGGGCAGGGGCAGGTGCTCTTAACGGGCCAAGGAAGCACTGACGCCTCGACTGCCGTCCGTTTTGACGCAGTCCGGCCAGACTCAGATCATCCCATTACATGGTCGTGCCGTAGCACCTGCGATACGCTGCCGCCGGTTCAGTCGACACGTCCAATCATTAGAGGAGCGCACGATATGCTGTATGTAAGGCTCAGCCTGCTGATGGGATCATTACTGGCAGCAACCACGGCTACAGCCGCGGACTGGCTGCTCGATCCGCCTCGGGAAGACGGGGAAGCGGCGGCCTTCACAACGGACGCTCAAGGCAACAAGTTCGGAGTTGCCTGTTACAAGTTCAGTGGAGAGTGCTTTTGGGAGCTCCGACCGAAGTTGGAGTGCCCGACTACGGATGAGCTCAAGCTAGCGATTGAGTCCGGCGGCCAGTGGCTTCCTAGCGAAGGCGCGTGCCTTGCCGCGGATGAGGACGGCCCGTCGTTCATGTTGCTCACCGACTTTGAGCAGATTGCGGCCATCGTCCAGAAGGACCGCACCATCTCTATCAGGTCTGAGCTGCAGCCCCAGATCAACTCAGGACCGTTCGATGTCGCAGGGGCGATGCAGGCGCTGGAGAAGGTTAGCGCGATAAATGAAGGTAGCCCGAGCCCTCCAATTGCTGCCAAGTACGGCATCGGCATTGAGTCTGATCCTGGTCCGGCAGCCCCTCGTCCCGGTACGCCCTGACGCAGTAAGCGCCCTGGACTCATCACGGAGAGATCACTTGGGGCTGGTAACGAAGCCTCCGATGCCTGGCGCAAGCCATAGGAAGGCTGATCGAGCACCGGCTCGATATCAAAGGCCAGCGCGCTGGGCCAACCTTCCTTCCAGGGGGAGTCGGGATGATTGACAAAGTTGTCATAATTGACAAATGCGACATGCGAGACTAAAGTAATCCTTGCCTCAGTCTTTCCCATGGGAGATGGCCATGTCCACGACACTTGAATTCATTGCCGACCACCTGCCTCGGATCACGGTTGAGGATGTGGTTCGCCGCTTCTCAGCGACCGTAGAAATCCGCGACGCCCAGGCCTTTGCCACCGAGTTGCAGGCGTTCGTCCATGAGCGTGTGGAGGCCGTGGAGTTGCCCCGGGCCTTGGAAGTGGAATCAATCGAACTCAGTCTGGCGCGCAAGGCGGCTGCACTGCGTAGCGAGTCCTCCTGGGCGCCTGGCGAGACCGAGATCCAGCGTGGTCGCGCGTTGCGGCTGGAAGCCTTCAATCAGGCGGACAATCTACCGCTTCCGGAATTTGCCCGGCTTGCAAGCAAGTCGCGCCAGCAGGTCTACAAGGACATTGATAACCGCCGACTGTTGGCGCTGAACGTGGGGCCTCGCGGCCAGAAGTTGCCCGATTGGCAGCTAGACCCGGTGAAGCGGCAGTTGACGCAGGCTGTGCTGCAGCAGAGCAAGGGAGTCGACAACTGGACGCTGTATCGTGCGCTGTCCGAACCCCTCGAGGGTCTGGGGGGGCGCACACCGGTTGCAGCCGTCACGGCCACTTCAATCGACGATGTGGCCAAGGCCGTGCTCAATGTGCTGAGCGTGCAGTAAGGTGCGGCAAAAATGAGCATCAAGCTGCCGTTGTGCGTCCTGCCCGCGGGTGAGCTGCTCCAGCATGTGAGCCGTGTCGTCTATCGGGACAAGCCGTTGTACTACGGCCGCGGTGGCACCAACCGATACGACTCGCCAAATGCGGATTACGGGGTGCTCTACCTTGGCCCAAACCTTCCTACGGCATTGATGGAGTCAGTGTTCCACAAGCACCAATGGCTGACGGACACCAAGCGCTCGATCGCATTGGCAGAGGTCAAAAGCCGATTGGTGCGTGCGGTAGGTGTGCTGGACGCTCTGCACCTGGCGGACCTCACGGCCGACGGGGTGATGGCGGGATATTTTGGCTTGAACTTGGAACAACTGGCCAGCCGCGACTACACGTACACGCAGCAGGTGTCAGGCCAGGTGCATGGGCTACCGGGAGGTGGCGCGCCACCGCAATTTGATGGTGTGCGCTATCCATCACGCAACAACTATCCCGCCGCGAGCATTGCGCTCTTCGAGCGCGCTGCCTCGAAGATCAAGGTCATCGATGACATCGACCTGGCAGACCATGCTGGATGGCCGGATTTCGTTGCCAAGTACGGGATCGGTATTGAGCCTGATCCTGGTCCAGTAACCCCTGATCCTGGTACGCCCTGACGTAGCCAGACGCCTTGGGGCGGTTTGCCAGCAGCGGCGATGCTCGCACCTTTGATGCTCAGCGGCCGCTTCGCGCCCCATTTGAAGTGCGGGAATGTCACACGGTGCCATGTGCACACAGCAGCGCATGCGCATTCCCGTAGGTTCAGGCTGTGTTAGAAGCTCCACTCCTCGGCCCGGACCACTTTGCAGAATGGCCCGTCAAGAGTTGCATTGTGATGAGCAACAATCTCCTTAGCCGTCATCACTGGCGTATCTGAGCAGGTATGGCCGTCGGCGATGAGTACCGCATCGAAGCCCAGATCACGTGCCACACGGCAGGTGCTGTCGACACAGTATTGAGTCTTCATGCCAGTGACTACCACACCGGTAGCGCCGAAAGAGCGCAGATTGTCAGCCAGGCCGGTCATTTCGAAGGCGCTGGGTCTGCGCTTTTCGAAGACAACCTCTCCTCCCTGAAGCTTCAGTTCCTGCGCAATCAGCGTCAACGGGCTACCTGGTTCGATTGGAGATCCTGCAGGCCCGATGTGGCGTGCGAGAAAAATCGGAGCGCCAGCGCTGCGTGCCTTATCCATCAAGGCATTCACTGTTTCCAACAGTTCTGTGCAGCGCCATGGCTTCTCGGGGCCGTGAACAAGTCCGACTTGGATGTCGAGGATCAACAGGGCGTACATGGGTGCATCTCCTTACGTGTGAGCCAGCGACGCAGAAGCACAAAAAAAGGCCCTGTCCATCGCTGGCGGGCCTTTGAAGTTCGTTCTGCTATTGGCTCACGACACCTCGCACGCTCCGCTTTTAGCGGTCGTGGTGGTGGTAGTCGAGGTGAAGCAATAGTTGGTCATCTATCGACGATAGCAATAACGCAGCGAGCAGACAAGCCAACAGCGGTCGCAGAATGCAAGTGCCGCTGTGACTGCCAAGATGTGCTGTGAGAACAACCTGACTTTCGACAGGTATGTGTAATGAGCTCGAAGACACCGTTGTGTCACGCTCAAGTGTTGCCGGCATCAGAAGTCCAGCGTGCAGAGTAAGTTTGTGGGCGCAGGCTCAGGCTGCCGACCACCTTTTCGACCCGCTCGTCCTCCTGCTGTGTGGAGTAGACGACCGTGTGCACTTCCGAGCGCCCGCCGTCGCTTTGCCGGCTCTCGACTCCACGAAGCCGCAGATCGTGCGCTCCCAATGCATTCAGCAATTCGGCCCGCATCATCGCTTCGTCCGAAGAGGCACAGGTCAGTGAGATGTTGTAGTAGCGCTCTTCTGGCTCGGCTTCGGGGACGTGGCGGTCCACCAGCTTGGCCCCCTGGCGCAATAGCAGGTTGGTGACCAGGATCAAGCCTGTCACCGTGCTGGCTTCGGCCAAGAAGCCGTAGCCCATAAGGACCCCCACTGCTCCGGTGGCCCAGATAGTGGCTGCTGCACTCAAGCCCTGGATGTTGAGCCCATTGCGCATGATCAGACCGGCGCCCAAGAAGCCGATGCCTGTAACGACCTGACTGCCCAGGCGCATATCCGCCCCGGCGTGCAGCAATGTGGGTAGCGACGTGTAGGCCGCAGCCCCAAGGGAGACCAGCGCGTGGGTCACAACCCCCGCATAGTTCTGGCGCCACTGACGTTCGACGCCGACCGCGCCGCCCAGCAGCATGGCCAGTGCCAGGTTGATTGCAATGGAGAATTCACTCATGGTTCGTTATCAGGTCCTCTTACTCTTGTTCAAGTTGCTCATCGGGACGCCAGGAGTAAGGGCTGACGGCCAAGCAGCATTATTGCCCCCCGCTCCGCCCAGGCAGCGTCTGACGCAATTGTTGGTATCAGCGGCACGATAGGGCATGGGACAGCCGAGCTTCGGCATGCGCTGCCTTCGACACGGTACGCAGGGGAATGGGTAGTGTTGGATACGCACGTGATGGCCTACGCCAGAATTGCGCAAACGTTGCTTCGTATGAGCGCCGAGCTAGGTGGCTTGGTGGTGGTGCTGAGCACGCATCACCAAGCCCAGTCCCTGTTCACGCTTGGTGAGTTGAAGGAGCATTCAAGTGTTCTGTTCGAATGAGCGATTCAACCTCCGGAGACAGGTACTCTTCGCCCCGCTGGACGGCCAGAATTGCCGTGGGCAGGTGCTGCGGATCGTCCTTCTTGCTAATGATGCCGCGAACCCCGAGGCGCCGGATCGCGTCAAGCTGTTCTCCATCATTCAGTATGGTGTACACGATGAGCCCAAGGCTGGGCCAGTGTTTGCGTAAGTAAGCGATCAGCATCATCCCGTCGCCAAACCGTCCTTTCGGCATGTAGTAGTCCGTGACCAGGACGTCACAAGCATGGGAGCGCAGTGCTGGTATCAGATCGGTGGAATCATTCACCGCGCACATCAAGTGCACGTCTGGAGCATCGTCCAAGACATGTGCCAGGCCGAAGCGAATCACCGGATGATCATCGGCAATGATCACCCGCACAGGCGTAGTTTTCATATCGTGTTCCCATCGCGGTCCCTGGCGCAGCAGCGCGACAAGGGGCAGCCCGGAACAACGGGCGAGTCGCACGAATCTAGAGATCACACGAGTTCAAAAGTGTGTATTAAGGCCTGCGCCACCTGCATGCGGTCCGCTCAATGCGCCTTTGAGGCCGCTTTAATCACTGACAGGTTGGCGACTTTGCAGCCATTGATAGTTCATCATCGATGGGGCTATTGATCCATAAGACCTATCAGAATGCGGACCAGATGAGTCCCGAAGCAGGGCGGCCTTATTCAGATACATCTTAGGAAGCTGGATGAGCACTGAGATGGGAGCTCGCCGCTGCACAGAACGAAAGCGGCTTATCTCCTTGGAGCTACTGCCGTGTGGGACGCGCAAAAAGGGCTTAAAAGGTCTAAAGGGACCAAGGGAAGAGAGACAAGGGGAAAGGCCCTACCTGAAATGGGTAGAGCCGCACCGCGTCGGCCCCGGTGCTGCGCAGGGCGGGTGAGCTAACTCAATTCTTCGGGCGATTCTGCCGGGGTGGAGGACTTCACCACTGATGCCCCTGCATCGTTCGAGCGCGGCTGCGACCGGCTTGCCTGATTGCGCCCTGTGCGCCGCGGTGGCCGGGCATCGGCCCGCTGCGCCTGCGCCGAAGTGACCGTGCCCGCCGGTTCGCCGCTCAGATCTACGCGCACTGCGCTCTCCACCAGGCTTGACCAGTAGCGGGCTCCGCGGCACCAGGTCGCGATGGCCTGTTTCAATTGCTCGGACGTAACGCCCAGGCGCTCCAGATGCAGGAGCGCATCCTGATAGATACCCACCTTGAGCGGAACCTTCGGGGCCGGGCTTCTCGGGAAGGCAAGGGGGAAGAACTTTTGCAAGCGCCAGATCGCTTCCATGGCGGGATCAGCAGGTACCCGCTTCTTCGATTTCGGTTCCGAGGCCTTCGGGTTGGAGTGCCGGACTGGTTTCAGCTCTGCAGGTTTGGCAGCTTCAGCTTGCTCCCGTAGGCGGTCACGCAATTCGGCCAGTTGTTCAAATCCCATCGCTTATGTCGCCAACTCAGAAAATATTCAGATCGAGGTTAACCGATCCTCATCGCCGCGGCACCCGGAATGATGCCAGATTGCGTCAGAACGAGGGTGCGCGTCGAATCGCATTGTCAGCGAGAGTCCACTCTGGATTGCGCTATATCGGGAGATACGAAAAAAGGAAAAGGTCCCCTCGGGCCGCAGCTACTGGTGCAAGCATGTTCAGCCTGTTCAAGAAGAGGCCCGCCCCGCTCGCCTCTACGACGCCTCCTCCCACTCCCAACGGCTTCACTCGGCCGGAGCCAGCGCAGGCGTTGCTGGGCACACAGCGCCGACAGATGCTGCTGGAGCACATCTGGCAGCGCACCTCGCTGTCCCGCTCGCAATTCGCCTTGCTGTACGGGCAGCCGCTTGAACGCTATGCGGTGCTGGTGCAGCACTTGCCCGCCTCCGAAAGCCACCACCATGCATACCCCGGCGGAATGCTCGACCACGGTCTGGAGATCGTCGCGTATGCGCTGAAGCTGCGCCAGTCGCGGTTGCTGCCGGTTGGCACCACACCGGAGGATCAGGCCGCACAAGCTGAAGTCTGGACAGCCGCCACCGCCTACGCCGCACTGCTGCACGATCTGGGAAAGATCGCGGTCGACGTGCAGGTCGAGCTCGCCGATGGCAGCACCTGGCGACCCTGGCATGGCCCGCTGACGCAACCCTATCGCTTTCGCTACCGCGAGGGGCGCGTCTATCGGGTGCACGGCGCGGCGACAGCCCTGCTGTACACCCAGGTGCTGGACGGCAAGATCCTCGACTGGCTCAGCGAGCATCAGGAGGCCTGGTTCTCGTTGCTGTACGTGCTGGCAGGCCAGTACGAGCATGCCGGCGTACTCGGCGAACTGGTGGTCCAGGCTGACCAGGCCTCGGTGGCCCAGGCCCTGGGCGGCGACCCGAGCAAGGCACTCGCTGCGCCGAAGCACGCGCTGCAGCGCAAGCTGCTTGAGGGACTGCGCTATCTGCTGAAGGAGGAGTTCAAGTTGAACCAGCCCCAGGCTTCGGATGGCTGGTTGACGCATGACGCGCTATGGCTGGTGAGCAAGACCGTGTCGGACAAGCTGCGCGCGCATCTGCTGTCCCAAGGTATTGAAGGCATTCCCAGCAGCAACACCGCGTTGTTCACCATCCTGCAGGATCACGGAATGGCCCAGGCCACAGTGGAGGACAAGGCGATCTGGAAGGCAACGGTGACCGCAGACAACGGCTGGTCGCACACCTTTACCTTTCTCAAGCTCGCACCGGCATTGATCTGGGATGACGCTGCCCAGCGTCCGGCGCCATTTACCGGAACTGTCGTTGTGGAGGCCACGGGCCCGGAGGAGGAGCAGGAGGGCTCAGGCCCGGCCGCCGCGCCGCCGCCCCTGCAGTCAGAGGGTGTGCCGCTCCCTGCAGCTGGAGACGCCATCGCCGATTTGCTCAACATGTTCGAGGTGGAAGCCGCGCCGGCCGGACCGAATACGTCTGTCCCAGGATCGGCAATGTCCGAAACGACGATCTCAGTGGCCGGCCCAGATTTCAACGAGAAACCGGAATCGGAGCCAATTCCGCAGTTGAAGGTCCTCGCATCGGCGCCATCGGTACCGCTGGCGTCAGCAACCGCACCTCTACCCCGCTCCACTGCAGCGGGCGAAACGCCCTCGGGCAAGCATTTCCTGGCCTGGCTGATCCACGCAGTGCAAAGCCACAAGCTGGTGATCAACGACGCAAAGGCGCTGGTGCATACGGTCGCCGATACGGTGTACCTGGTCAGCCCTGGCATTTTCCAGCGCTATGCCCAGGAGCACCTGCGCGTGGCGGCGCTTGCGAAGGAAGCACAACTCAACGACTGGCAGTGGGTACAGAAGCAATTTGAGAAGCTGCAAATCCACCGCAAACACCCAGATGGGCTCAACATATGGACCTGCAACGTGACCGGTCCGCGCAAGTCGCGCAGGCTGCACGGGTATCTGCTGATCGATCCATCAAGCCTATTCGCGGAGCAACCCCTCAACAATCCCTACTTGAATCTGGCCGCCATAGAGCCCGATGCCGACTCGCAACGATTGTCTTGAGTGCCTCGACAGGGCAGCACCACGTGTGCGAGCCACTACTTGATGCCGACAATCTTAAGCGTCATGACTACGATCATCCCTGGCGGTACCCCATCCGATTCCTCAATGAGGTTGGCTGGGACAAGGAATTTAGCGGTGCCACCCAACCCCATCTGGGTAACCACAGTCTGGAACGCTGGTGGAAGATCCGACACCTTGTTGCCGTTTGCCGCTGCGGGCGAAATCACTTCCCCAGTCCCCAGCTTTTCCTCGACCTCGAGCAGGATGTCGCTCTGAGCTGTGGCGAGCGGCGTCTTTCCCTTGTCCACGACTCTATATATGGTGCCGTCCGGCATCTTGACCGCGCCTTTTTCCTTTAAGGCCTCGGCCAGCAGTGTTTTGCTTATCTTCTCGTTCTTCGAGAGCATTGCGGCGTTCAACTGCTTCTCAACACCGGCAAGCTCGGCTGCGAGCTTATCCTGGGGCACCTGCATTGCGTTGGTCAGCTTGTCGTTGAATCCCTGGGCGAAAGCTGGCACATCAAGCATTTTGTCGATGGAGCGGAGTTTCCGACTTTCGTGAGGTGCGCTGTCGCCATACCAAGCACCAAGGGCGTAGCTGATCAGCACATCCTTGGATGCCTTGGCGTCGATGGTGATGCGCTTGGCGCTTGACGCATCACTTTTTTCACGAGCTGCTGGCGGCAGATTCTGCTTCTCCATCAATTGCTGGTTGGCTACCTGGAGATCGGCCAACGCCTTGCTCTGTCCTTGCCCTTGCTGAGCCAAGTGCTTGTTCTGTGCCTGCAGTTCGGCAATCTGTTGACGCAAGCCCGCGCTTTCTTCGTCTGAAGCGCCAGCGTCCTTGGCAGTTGGCCCACTACTGGAAGATTGCTGTTTCGCGTTCAACAGCGCGAGTTCCGCCTCGACCTCCTGCTTCTTTGCCAGCGCTTCATTCAGTTCCCGCTTCAACTGGTCGAGTTGTTTAGCTGAAGGCGATACGGGAGGCGGAGCGAGGGCTGGGGTCGAAGGGCCGGGTGAGCCATCACCTATGATGGACTCCTCCGCCAGCCTGTCCAAAAGGCTGGTTTCGGCCAAAGACGCATTCGCGCCAGATAGTAATAGCGCACCGCACAGTACAGCGCCGAGGGGCTTGCTCATAGCCGGTCCTGCAATGTTTGTGCGCGCTGCATCATGTTGATGTAAATGGCATTGTTGATTCGAAAGCAAACCAGCGAAAGCAGCCTGTCGATTTCGGTCTGCATGACCTCTGCCGCCTTGCCGTCAATTGCAGAAGCATTCGCTTTGTAGAGATTGTTGTTTTCGTTGATCGCATTCAACTGCGCCTTATAGGTTTCATAGGCGCCTGGATTCAAGCTCTTGAGCGCTGCAAATTCCTGATAGCACTGTTGGTTTTTATCCGCGGTATCGGCATCTTCGGTGGCGAGGGCGGCGGGACGGGTACTGCAGCCTGAAAGGGCCATCGCAGCGGCTAGAATCGCAGCGCCCACAGGAAGAAATTTCATAGGTTCGTAATCCACAGGATGAATACAAAAAACGCCCGCCGGATGTGGATGGCAAATCGCAGCACTGCACATCTGCCATGTTGACCGCATCGAGTTTGAGGAAGGGCGCCTCTAATTGATCAGTAGGATTGGATTACAGTAGGCAACGGCCTGGATATTCGGAAACATCCTGCTTTTGCGCGGAATGATCCTGATCCGATATGGGAGAGCCTTACTAATTGCGGCAAGGAATCCCTCTGGCGGATCTGGCCTCGGGCAAGCACTTCCTCGCCTAGCCGCACCATGAAGGGCAGAGTTGCATGCTGGCTATCAGCGACGCAAAGGCGCTGCAACACCCCACATCAGGAGTTCACCGGTACGCAAGCGTAGGCACTCCCGCTTGAGCATTGGGGATCGCCGATACCCATAGAGATACTTCCGCACCGGAATCCAGATCATTCCGGCGAATTCTCAAATTCATCCTACAGCCAGTAGCTGTACGGCCAACGCCATGCCTGTAAAAATTCTGGTTGACGACGTGCCGGGGCTGTCCCGCGCGTAATGCCTGACCTTGCCCCTGCCTCGGCACCAGCCCCACCGCATCCAAGTCACTCGCGTGGGACTGGGCCAAGCTGGAGAACCTCATCGGTTAGAGCTCAACCAACGAATCGCTCGTTACGGATATGTGCAATTGCGCATGTAGTCTCGAATGCGCAATAGGAACATACCGACGATGACCGGGACCCCATTGTTCCGCCAGGAAGCCCTCGATGCCCAGCACGCCACAGACCTGGGCCAGATCGTGCTGATCCGCCCGGTCTCCTTCACCTTCCTCACCTTACTGGCCACGGCGATGGCGCTGCTGGTGGTGAGTTTCTTCCTGTTCGGCAGCTACACCAAGCGCAGCACCGTCAGCGGCCAGCTGGTTCCAGCCAGCGGCCAGGTCAAGGTGCACGCGCCGCAGGCAGGTATTGTGCTGCAGAAATTTGTCGAGGAAGGCCAGACGGTGACGCTCGGCGAACGCCTCATGATCCTCTCCAGCGAGCGCTACGGTGGCGACACGGGACCGGTGCAGGCCGGCATCAGCCGCCAGTTGGAGCAGCGCAGCGATTCCCTGCGCGACGAGTTGGAGAAGCTCCGTCAACTGCAAGACGACGAGCGCGACAGCCTGACCAGCAAGGTCGCCAGCCTGCAGCGCGAGTTGGCCACCCTCGCCGCGCAAACCGATAGCCAGCAGCGCCTGCTGGCCCTGGCCAGCGACGCCGCCACTCGCTACCAGGGGTTGATGGACAAGGGTTACATCTCGATGGACCAGCTCCAACAGCGCCAGGCCGAACTTCTTGGCCAGCGCCAGACCCTGCAAGGCCTGGAGCGCGAGCGCACGTCCCTGCAGCAACAGTTGATCGAACGCCGCAACGAACTCGCCGGCCTTTCCGCGCGGCAGGCCAACCAGCTTGCACAGACTCGTCGCCAGCTCAGCGCGGTGGAGCAGGACTTGGCGGAAAGCGAGGCCAAGCGCACGCTGCTGGTCACCGCGCCAGAAAGCGGCATCGCCACCGCCGTGCTCGCCGAGGCCGGGCAGACCGTCGACAGCTCGCGTCCGCTGCTGAGCATCGTCCCCGCCGACACCCCGCTGCAGGCCGAGCTCTACGCGCCAAGCAAATCCATCGGGTTCATCCGTCCGGGCGATGCGGTGCTGATCCGCTACCAGGCCTACCCGTACCAGAAGTTCGGCCAGTACCACGGCAAGGTGCAGTCGATCTCCCGCACCAGCGTCTCCTACGCCGAGCTGTCGAGCATGGTCGGCGGGGTGCCGGGGCTGGGCCAGGATGGCGAGCAACTGTACCGCCTGCGGGTGGCGCTGGACGACCAGGCGGTGACCGCCTACGGCCAGCCGCGAGCACTTCAGAGCGGCATGCTGCTCGAGGCCGACATCCTCCAGGACACCCGGCGCCTCTACGAGTGGGTGCTGGAGCCGCTCTACAGCCTGACCGGCAAATTCTAGGAACGACCCATGGCCTTTCTCGATGCTCTCGCCCTGCGCCTGGGACGCCGCCTACCGCTGGTGCTACAGACTGAAGCCACCGAATGCGGCCTGGCCTGCCTGGCGATGATCGCCGGCTACCACGGCTATCACACCGGCCTAATGGAGCTGCGCCGGCGTTTCTCCATCTCACTCAAGGGCAGCTCTCTCAAGCAGTTGATCCAGACCGCCCACCGCCTCGGCCTGGGCAGCCGCGCGGTGAAGCTCGATCTCGCCGACCTGGGCAAGCTCAAGCTGCCCTGCGTGTTGCACTGGAACTTCAATCACTTCGTCGTGCTGAAGGCGGTCGACGGCCGCGGTGTCGTGCTCCACGACCCCGCCCACGGCTTGCGCCGGCTGGGCCTGGATGAGGTGTCACGGAGTTTCACCGGGGTGGCCCTGGAGCTGTGGCCGGAGAACGGCTTCGAGAAGCAGGAGGCGCCACCGCGGATCAGGCTGCTGGGCATGCTTGGCAAGGTCACCGGGCTGTACCGCTCGCTGGCCCAGGTTCTGCTGCTGGCCGGCGCACTGGAGGTGTTCTCGCTGATTGGCCCGTTCTTCCTGCAATGGACCATCGACAACGTCATCGTTAGCGAGGACCGCGACCTGCTCAGCACCCTAGCCATCGGCTTCGGCCTGCTGCTGGTGATGCAGCAGGCGGTCAGCGGGGTGCGCGCCTGGGTAATGATGCACATGAGCACACTGCTCGGCGTGCAGTGGCACGCCAACGTCTTCAGCCACCTACTGCGCCTGCCCACCCAGTACTTCGAGAAACGTCACCTGGGCGATGTTGTATCGCGCTTCGGCGCAGTGAACAGCATCCTGCAGACGCTCACTGCGGCCTTCCTTTCGGCCGTGCTAGACGGCCTGATGACGATCGCGACCCTTGCCATGATGCTGCTCTACAGCCCTCCACTGGCGGCCATCGCTGTCGCCGCCATGAGCCTCTACGCCCTCGGCCGCTGGATCTGGTACCGACCGCTACGTAACGCCACTGAAGAGCAGATCGTCCACGCCGCGCGCCAGCAAAGCCACTTCCTCGAGACGGTGCGCGGCATCCGTCCGCTGAAGCTGTTCCAGCGCCAGGATGAGCGCCGCTCGGTATGGCTCGGGCTCCTCGTGGAACAGATCAACGCCGACCTGCGCACACAGAAGCTGCAGCTGTTCTACCAGCAGCTCAACGGCCTGCTGTTCGGCGTGGAAAACCTGCTGGTGATCTGGCTCGGCGCGATCATGGTGATGGACGGTCAGCTCAGCGTCGGCATCCTGATGGCGTTCAACGCCTATAAGTCGCAGTTTGACAGCTGCGTCGGCAGCCTGATCGACAAGTTCTTCGAACTGCGCATGCTGCAGTTGCAGGGCGAGCGTCTGGCCGACATCGTGCTCCACGCCACAGAGGTGAGCAACGGCAAGCTGCTTGCGGAGAACCTTCGCGAGCGCGAGGCGAGCATCGAGATCCAGGGCCTGCGCTACCGCTACTCAGAGCAGGAACCCTGGGTTCTCGACGGAATCGACCTGCGTATCGGCGCCGGCGAGTCGGTGGCCATCGTCGGCCCCTCGGGCTGCGGCAAGAGCACCCTGTTCAACGTCCTGCTCGGCATCCTGCCACCGACAGAGGGACAGATCCGGGTGGCCGGCCTGGAACTCCCGCAGTTGGGTCTGGACGGATTGCGTGAACTGGTCGGCACGGTGCTGCAGGACGACGTCCTGTTCGCCGGTTCGCTCAGCGAGAACATCAGCTTCTTCGATCCGCAGCCGGACATGCCGTGGCTGCTCCAATGCGCGCAGATGGCCGATATCCACGAGGACATCCAGGATATGCCGATGGGCTACAACACCCTGGTCGGCGATATGGGCACGGTGCTCTCCGGCGGCCAGAAGCAGCGGGTGATGCTGGCCCGGGCGCTGTACAAGAAGCCACGGATCCTGTTCCTCGACGAAGCCACCAGCCATCTCGACGTGCACTGCGAGCAGCGGGTCAATGCTGCCATCCGCGCACTGCGCATCACTCGCATCATGATCGCCCACCGTCCGGAGACCATCGCCTCGGCGGATCGCGTGGTCGTTCTGGGTCAGGGAAGGGTGGCGCGCGACGAATGCACAGAGCGCTGGACGACTGGAGTGCAAGCCTGATGTCCCGCCTGCCTCCCGTGCTACTGCTCACCCTGATCTGTGTCGCGCCGCACGCATGGGCGTATGAGCCCGACGTCTTCAGTACCGGCCGTCTGGTCGCCGATCGTGCCGTGCGGCCAGCGGCCGGGAACAACCTGCATTGTCGAGGGGGCTCGCTACCGGCAGAGCTGGGATTGGAGGAAGCCATCGAGCGCATCCTCTGCCACGACCCCCAGACCCGCCTCGCCTGGGCCAACGCCAAGGCACAAGCGGCTGAGGTAGGAATTAGGCAGGCGGCCTACCTGCCACGCCTGGATGGGCGCCTCGATGCCAGCCGAGACTACAGCGCCACGAACTACCAGGACGCGAGCGATATGTCGGGCGACGGCACGCGCCGGCGGCGCAGTGCCAGCCTTGAGCTAAGTTGGGTGCTCTACGACTTCGGCCGTCGCAACGCCGCTCTGCGCGGCGCCCAGCAATTGCTGCTGGCGGCCAACGCCAGCCAGGACGCGACCCTGCAGAACACCTTTGCCCTCGCCGCCCAGGCTTACTTCGATGGTCTCGCCGCCCAGCGCCGCCTGACCGCCTCGCGGCAGGTGGTGGACCTGGCCACGCAGAACCTCGAAGCCGCCGACGCCAAATACAAGGCCGGAGCCGCGGCACTGGCCGATCGCCTTCAGGCGCAGACCGCGCTATCCCAGGCGAGCCTGACCCAGATCCGCGACGAAGGAGCCCTGACCAATGCCCTGGGTGTCATCGCCCTGAGGATGGGGCTGCCGCCGGATACTCCGCTACATCTCTACAGCGAACTGGACGTGCTGCCCGACACAGGTTTCGTCAAGGCCATCGACGAGATGCTCGCCATCGCGCGACGTGACCATCCGGCAATGCTAGGCGCCAAGGCACGGCTGCAGGCAGCCGATGCGTCTCTGGAGGAGGCTCGTGCCAGCGGTCGGCCGAGCCTTGCGCTCATCGCCAACATGGCGCGTAGCCGTGCAGACCAGTCACAGGCGTTTGGTGGCAACACCCGCGATCAAGGTCGCAGTATTGGACTGGAGCTGCGCATCCCACTCTTCGAGGGATTCGCACACAACTACTTGATTCGGGATGCGGTGGCACGGCGCGAGGCCAGCGAAGCAGAGTTGGCAGATACCGAGCAGCGGGTTTCGCTCGAAGTATGGAATAACTATCAGGCCCTCAGCGTAGAGACAAGAAGCCTGGCCCGCACCCGCGAACTGGTCGAGCAGTCGAGGCAGAGCCTGGAAGTAGTCCAAGGGCGCTACCGATCAGGGGTGGGCAGCATGGTCGAGATGCTGAACGCATTGACCGTGTACGCCAGCGCCGAGGACCAGCACATCATGGCGCTCAGCAGTTGGCAGACCTCACGTCTTCGCCTGGCAGCCAGTCTCGGGCGGCTGGAGTTCTGGGCGTTACGATAGGCGAATTTCTCCTTCCGACGCCCCAGGAATGTACTGCCGATACAGAAGCCAAAAGGCCGGTACTTATAGAAGTACCGGCCGGCGATTTGCGGAAAGCCGTCAGATCTTTAGAACGGCCAGTTCGGGGTCTTCTTGATCGGCCAATTGGGGTTGCCGTCTTTCGAGATGCCATTGATTACAATACCGACCCCGTCGCCTCCCTTCTTACCACCGCTACCTGGCAGGCCGATATTAATGCCTTCTAGACCGCTATTGCCGTTGATTCCACCTTTGATGATGAGCCCAGCGCCGCTCACGGCTGAGATTTCGGAATCATTAAGAGTACGCATGGTTCTACCTTCGATAGTCATATGAATTTCAAATCGACACTTCGAGGTCACCGGCTCCAGTGGTCAAATCGAGTACTAGTGACCTCAAGTACTCACAAGTGTGGCAGAGAAGCAATTGCACCCAACATAGGAGGCATCTGAACATCGGGGCGGAACCCTCCTGTCTTGTTGCGAGCTGCCTGGGAGCAACCTCATGTGTGCGGATATGCGGACAAGTTCACGATACGCCGCTACTTAGATCCCCTCCTCAGGAGCCCACTGCCAGTGAGGAGTCGCCACGAGAGCATCAAAGGAGCGCTGCTCCGAATGCTCACGTTCGGTGGTCGTCCCCGAGGGTCGACGCTTCCCCAGCACTGGAACACTCGCACGTGCCACCATCCGCAACACAGACCGGTGTGAGCGATGCCGTGGATGCACCCGGAGCAGAGGCTTCATCGACCGTCTAAGCTCCAACTGACACACTCAATCAATGCAAAATTATGGATAGCGTGCGTCCAGAGCATTCGACAATCCTCGATTGATTCTCGTCGAAGAGCGCATAGAATGCGCGATATCGACCATCTTCATGCTCATCAGAGACGAAAATGGTCACGCCAACTCATCCTATCTCTGGCATTAGATATGCGCCTCAAGAGACTACTCAGCTTCATCGTTAGACCGATTGCTCCCCTCGTCTTCACGCTGTTCTTGTTCATCAACCCAATGGCTCCATCCCAAGCTCAGGACATCACACTGTCTGGCCGGATGGCGGTGGGTGAGCGCCCTTGGCTGGGCGAACCAGAGCGGAAGTTGCTGGCAGAGCGAAAGCCGATCAGGATGGGGGTTCCGACCCTGGATTTCCCCCCGCTGTCCATTTTGTATGCGAACCGCTACCAGGGTATCAGTGCGGACTATCTGACCCTCATCTTCGAAACTCCGCCTGAAATACACACGTTCGCATCTCGATCGGAGGCGGTGGCCGCCTTGCGATCTGGAGCAATAGATGTGCTGGGTGAGGGAAGTGAGCTAGAGGGCCGGGAGAATGGCTTCATCCTGAGCGAGTCCTATCTTCCGGACAGACCTGTTCTGGTGACGTCCGACACCCACCCAATCGAGATCCAGCGGCGAGGCAATGTGCTGGGCATGAGCGACGGATATCTAAGCGAATCCGATGTGCTCGAGGCCTACCCCTTTAGCAAGGTGCAGTTTTTCAGCAGCCCACAACGAGCACTGGAGGCGCTGACAGTCGGCGAGGTTGACGCGGTGATTAATGACGCCGTGACGTCGCACTACCTGATACAGACCAACTATTTGTTGAGTCTCCATATCGAGAACTTTACGCCTATCGAGAGCCATGGATTTCGCTTTCTGTTGCGGCCCGGTGACAAATCGCTGAGAGATATCATCAATCGTGCTCTTCCAACGGTCACTGGGCGCTACGGAGAGGACATCCTTCGCAGCTGGAGCGCGGGACGTCATTTGAGGATTGAAGACGAGCGTGTAAAGCTGACGCCCGCTGAGCAGCGCTGGCTAGCAGCCAACCCGGAAGTGCCTGTAGCGGTCAACTACTCTCTTGGCGCGTTGGGAGAACTGGGCGCGGATCGCAGCGTGACCGGAATCGGTCGCGACTACCTTGAACTGATCAGTCAACGTAGCGGACTGAAGTTCTCGTATCTGGGAGCGGGAAGTGCCGGGGACTCGAAAAAACTGATTGCCCAGGGAAAGGCACTTTTGACCCCGGTCATGTCTCAGGCTAATCCGTTCGAGACACAGCTGGATATATTGCCGCCGTATCTACGCAGCACATCCGTCGTGATGACAGCAAACCGCAGCGGCAACGTTGCCGGCAGGCGCTACACCAAGCTATCCGACCTAAAAGGGATGACGGTCGCCACAGGTGAGGGCGACTTCTTGATTGATACGATACACCGCGACTATCCGGAGATTCTGTTAAAGGTATACCCAACGTTCCTGGATGCCATGCGATCGGTTGATTCAGGACAGAACGAGGCATTTCTAAGCAGCGACTACACCGGACGATACTTAGCTGCTCAGTACTTCGGCAATCGCATGCATGTCACCGGGATTCTGCAGAATGTCGCCACGCCCATCGGTATCGGCATCGCGAAGGATCAGCCGGAGCTGCGGAGCATTTTGGAGAAGGCTCAGCTGGCCATCTCACCCGAAGAGGTCGCGGAGATCGTACACGCTTGGAGACCACGCTTCGCCAGGGGCGGTAGTGACTTTTGGCGCGACCACCAGGCCAAGGTCCTCCAGATCGGTGGCGCCTTCGTTCTCCTTGTCCTGATTGCGCTTATCTGGTCTTTCTACCTGAGACGTCAAGTTCGTAGAACCCAGGCCGCTGAAGAGCGGGCCGAATCTGCGAATCGCGCCAAGAGCATTTTCCTGTCAACAGTTAGCCATGAGATTCGTACACCACTCAATGCAATTATTGGCCTGCAAGAGCTTGTACTTATGAATGCAAAGCTGGGCAAGCTTGATGTTCAGTCTTTGTCTGTCGCTCAAGAAGCTGCCCAAGGAATGCTCTCGCTACTGGGGAACGTGCTCGACCTTTCTCGCATTGAATCAGGCAAGATCGATTCCTCTCCCCAGCCAGTTCAGATCAGAGATCAGATTGAAAGGAGCATTCAGGTCGTTGCCGGCATGTCTCATCAGAAGGGCCTCTCGCTGACTCAAGACATTGAAGGCGATGTGGAGGAGTGGGTACTGATAGATCCACTTCATTTCAAGCAAGTTCTGTTCAATCTGCTGAGCAACGCGATCAAGTTCACTGAAGCAGGGGGTGTGTCGGTGCGTGCGTTGGCCCAGAGGGTGCAGGAGCAAGTACATCTGCAGCTGGAGGTCATTGATACAGGAATCGGCATTTCTGCCGATGACAGGGAAAAATTGTTCCAGCCCTTTTCGCGGGTAGGCCAACATGCCTCCGGGCAAATGATGGGAAGCGGGCTTGGCCTGAGTATCAGTCGACGTCTGGTACAAAAAATGGGAGGAACGATTGAGCTCTTTAGCGAGTTAGGCAAAGGGTCTCGCTTTAGAGTGGAACTGGATTTACCTATCTGCCAGCCCCCGACCGCAAAGGTTGAACTCCTACCAGACCTGTCGATCACGTCCGGCGAAGCTCGCGAGCTCTCCATACTTGTAGCGGAGGACAACTCGTTCAATCGTCTGACGATCAGCACCCAACTTGAAATGTTGGGTCATGTGGCAACTATCACTGAAGACGGTCAGCAGGCTTTTGAAAAATGGCTCGGCACTCACTTCGATATTGTTATCACGGACCGGCAGATGCCGCGAATGGGGGGTGTTGAACTAGCCCAGCAAATACGTGATGAGGAGACTCGAAGCAAGCGCCAGAGATGCCGAATCATAGGCTTGACGGCCAGCGCTGAGGAGGGAACCGTGGAGCAATGTCTGGCAGCGGGTATGGACGACATCATATTCAAGCCGACCACACTTGAGGAGCTCAAACGCGCGTTGTCTATTGAGCCATCCCAATATAGTCACGGCGGAACTGCTACGCATTGATACGGACGTACAACGGTGCAGATTGCGCTTGACCGAGTACCTGCTGTACTCGGCCGACGTACCCTGCGAGTCCACCGTAGCGAGATGATCGGCCACACCCCTTCAATTTGAGTCAGTAGGTGAGGATGACCCGTACGGTATCGCTATAGGTACCGGCAGGCACATTGCCCTGGGCCGGGTTGATGATGGCCTGGTACGGCACGTTCTGCGCGGCACCGTTGCCGGTGCCCGCCTGTGTGTTGGCGGTGGTCCAGACCGTCGAGTCGCCGGGTTTATAGAGGTTGTATTGGATCGCGTTGGCGCCGCTGAGCATGTGCCGCCAGCCGCCGTTGAAGTTGTTGCCGTTGTCGAAGCCTATGGTGTAGGTGGCGTT
>NZ_JAQZAA010000116.1:0-72076 GCF_028640875.1 Pseudomonas sp. SBT1-2 | reverse complement strand
TGGTCATCCAGACCCGCTGGCCGGGCGCGACCCAGGAGGAAACCCTCAAGCAGGTCACCGACCGCATCGAGAAAAAACTCGAAGAACTGGCTACGGTGAATGCCGAGACCAGCGCGGCGCTGCCGAAGCTGAGGTCCGGGGCACTGTCGAGATAGCAGTCCTTGAGCACCGTGAGAGTGAGGTTGATGCTGCTGCTGGCGGTGCCGTCGTCATAGAGGCAGATGTTGCCGATACCCGCCGCGCAGAGGTGCCAGGCCCAGCTCAAGCCGATGGTGTCAGTATAGGTACCGGCCGGCAGGGACACTCCGGTGGCGGTGCGCAGGTACAGCGGCAGGCTGCCGTCAGTGCCGTTGAACTGACCGAGAATGCCTAGGAAGGTGGTGCTGCTCCAGCGCTCTGTTGAGCCGACGTTGTAGACGAGGCTGCAGCCGCTGTCCTTACAGATGCTATAGGGCAGGTAAGTGCCGCTGGCGGCGTTGTATAGCCTCGGCGTGGTGCCCAACGGGTTCGCGGTGCTGGTGATGGTCGTGTCGATAGTGTTGGTGCTGAGGATCGATAGCAGGCTGCCACCGCACTTGAAGCCTGTGGCAGCGGTGATGGTCTGCGCGGTGCTGACCACGGCGAAGGAACTCAGGCTGCCGAAATTGCCGGTGCCGGAACTGGTAGTGCAGGCCGCGAACAGCAATGGGCTGGCGTTCAACATGGCGAGGCCGAGCACGCCGGCGAAAAGACGGGGATGGCTCATGGCGTATCTCCGGTGGAGGTCGAGCAGGTCAGCGGGCCGACCTGAGTGACGGTGGGTTTGCGCGTGTCCAGGCGGAAATTCGCCCGGCAGGCCCGGCTGTCGGGGCGGATCACGTGCAGTTGGTTGTTGGCTTGCAATCCTTCGAAATAGACTTGGCCGTCCCAACCGACGCTGGCGCGCAGGCCACTACCGGTTTCCTCGGCTTGGCTGCCTAGCGGCAGCGGCTCGCCGCGTTCGTCCACCAAGCTGATGCTGGCTGCGACCACGGTGCGGATCGGGAAGTCCAGCAGCACGCCGCTGCCCTGGCGCACTGCCACGCGCTGTTCGACTTCCGGTGTGCTGACGTTGGCCGGCAGATCGAGCGGATCGATCTGGACCTTTGCCGGGTAATAGGCGGCGACCCAGGGCACCAGCAGGTGACCCTTATCGTCGGTGCTGCCCATCAACTGGTTCTCGTAGCGGATCGGCACCTGCGGATAGCCCTTGGTGCTGACCAGTATGAAAGCGTCGTTGATGCGGTCACTGGCGAACAGCGCGCTGTCCATCCACACCAATGAACCGCTGATGTCGGCCCAACGAGTGTAGTTGCCAGTCTCGCCGTAGAGGCCGCCCTGCAACTGCACACTTTGCATGCGCCAAGTCAAGTCGGCCTGATGGTAGCGGCTGGCGCCGCCGTAGCCGAGGTTCCAGCCGACGCCGCCCTGGCTCGGCGTTGAGCGGCTCCAGGCTACCCGTTCACTGTAGCGCTCGTCGCTATCGCGAGTGACGCCTACGTTGAGCAGGCCGTTGACGTCGAAGGGAAGCACCAACTGCATCAGCGCGCTGTAGCCGCTGCCGTCGAGGTCCTTGTTCAGCGCCAGGTAGAAGCTGCTACGGCTGCCGATCGGACGGCTATAAGAAAGGTTGGCCAGGCGCGCGCGGCTGCCGTCGCGGGCACGGATATCGAAGTAACCGACCCCAAGGGTGCCCTGCTCGTCAAAGGTTAGGCTGGCGGTGGCCTGGTCGGTGCGCTGGCTCAGCCGGTAGTCGCCGTCCAGGGTGCTCAGGTCGCCATAACCTTCGCTGCGCTGGATGTGCTGCAGGCTTAGGCCGAACCGGCGTGAGTAATAGGAGTAGCCGAGCAGGTATTGTTGACCGCTGTCACCCTGCCCCTCGCTGCCGCTAACTGCCAGGCTGAGGGTGCCGAAGGTGGCCACGGCAATGTCGCCGCCGACGCCGAACAGACGCAGGTCGCTGGCGGTCTCAGCGTGAGTGGAAAGGGTCAGGCGATCGCTGATGCCGTAGCGGTAGAGGCCGCTGGCGGCGTTATCGGCATAGGAGAAGTTGCGTAGACCGTAGTCGTCGCGCAGGCGCCCGATGGACAGGTCGAAGTCGCTCAGGCCCTGCGCCAACAAGGTATTGGAAACGTAGAACGGCAGGCTGGTCATCACCTGCCGACCTTGGGCGTCGGTGGTCACCACCGTTGCCTCGCCGGCGCCGTTGATGTAGGGCACGTTGCTGATGGCGAAGGGACCGGGTTGCAGGTCTCTGCTGCTGGCCTTGTAGCCGTTGATGAAGAGGTCGACCGTGCTCGGTACCGCGGCCTGGCCCTCGAAGCGCAGCAGCGGGTAAGTGACCAGATCCGGACGCACGCCGAATTTACGAGCGTAGCGGAAGCCGCCCATACGTACCGGGTTGGTCCAGTTCATTGCGCCGTTGACGTAGTCACCCAACTGGTAACTGCGCATGCTGCGTTCGTCGTTGTACTGCCAATAGGTGTCGTAGCGCAGGTAGCGGCTGTCGAGGTTGTCGGCATCGTCGAAGTAGTGGGTATAGACACCGGTGTTGGAGATCACGCCGAATCCGTCGAACAACCGTTGCTCAAGCAGTGCGGAGAGCCACGGTGTAGCGTCGTCGGCAGGGTCCGAGTAGTACAAATCGTAGTTGAACAGTGCGCCCAGACTGCTGCGTGCCGGGGTCCGGTAGACCAGTCCGGGATCGTCGAAGCGCTGTTCCGGTAGCCACTGCGGCGGCACCCATAGGCGCAGTTGCTGGCTGGCGCCGTCGTAGTCAGCCTGCGCCCCGGGCAGACAGTCCACTGCTACCTGTCCGGTGGGATTTCCCGGCAGGCGCACGCTAGCTTCGCTCAGGGCCGCAGCATCGAGTCGGTAGTGCCCGTCGCCGGCGCTGACAGGCACCACCTTGCCGCTATTGCGGCCGTTGATCACCAGCTCCAGGTAGTAGAGGGTGCTGCTGCCGGCCGGAGCGGCCTCCGGTGGCGGCAGCCCGGCCAGGTAATCCGCCGCCCGGACAGGGGTAAGCAGCGCCAGGCTGAGGAGCAGCGCGGAGCACCGGTGGCGGCGCCGGGAGTCTAAGCGGGACACAGAGACGGCGCCCCGCCTCAGTACTCGGGAATGCTGATGGGCGTGTCGTTGTCTGCCAACTGCAGTATCAGGGTCATACCCACGCCGGGTGCGACTCCAGGCGGCAGCGGCCAACGCATCTGCTGTCCGGCGAGCACGTAGCCGAGCAGGCCGTCGAGCAGCGCCAGACGGCGACCTTTCCCCTCCCAGCGTACGTGGCTGAGGCGCGCGTGCACGGCGCTGTCGTTGCGCACTAGCAGGTAGCGCACGCCCCTCTCCTCTTGCACCCGCCAGGTTAGCTTCGGCTGGCTCGCCTCAGCCGGGTCGCGATCCAGGTCGGAACGTGGCTGAGTCCAGACGCCCTTTGCGCTGACAAACAGCGGTACGGAATAGCGCATCCGGAACTGCAGGGCGAGGCCGGAAGCCTCCGTCGCCTGACCCGCCGCGTCCGGGACCTCGTCGATCAGCACCCGATAGGCGTCCTCTGGTGCAGCGGGCTGGCCGCCCTGTCGGATCAACCGGACCAGTTGCCGGCTCCCTGCCTCGACCTTGACGAAGGGGGGGCTGGGGACGACTGCCTGCTGGCTGCGGTAGACGTCCCGAAAATCCGCCTGGGACCAGCCGAGCACCCGCACCTGAAGGGTCACCGGCTGCTTGCCACGATTCTCCAGCCACAGCGCGGTGGCGGGCTGGTCGGCCTCGATGATTGGGTTGATTGGCCAGATCAGCACCGTGCTGGCGGCCTGCACAGAGCCGCAAAGGAACAGGAGCAGGAACGCCGGGAACCAACGCGCGAGGTGTAGGTAGATCAGGGGGCTGTGCATGTGCTCCTCCATGGCGGATCAAAACGAAAGAGTGACTGTCACGGTGTCGCGGTAGACGCCGGCGGACGGCAGTGTGGCGACCGCGAAAAGACGGGCGTACACCGTGTAGATCTGGGTGGTGTCGGGGAAGCTAGCGATGGTCCGGGCCAGCGCCCCATTGCCCCAGACCTGGGAATAGGTGGTGTCCTGGTACAGCTGGTAGGCCAGGGTCTCCCTGCCGTTGACCAGCCTCAGGTAGCGCTGGCTGCCGCCGCCGTTGATCCCGTAATCGAGGGCAATGGAGACGGTCAACCCCGGGGTGCAAGTGAGGATGATGGAGCCCGCGCCGGCACTGCTGGCGACGTTCACCGGGTCCGCCAGGTTGCCGAGAGTGCCGAAGCTGAGAGTGCCAAGGTCGTAGGTGCTGCTGGTGGTGCCGAAGGAGCAGCCCTTAGCGACCACCGCCTGAACCTGGAAGACGCGGCTGATCAGCGACTGGTCGGCGCCGGCGGTGACGCCTGGTGACAGAACCAGGAGCAGGAAGCAGAGCCAGGTGGGCATTGGCGTCACCAACTGACGGTCACGTTGACGGTGTCACGGTAGGTCCCGGCGACAGGGGTGGTTTGCGCTGGCGCCAAGCCGTAGACGGGATACCACTGGTCGCTGCCGTTTCCGGTGGCGGCGACGCCGATGGTGTTGTCCCAGACGATTCCGCCCGGGCGGTCGCTGTACAGGTTGTAGATCAGGGTAATGGCGGTGTTGGCGACATTGGCCATCCGCCGCGTGTCGACGTTACCGTAGAGGCCGCCATCGAGCTTGATGTTATAGGTCTGACCATTGACGCACTTGACCCGGATGGAGCCGGCTCCCTGCCGGCTGTTGGTACTGACGGCGTTGTTCAGGGAGACGTACTGGCCGAAGTCGAGGGTGCCGAAGGTCATCGCACTGCCGCCAACCACGGTGCCCGCCTCACAGGCGGGTAGCAGCGTGACGCTTAAAGTGAGCGTGGCGGTCTGCGCAGTTGCCGGGTTGTAGCTCAGCAGCCAGAGCGATCCTCCGATGAGGCATCGATTCAAGCCCATCAGTCCCGTCCGGGGCTTTCGAAACCTGATAGCGCACCTCACCAGGCGATAGTGACTAGCAGTGTGTCGGTGTAGGTCCCCGCCTCCGTTGGCGTGTTTTGTCCGGTGGGAACCACGCGGCCGTACAGGGGGATGCTCACCGCGTTGCCGGTGGAGGCTGGAGAGATGTCGACCGGTGTGTTCGCCTGGATCAGCGCGCTACGCGCGGCGTCCGAGTAGATGTTGTAGGCGATAGTGCTGGTGGCGGTGTTCTTCATGTAGCGCTGGCCACCGCTAGCATGCAGGCCTGCGTTCACCGTCAGGCTCGGGGTCAGACCGGTGCTGCACTTGATCTGGATATTGCCGTTGGCGCCGACGGTCTGCGCGTCGACCAAGTTACTGAGGTCGGAGTGGGTGCCGAAGTCGAGGGTCCCCCACTGGTTGATGCCACCACTGACGCTGCCGCTGCTGATGGTGCAGCCGGCACCGATGACCATCTGCACGCCGACCTGACCGGCCAGAGTGCCGGTGGCTTGGGCGGTGCCGTGCAGGCCGGCGCAGAACAACAGAACTACCGCAATGCTCTTATTCATCTCTAATCTAACTTCCAGTCGATAACAGCCGCCATCAGTGAGAATGGTTTGGCGGGCACAGCATTATTCGAAACGCGCATTTGAATGCAGATTCGAGTCATTAATTAACTTTTTGAAATCACGCGCCAGCACGGCGCAATACCGAAACCAAGTCACTACATTGAAAAAAACTCTGTAATTAAGAGTTGCGAGTTTCGAGCACGGACAAGTCCTCTTTGGACTCTTCCAATCATCAGTCAGCTCATTGAACGAACAAGCGAGTTTTCACCCGATGAGATCCCCCACCGGAGAATACTCTTCTTGCAGCGCCATCAGCGAGATCAATATTGCCGTCAGTCGCGAATCCAATATTTTGAACTTTACTCCCTCGCCAAGTAATTGTTGGCGGCGTTCCGTCCATGCCTAGGCTGAGCCCTGCGCCCATTTATAGATAGCTCGCTCATGAGATCCCCCTGTCTCAAAAAACAAGTATTCAATCCGCGCCAAAGGCGCTACGGCTTAAGATTGCTGGCCTAGCTGTAGCCCTACTGAAATCTTGATATAGACCCCTCCTGTAGCGCTTCTCCCCCATCCACGCAGCCCCTTGCATCTGCTCCAAGATGAACAATCTAATAACACGGTACCAGTTGCACTAAGGTGTTGAAAATATGCCTTTGAGGGTAATATCGAAAAACAGTGAGCTTGCCCTTTCATCTAAAAATTCGGACCTGAATCCCAAAGAAATAGCAGAATTTGACGCCTTCACGCCGCTATTTTAGATGGACTCCAAGGGACGCAAGAACAAAACAGACTGGTCAAAATAGACTTTCTGAGCCCATGCTTCTCGTCCAAGTTTCTGCGGTGAGCTGTGGCAATTTCGCTATTCATATTGAGTGTCGGAAATATTGCAAAAATTGGCCTTACGCATTAATAATCTTCTTGCGACCTTGCGCTCTCGCTGGGTCATCAAGTTGCGGCCAAAAAACTGGATTTCTAGATTGCCTTCTTGTCATTCTCGGATTTTGCAAACTGCTCAACGGACCCGAGCTGCTCGATACCGGTGGGATTTTTTTGCCATGAACTGGGCAAATATCCTGATTTATTGGCTAAAGGCACAGAGTTCATTGCATGAAAAAAAATAAAAAGCGGCGCATTTCCCCTGGGCGTTTGGTCATTGTGCTGGTCGCTATGCTGACACCTCTTGCGCTAATGACTCCGATGATATGGTGGCAAGCGCAAGATCGTGCGGACAGGGAAGCGTTGGTCACTGCGGCAACCATCTCCCAGCAGATGGAAAACACCCTGCATATCGTGTTCTCCAACGTGGGGGAAGCTATCTCGATGGTCGGCAAGCCCTGCGATCAGGTATCTAGCGATCTGGCACGACTTAGAAATCTGAGTCCCTACTTTCGCGCTCTGTTCCTGATGCAGCACGGAATTGTCTACTGTTCATCAGTGGAGGGATTCAGCCCGGGGCCCCTTGCTCAAACGTTTGATGGGCCATCCGCGCTCCCTCCCGGCTTAGGTATTACTCCTGTTGCGGGAACCTATCTGGTGCGCAATAGACCGGCGGTCGTCGTA
Organism: Pseudomonas sp. SBT1-2; assembly: GCF_028640875.1. Taxonomy (NCBI): domain Bacteria; kingdom Pseudomonadati; phylum Pseudomonadota; class Gammaproteobacteria; order Pseudomonadales; family Pseudomonadaceae; genus Pseudomonas; species Pseudomonas sp. SBT1-2. The sequence goes on along the minus strand of NZ_JAQZAA010000116.1, from coordinate 64,972 downwards.
TCACAAAGCCTTGGGAGTGATGAGGGCGTACTGGCCGTGATCGATGGCCTATATGTGCAGGACATTAAAAATGCGGCCTCCTACGACGGTCAGTTTCTGGTCCAGATTCTGCTCAGTGAGTCGCAACGAACCTTGCCTGACGGCACCGCTGCGATTAGGGCTCAAGATCCCGAATATCGCGACGTGGATGCCGTTGTGAAATCCACAAGCTTCCCCGTCGAAGTCCGAGTTTCAGTCGCCAGTTCTCTGCTTGAGGCATACCGCAGCTACCTCTGGCGGCTGTACGCCCCGTTCATTCCCTTCGTCTGCTTGCTTATGGGGTATTTGGCGTACTGGTTTGTACTGCATCGAGGATCTCTGGTACGAGATATGCGTCGCGCCATTCAGCAGGGCGAGTTCCATATGGTGTACCAACCTGTGGTTCGCCTGGACACTGGTGAATTTGGCGGCCTGGAAGCGCTGGTGCGCTGGACTCGGGCTGGCCAAAGCCCGATACGCCCGGACATTTTCATCCCTCTGGCGGAGGACCAACAGCAGATCGCGGAATTGACTCGTCATATCTTTGATCTCGTGGTGGCAGACTTACCGCAGTTGGGGCTCGGACCTCAGGACCATCTGGGGCTCAACATCAGTGGCTCCCATTTGGCTATGCCGGAGTTCTTGGAGGACATTGAACGACTGACTACCAGAATGGGACCGGCGGCGCCGAAACTGGTTCTGGAGTTGACGGAACGGGAAATGCTTCCCGACAGTGAGCAAGTTCAGCACCGTATTGCTCAGTCGCGTACGCTGGGGGCGCTGTGGGCTTTGGATGATTTCGGTACCGGACATAGTTCACTCTCCTATCTGGAGCAATTAGATGCCGACTTCCTTAAAGTCGATCGCAGCTTTGTATCAGGAATAGGAACAGAGTCGGTGAACGCCGTGATACTTGAAACACTCATTTCTCTTGCGCATCGCCTGGGGATGGCCTTGACCGCAGAGGGCATCGAGACTCGGGAGCAACTGGCCTATCTACAACGGCACAACGTACCCTGGGGGCAAGGCTATCTCTTCTCGCCTCCTTTGAGTGCGGCAGAACTCTCCACCTGGAGGGAAGAAGCGGCGACACGCCTGCGTTCGTCCACTCCCCCAACCGCCACGTAGTGGTCAAGCGCCAATGGAATGCATCAATCGTAGAGCGCAATAGACACTCGATCTGCGAATCCTACAAACGACCATCAGATATTTCTGAATATTCTGTCAGAACATCAAGAAGCTCATTTTTAGTGCGATAGGACAGGTACCCCCCGCCCACAAAGCGCGAACAGCGCACATTCGAGGTAGGTACCATGTCCTTGCGCACGATGAACATCGCCCCGAGAGCTTTCCTTGGATTCGCTTTGATAGGCTGCCTGATGTTGCTTCTCGGCGTATTTGCCCTGAATCAAATGAGCAAGATCCGATCGGCCACAGAGAGAATCATCCAGGACACTATCCCGAGCATCAAGAACGTCGATGACTTCACCCAGTTGACGTTGCGGCAACGCGTTCAGGCGTACCGGCTGCTGCTTAATCGTTCCCCTCAGGCACAACAGCAGATCCTGGACTTGATCAGCGAGCGCAATCGGAAGATTGACGAGACACAAACTGTCTACCAGACACTCATCAGTAGCCCTGAGGAACGCGCTACCTACAATGAATACACGGCACTGCTGACGCAGCATCGAAAGCTGGAAGAGCAATTGATCGATCTATCGCGAAAGAATCAGCTCGAGGGTATGCAAGCGCTGTTGAGCACACAGATGATGGAGAGTACCGAAAAGCTCAACGACACGCTGGGCCAGTTGGTGAAGATCAATACGCAGTACTCAACAACTGCCGACAATGACGCCGCCAAGCAGTATGGTACGGCGATCAACCTGGTGGTAGCACTGCTGGCGCTGTCCACTACGTTGACAGTGCTATTTGCGTGGCTGCTGACCCGCAGTATCACCCGGCCGATTGGGTACGCGTTGCAAGCGGCTGAAGGGATCGCCGAAGGCGATTTGACTCAGCCGATTATCGTGGATGGAAGCGATGAGGCTGGACGCCTATTGAGGGCGATGGTCACCATGCAGGAAAAGCTGCGCGACACTTTGCAGCGTATTACCGGCTCCGCCCAACAACTAGCGTCTGCGGCAGAGGAGCTCAATAGCGTTACTGACGAAAGCGCTCGCGGCCTGACCCAACAAAACTACGAAATCGAACAGGCGGCGACCGCAGTAAATGAAATGACCAGTGCGGTGGAAGAGGTAGCGCGAAATGCCGTAAGCACTTCGCAAGCCTCCCAGAGCGCGACCCGATCCGCAGGGGATGGCCGGGACATGGTCCTGGAAACGGTCTCAGCCATTGAGCGATTGACCGGTGACGTGCAAGGCGCTGCTGGTCTGATCGGTGAGTTGGCCAATGAGTCGCGGGATATCGGCAAGGTACTCGACGTGATCCGCGGCCTAGCCGATCAAACCAACCTGCTGGCCCTGAACGCAGCCATTGAGGCAGCCCGGGCCGGTGACGCCGGTCGTGGTTTCGCTGTCGTCGCGGAGGAAGTTCGTGCCCTGGCTTACCGTACTCAAGAGTCAACTGGCGAAATCGAACGCATGGTCGGCAGCATCCAGAGCGGCACCGAGCATGCTGTGGAGTCCATGCGCAACAGCACCGAACATGCAGAATCGACGCTGCACATGGCGCGCGGCGCCGGCTCGTCCCTGGACACCATTAACAGCGCCATCAGTGAAATCAACGAGCGCAATCTGGTGATAGCCAGTGCGGCTGAAGAACAGGCTCAGGTAGCGCGCGAAGTTGACCGTAACCTGGTAAACATCCGAGATTTGTCCGTGCAGTCGGCAACCGGCGCCAACCAAACCAGTGCGGCTAGCAACGAGCTTTCACGACTGGCTGTAGATCTCAACGCACTGGTCGCACGGTTCAGCCTCTGACACCTAGTGTAAGGAAGAGGCCTGCCTCAAAAGGAACCCAACGGCTGAGTCGGTGTTGGGCCCGGCCCCTCCGCGGTTCTACCGGTGAGGGGCTGCCTCTTCGGGAAAGGTCTTTCCCCTCGAAAACAGGTAAGGCTGCACATTGTCTATCTGTCGAAGCAGGCCGCAATGCTCTTCAAGGAGTTGCTTGTACTGGCGGGCGACAGCGAATGGGTTTCGCCTGTATGCGGCTCTCTGATCAAGCCGTTCGCACACAACGCTCTGGACAATGCACTCAAGGTCGCATTGCAAGGGCAGGAGATTCCAGCCTTCACCCTCCACGACTTGCGGCGTACGGCGTCTAGCCTGCTGCACGAAAAGGGTTGGGGTTACGACGTTGTGGAGAATGCGTTGAACCACGCCATCTTTCAAATCTGCTTGTCAGACGCTCTGTGCGCAGGACGCTTTCTACTAGTTTTTCAGATCCATCTCATATCCAGGTAGAGATTATGGATGGAAAATCGAATGTGTACTCCATACACATCCACTGTGATCAGGGAGGAGAGGAAGCACGAAGTACATGTTGTTGTTGACCGGAGACGGCGATGTTCCCGCATGGGACGGGCTGAATGAGTCTGAGCAGGCTGCACTCATGAAACGGTTCGAACAGTTCCAGAGTGAGTGCACTGCCCGGGGCGTCGAAATTCTGGCGGGGGAAGCTCTCGAAAACGGCGAATCTGCCACCACCGTGCGTAGATCGGGTGGTGCGAGGGTGATCTCTGAAGGACCGTATGCCGCCGCCTACGAAGGACTGGGTGGTTTTTTCCTTGTAGAGGCACCGAGTCTGGATCTACTTCTGGAACTCTCGGACATTCTGCCGCCGTACGACATGGAGTTCCGGCCGGTCGACCCGATGGGGTGAAATTGCAAAGCTCGGCGCGTGCGGTAGGGGCGCTGGTTGACCGCACCCAAGTGTCAGGCGACATCCCAAGCCGCATCACGCCAGCGTTCCAGTAGGAAATCGCTGAACGCCGTCAACGGGCGCGGCACGGGTTGGCGTCGGGCCTGCACAAGATTGATCATCGAGGGCGCGCGCTTCCGGGCCGAATTTGACATTTAGCTAAGTGGGATCGAACATGTGTAGCATGCTACGAAGATAGGTACATAAATAATGTTCGAACTCAAAGATCTCCCCTCTCGAGAGACACTCGCGCGTTTCGGCAAGCTCTACGACAACCCTGACGTCGAAGGGCTCTACACCTGGCTGGTGTGGGCATCGGGGACCGATGAAATGCTGTCCGCTTTCAACACCAATCTGGCACGCGAGGGGCTCGCGCAAACGCCGTTCTTCGTCCTGCTGTTGCTCAAGCGCAATCCGGACGGACTCACCATTGGTGCATTGGCCGATGGTGTGGCCGTGGCTTCGCAGACCATGACGCGTGCGGTGAAGCAGATGGAGGCCTCCGGTCTGTGTACCAAGCATCCAGATCCGCATGACGGAAGGCACTGGATTGTTCGACTCACGCCCGAGGGAGACAGCACCCTGAGCCGCGTGCTGCCGAAGCACTATGCCTGGGTGGCCAAATTCATGAGCCATTTCAGTGAGGACGAGCGGGACGCCCTGGTGAAGCTGATGTTGAAGGTGGCCCCGGCGCTCCACCGAATCCGTCTTGAAGGCGAACTCGGCTGACAAGCCGGGTTTTTTGATACATATGTAGCAAGCTACACAGCAACCTACAAATAATTACACCTGAGGTTCCGTCGTATCGAGCCCGCCGGCACGGAGACTGCGGCGCGCTTGATGACCTGGCCCATTCGTTTAACGAGATATGTAGCAATGCACAAATCTACCCCTGACATGACTCAGCAGCACACGATCACTTTGCTGATGCAAATGGTCTTCTGCGCACTGGCGGTTGTTTCACTTCTTTATATCCCGGTCCCCATCCTGCCGATGCTGGCGACTGCCTATCAGCTGCCGCAGGAGCACGCCGGGCTCGCCCTAGGCGCCTTCGGCATGGCCTATGCGACCGGATTCATGGTGTTCGGCCCGCTGTCAGACCGCCTGGGACGCAGAACGGTGATGGTCGGCGGCCTGGTGCTGCTGGCAATCATCACTCTGGGGCTGGTATGGGTGACCACGCCGGGATTGTTCATTGCAGGCCGGGCATTGCAGGGCTTTGCAGCAGCGTCCTTCCCACCGGTGGCTCTGGCCTATCTGTCCGAACGCGGGACGCCCAAACAACGCGTCTGGGGCGTGGCCTGGATGAGTACGGCATTCCTCTCGGCGGGCCTTCTGGGGCAAATCTACGGCAGCGTCGTTGCCGCTCGCTGGGGCTTTAGTTGGGCCCTGGTCCCGTTGGTGGTCATCTATGCCTTGACCGCGCTGCGGATGTCGGCGGCCCCGGAGAGCAATGAAGTTCGACGCCCACAACCCTCGCTGTGGGCAGGGTATCGGCAGATCTTCACGTTGTTGGGAAATCCGGCGCTGCGCCGCGTGTACCTGCCTGCGCTGCTACTGCTCATGTCCTTCGTCGCGTTCTACATCGGAATGGATATGCACCTGGGCGCCGCTCTTGAAGCGCAGGGGCTCAGCGGCATGCAGGCCCGGGGCGTGGCCTTGCCGGCATTTCTCGCTCCGTTGCTGGCCCCCAAGTTGATCGGCCGCTGGGGCGCTCATCGGGTCGCGACTGCGGGGTTGAGCATCGCCGCGATTGGCCTCGCACTATGCGCGGGCGCTGGCGAAGGTCGCATTGCACTGCTGCTGGCAGCAAGCGTGATCTACGTCGCCGGCGTGGCGATCAGCGTTCCTGGACTGATCGCACGCATCGCGGCAACCACTTTGCCTGAAGTCCGCGGATTGGCGGTGTCGTTCTACACCTTCGTGCTTTTCATCGGCGCGAGTTTGGGCCCGTGGCTCGCCAACAGCAGCCGCGCATGGGCGGTGGAGTCGCTGTTTCTGGTTCTCGCGGCGGGGCTCGCTCTCGCCGCGATCTTTAGCGCAGCGCGAGGGGATACACACCTTCGTGCACGCTAATCAAGCGACCTGAATTTCCACGGCAGGACAAGGGTGGGGAAGCGGGTCTGTATCCAAGTAAACCGGTAACAGCCCGTGCGACCTGCCGATGGCCCGGACGAAGTGGAATGAAAGGAACACCAGTAATGGGAATCTATGTAGTTGTTGCAAATCAGTTCGAGGATTTTGCTCGACATGGACACGTGCTCTCCTACAGCACGCTTTTGCAGGCGCTGAAGACGCCGGGAGCAATTGAACTGAAAGGCAGCAGGATCATTGCTGGCCAAGGACTCGGCCGCAAGGAAATTCAGCATGCGTATCGCCTGGCGGTAGACAGTGGCTATGGAAGTGAATTCGAACACTGGCACATGTGGTCTGAAGCAGAACTGGCGAGCGAGGACCTCTCTCACAAGCGCCACCGCAAGAACGTGCTGATCTCGATTCCCGACCGGACCGACGAGGGCGTCTATACCGCCAGCCTGCTACTCCATGCCGAAAACGAGTTGATGCTCGACCATCTCACAGGGCAGCACGTGCAAGGCATGGTCCTGCTTGAGGCATGCCGCCAGATGTTTCTGGCGGTCACGGAGCGCTTCCATCTGGACGACTATGCGCCGCAGAAGCGCTACTTCGTCCTGAACGAAATGAGCGTCCGGTACACCGCCTTCACGTTTCCGCTACCGGCACAGATCCGCTATCGCCTTCTCGATAGAAAACAACCGCGTGCCGATCGCGTCGAGGTCCAGGCGCAGATGGAAGTCTGGCAGGACGGGAAACTCGTTACCGAGGTGGACGTGGCGTTCTCCGTGATGGATGCCGAACGGCTCGGCAAGCGCGAGGCCACGCTTGCCGAGCGGGCCATTTCGTCACACGTCAGCTCGTTGCGTCAGCGTCTGCGCATGCCACCTCGAGCAGATGTGCACGTGATGACTGAGCCAATCTCGCCCCTTTGATCCACGCGGCCGCATTGCACCCCCGTGCAAGCGGCCCTCTCGAGTAATCGACATGACAATACGAAGAATCGCATTCTTTGACGTCGATGAAACGCTCATCGACCTCAAGAGCATGTTTAGTTTCAGGAGCTTCTATTTTCGTCAGCTGTGGGGCCAGGAGTCTGGCGCCAAGGCCGAAAATGCTGCGGCCAAGCGCATCAATCAATACGTTCTTGAAGGCCGCGATCGTTCTGCTATCAACACCCTGTTCTATGAGGACTTTCGCGATCACCGGCCTGATCGGCTGGCCGAGGCAGTCCAGGACTGGTACGCGCAGGAAAGGGCGCGCCCCGGGTTCTTCATCCAGCCTGCCTTGGAAGCACTTCGAGCGCATCAACGCAACGGCACCGACGTGGCCTTCGTTTCGGGCTCGGCAGTTCAATTCCTGGCGCCGCTGGCAGCCGAGCTGGACGTCACCCATGTCCTGGCGAATCGGCTGGAAACACGCAACGAACGCTTCACGGGCCAGCTGATTCCCCCGCAGACCATCGGAACAGGCAAGTGGGAAGCGGCGTTGGGCTTGATGAATCAGTTGGGGGTGTTGGCGGCCAATTGTTACGCCTACGGGGATCACCTGTCAGACCTCGCGCTGCTGATGAACGTCGGCAGCCCCACCGTCGTTGCGCGTGATCCGGCTTTGGTCAGGCACGCCGAGCAACTGGGCTGGCCCATCCTATGGCCCGCCTCCTCCACTCAAGGAGGAACGCCATGATGTCCTTTCACGCGTTCTCCTTTAGCCGCTTGGTGGTGGTGGCCGGCCTTGCACTTTGGCTGAGCATTGCCGTGCTGAACAACCTGTGCGACCCCGAAACGAACCGCTTCCATATCGGCAACACCCTTTCCATGGTGCTGTTGGAAGAGGAAGAGCTCCTGGGATCGGCATTGCGTTGGCGCGCCTGGCCAGCCCAATGGGCCGAGGCCGTTTTGTACGCCGTGGCAGGCATCCAGGTCTTGGTCTCGCTACTGCTCTGGTACGCCGCCTTCAGCTACGCCAGGGCCTGGAGGCGCAAGAGTTTGGCCCTGCTCAACCTCGCGCGCAACCGAGCCGTCATCGCGTTGACCTGCTTTCTACTGCTCTGGTTTGGCTTCATCTGTGGCGGACTGTGGTTCGGCTACTGGCTGAAGCAAGGCGCCATCCAGTCCGTGCACTTGACCCTGATTCTGATTGGGCTCCTTGCGCTGCTGTTCGTGCAAGGCGAGGCCCCGTCGCAGCCGGCCACGCCCACTGCAGTGTCCACCGAACCCGGTGACCCATCACTCCATAGGAGTCTTCCATGACCACGCCCCGTATCACCGCAGGCCTGGCGCTCGCCGTTGCCCTCGTAGCGAGCGCAGCCAACGCCAGTAACGAAATCGAATCGACCCAGGAGATCTCAACCATGAATCAGGCCGTCAACAACGTTGTCGCTATTCCGTCCTCTCACCAAGAAACCTTCCAACGCGCCGTGGCTGTCGATGGCGAGTTCGCAGTGCTCTCCCGGTATGAGCGAGCCGATGGTCGTAACGCCGGCCTGGGCGGTGAGCATTTCAGCACAGTGGTATCCGACGCAGGGATTTTGAAGGGTTTCGCCAACATGTCGTTGGATCTGGTGGGCAAGACTTTGCCCTCACGTGAGCGCTCCGAGGCGATCGCCCGGGACTTTCTCCAGCAGTATGCCCCGGACCTGTTGGAGCAGATGAGAATCAGCTGGATCGAGCCGCACGACGAACCGCTAAAAGTGATGCGTAATGGGCGTGAGGAAATCGTCACTCTCACCGGCATGAAGATCAAAGCACGCAACCTGGCCGATGGCCGCTGGTTCTGGGTCATCGTCGGCGGCGATGCCAAGCCGATGGTGTTCGAGCGAGACATTGTGTGGATCACCTTCCCAGGCAAGCGCAAGACCGAGAAGTGGCTGCATGACAGCTGGCTCGCCGAACTGCCGCTGGGAGATGTCAGCAAACGTACCCAAGCGCTCTAGCCGCTTCAAGAACCGCGACGTACACCCTGCATCTTCTTATGGAGTGAGACATGCGTATTTCGATTTCCGCCAGCATTAAACTCGCTATGGCCATCGCTACCACCAGCATGTTGGTTGGCTGCGGCCCAACTGATACCGGCCCGATAGCAGCACAGCCACCGCCCGCCGTCAGCGTCGCGCAGGTGATCGTTCACCCCATCAGCGACTGGGATGAGTTCTCCGGCAGGCTCCAGGCCCCTGAGTCAGTGGAGCTTCGTCCTCGGGTATCCGGGCATATCGACCGGGTCCTGTTCCGGGATGGTTCGCTTGTGAAGAAAGGCACCGTCCTGTTTCAGATCGACCCCAGGCCCTTCCAGGCAGAGGTCGACCGCTTGGAGGCCCAGCTGCAACAGGCCCGTGCCATCCAGGTGCGGGCAGCCAGCGAGGCCGGACGGGGGGAACGACTGCGGGCGAGCAATGCCATCTCGGTTGAGCTGGCCGATGCGCGCAAGACGGCGCATCAGGAAGCCACGTCTGCCGTTGCGGCGATCAGTGCTCAGCTCAAGGCAGCACGACTGAACCTGAGCTTCACGCGTATTACCGCGCCCATTGATGGGCGCATCAGCCGCGCTGAGGTCACTGCCGGCAACCTGGTCAACGAGGGGACGACGCTGTTGACGACGTTGGTGGAGACCAAAGAGTTGTATGCGTACTTTGATATCGATGAAGCCACCTATGTGAAGCAACTTCGCCGTCTGCGCGGTGACGATGCCGCACACTCCTCGCGCGTTCCGGTTCAACTAGCATTGAGCTCAGATGAAAGGCCCCAGTACGAAGGACATCTGGATTTCGTCGACAATCAGGTCAGTCCGCTCACCGGTACCATGCGCGCGCGCGCCGTCATCGACAACGCTACGTACCAGCTCACGCCTGGACTCTTCGTCCGGCTGCAGCTCCCAGCCAGTGACACCTACCCCGCTACGCTGGTTCGAGACGAAGCTGTCGGCACCGACCTGGGCAACCGTTTTGTCCTGGTGCTGGGCGAGGACGCGGTAGTGAGCTATCGCGCGGTCCAGCTCGGCCCCAAGGTAGAGGGCTTGCGCGTGATTCGCGATGGTCTGAGGGAAGGGGACCAGATCGTGGTCAATGGGCTTCAGCATACCCGGCCTGGCGCCACGGTTGTCCCTGAGCAGGTGGCCATGGCGACTGATGAGGTGCTCGCGCGCCTGGCACGGATGAAGACCGCCAGCGACCCTCTGCCTGTCGTCAAATCGGCCCAGGACAGCGAGTCGGCGCGTGCTGCGCCGAACAGCTGAGAACGAGGAACCTTGCCATGAACTTCTCGCAATTCTTCGTTCGGCGCCCGATCTTCGCCATTGTCCTGTCTCTGCTGATCCTGATCGCCGGCGCCGTCTCGTTGTTTCAGTTGCCTGTCAGCGAGTACCCGGAAGTTGTTCCCCCCACCATCGTGGTGCGGGCACAGTTTCCTGGCGCCAACCCTGACGTGCTCGGCAAGACCGTCGCTTCGCCCCTGGAGCAAGCGATCACCGGCGTGGAGAACATGCTCTACATGGCCTCCCAGTCGACCGCGGACGGTTCGATGACGCTGACGCTGACCTTCGCGCTCGGCACCGATCTCAATGCAGCACTGGTGCAGGTGCAGAGCCGGGTGACCCGGGCGACCACCCAGCTTCCACCTGATGTGCAGCGGCTTGGCGTGACGGTGGACAAGACCTCGCCTGCCCTCGCCCAGGTGGTTCACCTGTATTCCCCGAGTGGCCAGTACGATCCGACCTATCTTGCCAACTATATGGCGATTCACGTCATCGACGAGTTGTACAAGATCGAGGGGGTCAGCGACATTCGGTTGCTGGGTATGGGCGACTACGCCATGCGGGTGTGGCTGGATCCGGACAAGGTGGCGTCCTACAACCTGGTAGCGGCGGACGTGATTCGCGCCATTCGCGAGCAGAACCGGGAGGTCGCGGTTGGTTCACTCGGCGCACCGCCAAATGCGAGCGACAGCGCGTTCCAGTTGCTGATCAACGCCCAGGGGCGACTGGTCGACGAGGATGACTTCGAGCGCATTATCGTGCATGTCGGCAAGCACGGCGAAGTGGTCCAACTGCGCGATATCGCGCGCATTGAACTGGGCTCAAGCCAATATGCGCTGCGCGCACATCTGGACGGACGTCCCTCTGCGGCGTTGCAGATCTTCCAGAACGCCGACGCCAATGCAATCGAGTTGTCCGACCGGCTTCGCCATCGAATGGTCGAACTGGCGCGCGACTTCCCGCCGGGTGTCGAGCACTCGATCGGCTATGACCCGACCATTTTCGTTCGCAGTTCGATTACCGCTGTGGTGTACACGTTGCTGGAGGCGGTGGCGCTAGTCGTACTCGTCGTCATCCTTTTCTTGCAGACCTGGCGCGCGTCGATCATCCCGCTTGCAGCGGTACCGGTGTCCCTGGTCGGCACATTCGCGGTCATGCAGATGCTGGGCTTCTCCATTAACGCGCTTTCGCTGTTCGGCCTGGTGCTGGCCATCGGAATCGTGGTGGACGATGCCATCGTGGTGGTGGAAAACGTCGAGCGCAACATCGGCCTGGGCAAATCTCCCGTCGAGGCGACACGCCAGGCCATGAAGGAAGTCACCGGCCCGGTTGTCGCTACTGCGCTGGTGCTGTGCGCCGTCTTCATTCCCACCGCCTTCATCTCCGGCCTCACGGGACAGTTCTATCGGCAGTTTGCGCTCACCATCGCCATCTCGACGGTGATCTCGGCGCTCAACTCGCTGACCTTGTCGCCGGCGCTGGCTGCGATGCTGCTCCAGGAGCATGGTGCACCCAAGGACCGGTTGTCGACGTTGATCGAGCGGTTGTTCGGCGGATGGCTGTTCCGCCCTTTCAACCGCCTGTTTCAGAAGGCCAGCGGCGGGTATGTTGCTCTGACCACCCGTTTGCTGCGCGCCAGCTCGATCGTTCTGGTGTTGTATGTCGGGTTGGTGGGGCTGGCCTATCTCGGCCTGGAAAGAACCCCCACTGGATTCATCCCGCAGCAGGATAAGCAGTACCTGGTGGCCTTTGCCCAACTGCCCGAGGGCGCCAGTCTGGACCGCACCGAGTCGGTCATTCTGCGGATGTCCGAACTCGCCCTGGAGCACCCGGGCGTGGCCAATACGGTCAGCTTCAGCGGGCTGTCGATCAACGGCTTCGTCAACAGCGCCAGCGCAGGGCTGATGTTCATTCCCCTCAAGTCGTTCGATGAGCGAAAGGACGCATCGATGTCCGATGTGGCCATTGCTCAGGCCCTGGGCGCCAAGTACGGCCAGATCAAGGAGGCCTTTGTGATGGTGGTGCCGCCACCACCGGTGGAAAGCCTGGGCACGATCGGCGGATTCAGAGTGCAGATCGAGGACCGAGGCAGCCTGGGACACGAAGCGCTGTTTCGTCAGGTACAAGCTGTCGTGGACAAGGCAAGGGCACTGCCGGAGCTGGCGGGCGTGTTCTCCGGCTACCAGGTGAACGTACCGCAACTCGATGCGCAGATCGATCGGGACAAAGCGAAGGTTCAGGGCGTGGCGATCGATGACATCTTCGACACCCTGCAGGTGTACCTGGGCTCGATGTATGCCAATGACTTCAACCGTTTTGGGCGGACCTACCATGTGACCGTCCAGGCCGAACAGGCGTTTCGCATGGCGCCGGAGCAGATCGGCAGGTTGAAAGTGCGCAATCGGAACGGCGAGCTGGTTCCGCTGTCGTCGTTCGTGCGCGTTCAGGAGTCAGCGGGCCCCGACCGCGTGATGCACTACAACGGCTTCCTGACTGCCGAGATCAATGGCAGTCCTGCCCCCGGGTTCAGTTCCGGGCAGGCCCAGGCCGCCATCGAACGGCTGCTGCAGGAGGAGTTGCCTAACGGCCTGGCCTACGAATGGACCGAGCTGACCTACCAGCAGATCCTCGCGGGCAACACAGCGTTGTTTGTCTTCCCTTTGTGCGTGCTGCTGGCCTTCCTGGTACTGGCTGCGCAGTACGAAAGCTGGAGTCTGCCACTGGCAGTTGTGCTCATCGTTCCGATGACCTTGTTGTCGGCCATTGGAGGGGTTCTGCTCACCGGGGGGGACAACAACATCTTCACCCAGATCAGCTTGATCGTGCTTGTGGGGCTGGCATGCAAGAACGCCATCCTGCTGGTCGAGTTTGCGCGGGAGAAACAGGAACAGGGCCTGGACCGCGCCAGCGCGGTGCTTGAGGCCTGCCGCCTGCGCCTGCGCCCGATCCTGATGACCTCTATCGCTTTCATTATGGGTGTGGTGCCTCTGGTGTTGTCGAGCGGCGCCGGCGCCGAGATGCGCCGTGCCATGGGGGTAGCGGTGTTCTCGGGCATGCTCGGAGTCACCGTCTTCGGACTGTTGCTGACTCCGGTCTTCTACGTGTGGCTGCGCAAGATGGTGGAGCAACGTGTCACACGTCGCGCCACCGTGGCCAAGCCCCTGCTGGAGGAGAAGGTATGAGCTGCCACATTCGAAATGTAGGTATCCCCCTTGTCGCAGTGCTGTTGGCCGGCTGCGCGGTCGGGCCTCACTACAAGCAACCAGTGTTGCCTTCGGCCGCCGTGATGGCCTCTCAGGATGAGGAAAGCTACGACAAGGGGCGCTTTGAGGTGCTCTGGTGGCGGCAGTTCGAAGATCCAGTGCTGGACCGGCTTGTCATACGGTCACTGGAGGGGAACCAAGACCTCAAGGCAGCTTTTGCCCGGTGGAGGGTGTCGCGCGCCTTACGCGACGACGCCGCAAATGATCGCTTCCCGATCGTCACAAGCCGTGCCAGTGCCGATCTTGGCAAGGGGCAGCAGCCAGGCCTGACCGAGGCGCGCGTGAACCAGGAACGCTACGACTTGGGGCTGGACACAAATTGGGAACTGGACCTGTTCGGCCGCATCCGGCATCAGTTGGAGTCCAGCGAGGCCCGAAGCGAAGCCGCCGAGGCTGATCTTCAACAGTTGCAGGTGAGTCTGATCGCAGAGCTGGTCGACGCATACGGCGGGCTTCGCGGCGCGCAGTCGAGGGAGCGCATTGCCCAGGCAAACCTTGGCAACCAAAGCGGCTCGCTCAATCTGACCGAGCGGCGCCGGGAAGCCGGAATGGGCACCGACCTGGATGTGCTGCGGGCGCAGGCCCGCCTGCAGGCCACGCAGTCGCAGATCCCTGGGCTTCAGGCCGAGGCGGCACGCGCCAGGCATCGAATCGCCGTGCTGCTGGGAATGCGTCCAGACGAGCTCACCGAGGACCTGTCGCCCCAAGTTTTGCCGGCAATCGCCACAGCGCTGCCTATCGGCGATCCCGCGGACCTGCTGCGCCGGCGGCCCGATATCCGCGCAGCTGAACGGCGCTTGGCTGCCAGTATTGCCGAGGTTGGCGTTGCTACAGCTGACCTGTTTCCACGGGTCAGTCTGAGTGGCTTTCTGGGATTCACCGCCGGGCGCGGGTCGCAACTTGGCTCGGCGGCCGCCAAGGCCTGGAGCGTCGCCCCAACGCTCACCTGGAGTGCATTGGACTTAGGCAGCGTGCGGGCTCGCCTGCGCGCTGCGCAAGCCGGGTCGGATGTCGCCATGGCGCAGTACGAGCAGCAGGTGCTGTTGGCCCTGGAGGAGACCGCCAACGCTTTCAGCGACTATGCCAGGCGCCAGGAGCGACTGGTGGCGCTGACGCGTCGCAGCGATGCCAGCCGCGGTGCGGCACAGCAGGCATCGATCCAGTACAGCGAAGGCGTTGTGGATTTTCTCGTCCTCCTGGATGCAGAGCGTGAGCAACTGGCCGCGGAGGATGCCCAAGCCGAAGCGGAAGTGGATCTGTACCGCGGCATCGTCGCCATTTACCGAGCCCTCGGTGGGGGCTGGCAACCTGCCTGAAACCCAATTTTCTCAAAGGAGTATCTCAACGCATGAAAGCACTCGTAGTTGCCTGCTTGATAGCTGGCGCGGCCAGCTCATTGCCCGTGTTTGCGGCAGGTTCCCCCAACTCCAGCAGCGGAGAAAACTCAATGATCACCAGAACGAACTATCCCGCCTTGCCCGAGCCAGCAGGCCCGTACTCGGTGGCAGTGCGCCACAACAACACCTTGTACTTATCCGGCATGACAGCCTTCGGCACCCCGGCCCAGGGCAAGGATATCGCCAGGCAAGCAGAGGCGATCTTCGAGCAGATGCAACGAGTCACGCAGGCCGAAGGCATTGGCATGCGTGAGCTCATCAAGGTGACGATTTTCGTAACCTCCATGGACGATGTCGGGGCACTGCGCAGTGTCTTGTCCAAGCACTATGACGGCTCGTATCCAGCCAGCTCCCTGGTCAAGGTGGCCGGGTTGTTCTCAGAGGACGTCAACATCGAGATCGAAGCGGTGTTCGCCTTACCCGGCTAAGCCCAAGGGGACGTTGACACGAGGGCAGAAGGTGGGACACACCTTCTGCCCTCACTTGCTAGTGAAGCTGCTTTGGCCAATGCTCGGACGCGATGTCGTTGGTGACGTTCCTGATCCGATCCAGCAACGCCAGGAACTCCTCCTCTCCGCTCAGCAGGCGAGTGAACGCTGCACACTGGCAAAGGATGGATTCCAGCAGCAATCGTTGTTCTTCTCCAGTGCCGCACTCCGTAATGCCTGATTGAATCAGGTCGAATGCCCGCTCCGCATGCGCTCCAATCGTCACTAATCTCAAACTATCCATAACCGACTCTCCCTCTTGCGGCCCCTTAAATGAGGCACTTCCTGGCAAATGATGACAACAATGCACGCGCCAGATCCGGTGCATTCGCACGCAACGCGGCCAGATCATTACTGCATTCAACCGCTCAAACAAGATGGCCGGCCCGCTGCAGCGTTTCCAATAGGAGACAGCGGCTCAACTTGGCAGGAATTCACCTGGCCGCAAACCCGCTTGCAAGGCATGACCTTCCCAAGCCGTACGATCCTGGAAAAGCCTGTATATCAAGGAAAAACCTACTATGGACGACAATCCGAACAGGCTAATGTGCACGTGTAGCCAAACCAATTTGGTCCAGATCGAATCTTTAGCCTTAGGATTATTCCGCCTTTATTTACGAATAATCTGAAGAAAAAATAGTTCCCGCCTCGATACGGACCGCACTTCGTATAGCCAGGCCATATTGGGAACAGTTCCAGATGCGAAATACGGCCTGAGCATCCTCCCAATCTAGTTCAATAGCCGGCTTCAGCCACGACGAATTCCGAACCCAAAGTCGCAATCATCCTCGCAGTTCTCCGTGCCGGCGGGCTGCGGGTTTTGGCTCGACCCCAGGCTGGGGTTGAGCTTTTTTTTCGAGTGCCACTTCGTGTTTTGAAACACTGTTGCGACGTAGAAACATATGTACGCCGTTATGTCATTCTGACTGATCGGATCGGATCAAAGAGAATGAAATAGAGATAGTTCCCATATTCTCTACGCAGTTGATATAGGAAGATTTTGGTATCGGCAGAGTGCTTTTTTAACAAGCCGCCGCCCTTAGACCGAAATCCCACCTTCCTCCAATTGTTCCGGCAGACTTATCGAGGCCGTGACCTCGCCACCACTCCGGCTAGCCGATAGAGACCGCGGCGCTCCCTGTTCAGAATCGACAATCTTTGCCGGGATTCGTACAAGGCAACGAGAGATACCGGCATTGGAAGTCTGGGATGCACCTTGTGTTATCTCACGATGAAAAATCCAACTAGCGCGTTATTGAACATTAGAACGAAGACCCCTGCTTGCAAAAGGGTGCGAGGGCTACTGTTACAGCCAGCCTTTGCTTCAGATGGTGAAGTCGTGGAGTACGTTGTCCAGAACACGGGAAACCACACAGTCGCCCATCATGCTTTTGGCTCTCCGAAATCCATCCTGAAAAGTGCCATGGCGCTCTTTCTGCGCCACGGCAACTCCATCCCGTTCTCAATGCCCTACACCCCTGCAGGTGGCCGTCTCGATCCGCTATCGGCAGAGGACATGTGTAAGGAGCTTGGATTACGCGTTGTTGACGGTGGGCTGCACATCGACGCGTCAGAGCTTGAGCCCGCGCTTGCCCCGCAGATGAACTACCCGGCAAGCCACATCACCTTCACGGTGCCCCTATCAGAGTCACTGTGTGACAGGGCCTATGCATTTGCCCGATTCGAAGAGTTCCGTCCTCGCCTGCGAGTTGCCCTACTCCCTTTGACCAACGCGTCTGGGGAGCGCGGTCAAGCAGCTGTGAGGTCGGTGGGGCTTCACCTGAATATCCCGCACGGGGTTTCCGACTCCTCACTGCTTCAATCTCGGTTCTGCCAACTGCTGGAACTGGCCCGCACCAGTCGACTACAGGTTCTGGTGGGGGGGGCCGACATTGCAAGCGACTACTGGTGGATCCGCCAGTTCGACAGGGTGCAGCAATATGGCAACCTGTTGTCCCCCGTATTGAGCGCCGATTGCCTAGAAGCCATGCTGCATATCAGCAACCCGAGCTGGCGCAATTTTCGGGTTTCCGGGCGCTACGCGTTGCAGCACGCTACGCCGCAGGCTCGCAGAGGCGCGGAGACATCGACATCGGTGGTCGCGCAGGCTGGTTAGCAATCCAGAATAGAAACGCGTGAGTTCTGCCAGGCAACAGTGCCGCTATCACTCGATGGCTACGGTGGCACCAGCCTGGCAGGTTCGATTCTGCAGAGAGGCAGCTAGCCTACCGGACCGTTTGAGAGCCAAGATGACCTGACAGGCTGATGAAGGGGCGCCGCCTTGCCTCAGATTGGATGCGGACGGAGTGGCCGCCCTCAGGGTCGGGAGTGGTCAGGCGGGGGGCATGGAGAGCTCTCGCGCATGTGGCCAAGAGCTTGCTATACGTGGGGCACTGACCTCTTGAATTGTGAGTCAACAGAGGCCTGGCCGCCGTCTACCGGCCAGTGCTGGACGGTAGACGGGCTTTGTGTGCAGGGGGCCGCGCAAGGTGCTCCTACATTGCATTCCGGAGGGTCATTTGTAATACACCTCCAATTGCACAGCGGCTTCAAAATCTCCCAATTTGGCCGTATTGCTCAGCCAGCGAAGCTCTGCCGTGTAGTCCTTGACGGAAACTCTATTGGCGGTCTTCGCGACCAATTCGAAATCCCGGGCAAGCGGAATCGCTGAGGCATTTTCCTTCTTCAGCAATCGAATTCCCAACGAATTATTGTTGGAAGGAATCAAGGTGGTCCCATCCGCGCCAATGCTTGCCTTCATAGGGAGAAATCGACCGGTGAGCCCGTAACTACTGTCGCAGTTCTTGGTCGATGTGATGCTGAAGCTCTCCTCTTTCACAACTTTGTTGGTTTGAGCCCCGAAAGAACTGATCGGGCCAAAGTCGATGACCCTTGGCGAGACCTCCACGGTCGAAGCGCAGCTGACGAATCGCATTGCATTCATACCAATAATGCCATATCCGAAACTGACGCCGGGAATATAAGGCGGGGGCGGCGGAGTGATATGTCCAGACATTTGGAACACCATATACGCCCCTCCCGGCACGCCTGTCACTGGCCCCTCCTTGCCTGGGCCTGCCTCTGACCTTTTGGACAAGAAAACGCTAAAACTCAGAGGAACCCGAAGGGCCGTGGAATAACATCCCGCCGGGTTTTTACATGGTGGGATTAGATTGTATAAAACAATCTTCTTATTAGCCTCGCTCCATCGGTAGTCTACGCCGTTCAGGCGGATTCCCGCTTCGATCTCTGACCCCAGCAGCGTACCGGTAGGATCATTCGGCGCTAAGTACAGGGTTAAGTATTCACCATCAGCTACTCCTTGGTGCCAACACTGGATGTTGATGGTCTGCGGTTCCGAACGCCAGATAATGGTGTTCTTTGGCAACGTAGATGCCAGCGCAAGGGTAGGAACTTGTGCGGCCTCAATGTCTTGGTTGCCGTTCTTAAGACACGTGAGGGCGTAGCTGCTTTGAGCTGCGAGTAACCCCAGTGCAAGGATAATGAGTCGTAACATGGGCTTCACTTTTTGGAAGGCTCCTGGCGCCAATTGGCCGGAAATATGGCAAAGGGTAGTGATCACCTATTCTATTTGGTAGGGTCGCTGAGCTCGACAGGATCGTTCCTCAAATCCATCAGATCGGTCTGAGATCCGCAGCGGCATCGAGGGGTTACCTGACTAGCCACGCACCAAACCGTGTTGCAGTGGCGAGCCCCTGCTCGGTCAAGGTGGGGAGGCTTCTACCCTAGGGGTTGCCGCGGCCGAACTCAACTCCGACTGGGGCTACGTCGATGGTGCGCTGTACGATGAATATGAACACACCAGCCGTTCAACGCACGCATGCTCTCGCCGTGTCCGATGGCTAGTACAAATCACTCCCAGGACCGGGAGTAAGGGTGATCCTTGAACAGTTCCGGCAGGCCGGCCACCTGCTTGAAACGCAGGACTTCTTCGGCATCCATACCAAGTCGCTGTGCGACGACTTCTTCAGTCCACCCCGCCCGCAAGAGCGTGACAACGACCTCTGTCATCGGCTGGACACCGTGAATGCCGCGGGCACGGTTATGCCTGATCGTGGCGGCTATGCGGTCCTCACGCGCTGCTCGCTCGCTGCGGACGGTTACGACAGGCAGATACCCGTGAAGCCGCTCCTTGAGGGGTTTGGAACGCTTGCCCACTCGCTGGCGGTGAAACCCATCCACCACCACACGGCGACCCTCTTCGGTATGCGAAACGATAGGCTGAGTGAAGCCATCGACATCAATCGAGTGCTCAAGCAGCTTCAACTCCGGAGGCGCTACGGAGTTGGGGTTGTAGTCGTTGCCTTCGACCTGCTCGCCTTCGACCCATTCAACGAAGTCGACCGGCTCGCCAGCAAAGGGGCTGTGCCCATGGAGGCTGCGGCGGATTCTGTTGATCGCCTCGATCTTCGTGTGCAGCGGAAGGGAATCGAGTTCTTCAAAGAGCAGAGCCGCTCGCTGTACTAGGCTATCGGGCATTTTGCTTCCTTTCGAGCGTTGCCCACTTTCCTCGCGTAGCACGCAGAGTAAAACCGTGGGGCTCGAGGAATGGAACTGAATTGTCGGGAACCCGTGTCGTACACGTCAACTGGTGGCAATCCACGTAGGTCAGCACCTGTTGGCGCAGCGTTCTGAACACGCCGCGGCCACGCGCTTCAGCGCGTACGTAGGCTTCACGCCACATAAGGATGCCGCTCCGATGCTCGATGCTGGCAAAGCCGACCACGCGAGAATCAGCCTTATGGACAGCGACGAACCACCGATGAAACGGACTATCGTTGAGAGGGTAGCCGCCGCATTCACGGCGCACATGCGGGCTGGCAAAGAAGCGGCCGAGAAGCGAAAAGAAGCGTGCTTCGTCCTCCATAGAGCAGATCTCGGTGAACTCGTAGTGGGTAGAAGCATTCATGCCTTCACCTTGTTGCAGATGCCAAGCGCCTTCATGTCGCGCTGGGACGTGCTGAAAGACAGCGACCGGGCCATGTCCTGCTTGAGCAGTGCCATGGCTACCCTACGCCAGGAGGGTTGCGCCTTGCGGTTTTCAAGCGCGGGCGTGCCGGCGTCTGGCCACACCTCCAGTGGGTAGCCATGTTCCCCCCACCACTTGATAAACCGTTGGATGCGTCGAAGGTAAATGCCCCGCAAAGGTGAGGGCATGCTCTCTAGGAGGAACTTGGCGTAAGCGCGCCAGGTGTCGAATGATGGCGGCAGGCCGAGTCCACCTCTGTAGCCCAGGAACCGCTGCCGGCAGTAGCGCGCGGCATAGTTCGCACCGGCTACCCGCCGGACGACACGGACCCAAGTCTGGGGCTCGAGCTTCTGGAACAAGTCCAGCCCTTTTCGCTGATCGTCGCCAAACGGCTGGCAGATGCGCATCTGGGAAAAGGGCAGCCCCGCGCGATACATCAGATCGTAGATCCGGTTGTAAGGCAGCCGGGCGCTGCCAACGTACTTCCAGATATCTTCAAATCGCCAGTCGTAGATTGGGAAAAACGTGACGCATCGATCATCCAGGAGCACGTCCCGAGAGCTCCATTGAATTGGAGTGGATGTGTCTGGCGGTGTCCACGCGCTTTTCTTCTGCTTGGCCCTCTTCTTGACTGCAAGATAGCGGTTCAATGACTCGTCCGAGCGGATTCCAACCAGAAACGCTGTCGACTTATCTTGCGAGAGCCAGGCATTGAAGGCCGGGAAGAACTCCTCGAACTCCATGCGATGGCGAAAGAACGGGAAGCGGTCGGGATCGTTGATCACCGCCGGATGCTTCGGCAGCGGGCGAATCCAGTCAGCTTCACGACCGGGTTCCCAAGAGCACCAGAAGGGCTCCTGCAGGCTCGATGCATTGCGCAAATTGATGGGCAGGCAAATCCACCATGGGTGCACGTCGTCTCGATCAAACATCTCTGTGACATGGTCGATCGTCGCTTGATACTGCCCTTCCAGATCAATGAACACGGCATGCACGGGCAAGCGGTTCAGTTCGCGGGCGACTTCCAGGGCCAAGTGGAGGGTGATAGAGCTATCCTTGCCGCCAGATAGCGCCACACAGACACGCTCAAAGTGTTCGAACACGAGTCGAATGCGCCTCTTGGCCGCGTCATAGACGTTGAGGTCCTGGTAGTCCTTGGCCAACTTCTCCCCCCTCCCTGTTCACCAACATCTCCTGAATGGTTGTCTGGGCTATCACCCCGACGCGTCAGCACTTCCCCAGCCTTCAATAGGCTCCGGCTGCAGCACTCGTGGATGAGCTGCAGCGGTGCTGGTAAGAGATCTTTAGCGGTCGGTTGTGAGCTATCTCGCCAGCCTGCGCGGATTTGCGAAACGGTAGCGCTTCCAATATGTCCAACCGCTCGAGGCCTGTGTAACAAGCCAGTCCGCACGGTGCCTGACCGACAAGGCCCTTGTCGGGTGGATCGCAGACTGGGGAGAATGACGGCGGCATTGCAGTTCAAGTAAGGTCGTTCGCTGTCGGCCGATTTATGGTTTTGACAGCCCATGCTAATGGCGGATGCAGATCGCGACCAAGAGGACGTGTCTTGGTCATCCGGAGATATATCTGATTCTGCGGACAGACGCAGGCTGACTGCCCGCTGATCAGCTATGGCATGATTTCGCGCAGCGCCTGCTCCAGAATCTCGAGCGTTATCGGCTTGAACAAGATTCGATCCATTCCCGCATCGATGCCACGATAAGCCTCCTCTTCCTCGGCGCTTGCCGTGCACCCGAGGATGTAGCAACGGCGTCTACCACTGTTCGCCTCTTCCGCGCGGATCTTCTCGGAGAGCTCATAACCATTCATTCGCGGCATCTGGCCGTCCGTGACGACAAGGTCAAAAGTCCCCGCCTGCCACAGCTCCCATGCGCTCTGACCATCAACCGCCAGGGTGACCTGGTGGCCCAGCCGCTCGAGTTGCGCCTCGAGGGTAATCCGGTTGGCCAGATTGTCGTCGACCGCTAGGATGGACAACGCCACTTGGTGCTGCGTGGGCGCGGCAACGCGTGGCACGGGCGCTGCGACATCATCCGTGGGGCTGGGCGCCTCACAAAGTGGCAATTCGAGCAGCACGCAAAAGCATGTTCCTTTACCGACCTCACTTTGCACACTCAGCGTCCCGCCCAGCAGTCCTACCAGACGCCGACTGATGCTCAAGCCCAACCCGGTGCCGAAGGGCTGGGCCTCTTGTGCTGATTCAACCTGGCTGAACGGCTCAAAGAGCGTCACTTGATCCTGTGGGGAAATGCCGATCCCGGTATCGACGACTTCTACGCGCAATTGGAGGTGGCCTGGCCGCGCTTTCACATTTGCTACGGCTCGTAGCGTCACCCCGCCTTGCTCGGTGAACTTGATCGCATTGCTCAGCAAATTGAATAGCACTTGCCGGAAGTGCATGCGGTCCATGAGAACCCACTGGTCAACATCACCCTCCAGGGTCGCCTTAAGCGCCAGGCCTTTCTGGCGGGCCATGCCCACGACAAGAGGAACGATCCCCTCGATCTCAGCGCGAACCATGACAGGCTTGGGAGCAGAGTCGACGCGGCCGCTTTCAATTCGAGCAAGATCCAGGACATTGCCCAGCAACAGAAGCAGGCCGCGAGCGGCATCTTGGGCGGTACCTAGAAGGCCTGATTCAATTTTTCCTTGTTGAGCGCGCTCAAGCACCAACTCCTGCAAGCCGATTATGGCGTTCAGGGGCGTGCGGATCTCGTGGCTCATCGTCGACAGGAAGACGCTCTTCGCCTGATTGGCCGCTTCCGCTTTTTCCCGTGCGATTTGCAGTTGCTTCTCGGCTCGGCGAGCCCGCTGAACCTGGCGAAAAAGGTAGAAGCCCCAGACCAGCGAGAGCACCAGCACCACGCCGAATGCGGCGATCAGCTGCAGGATGTTAGCGCGATGGTCTCGCCAGAAATCAAGGCCGGATGCAGGGTAACGGGGCCCCCACTTTTGTATGATATCGGCGAGCTCTTCCGGAGCGACCGCATACTGTGCTTTTTCAAGGATGCTTATCAGCAAGGGCTCCTTGACCGTAGCTCCGATGCTGACTGGACGTTCGAACTCAGACAGAACTCCGGTAACTGTTATACGGTCGTTGAAGCTTTGGGCCGAGATGAATCGGCCGGTGTACTCGCTTCCGACAAATGCGTCGCTACGGCCCTCGTCGACGCTGCGCATGGCCTCCAAGAAGTCCGGGTAGATCTGCAGTTTGATGTCCGGATATTGTTGCTCAATGATTGAGTTGATGAAGTAGCCCGATGGCGATGCAAGGCGCTTACCACGTAGATCGTTCAGGTCATAAGCATCAAATGTGTCGCCATGACCAAAGTTCGGAACGCCGCGGGTCATCAACACAACAGAACTTGGCAAATACGGAGGCAAGAGCTCAACACTTCCGTCCGGTTCGGTCTCCGTAGACATGATCGGCGTTAACATCGCCTTACCTTCACGCAACAGGTTGCCAACCTGGGTATAGTTACTGGCGTAGATATACTTGAACTGAAGGCCGCTGCGCTGACCGATCAGGTCTAGGTAGTCCGGCCCGATACCCACCGCACCGCCCAGCGTATCGCGCTGGCCAAGCGCACCGAGCGTATCGTTTATCACCACCGGCACCACGGGGTGCGAGGACAGCCAGCGGTTCTCCGCAGGTGTCAACGCAATCTTGCTATCGCTGAGCCGCAGGTGTCTGCCTGCGCTCCAACTGCGCAAGATGTCATCACCATAGGTTGCGGTGATTTGAGGGAGCGTGCGATTGATCAGCGCATGAAGTCTTGTATCGGTGCCGCGAACCAGAAATCCGAATCCTTCAGCCTCCAGCGGTGCAAAATTCTCGATGCGCAGATTCAGCAGGTAGTAGGTGTTGATGGCATAGTGCGCGGCAACGGCGTCGATGATGGCGGCATCCGCGACGCCCAGGCTGACGGCTTCCGCCGCCAACTTCGGCGTGGCGTACCGCAGGATTTTGCTATTGGGGTAGACAGCCCGGACTTGATCGCTGGTGCGATAACTCGTCACCATCGCGATGCGGGAAACCGGAGCCTTCCGGTCAAAGGGCGCTCCGCGGCGGGTTATCAGTGCCGGCTGGTCCTGTAGGTAGGCTCGGCTCAACAGGAGCTTGTGATTGGTGGCTGCAAGTTCAGTTCCGCCGCCCAAAAGATCAATCTCGCCCCGCTCCAGCGCATCCAGCGCAGCTTCCCAGGAAGGAAACATCCGCACGGTAGGCGGTGCCTCCAGCAGGAGCGCCAGGTAGTCGACGGTTACCCCGCGGATCCGGTCGCCGCTCATTACGCTCAAGGGCGGATAGCCAGGGGGCATCATCCCCACGACGAGCGGCCCGCGCTCGGTAAGCCATTGGCGGTCTGCGGGCGTGAGCCAAGGTTGTGTGGATGAGCTGGTACCGGCCACCATTACGTATTGGGAGTCGGCAGGGGCTGCTACGCTGGAACAGGCGGCAAGCAGCAGCCAGAGCACCGCGGCAAAGGCGCATAGGCGAAAAACAGCGTTAGATAGCGCGAAACCGGCCCTCCCTGCGGTGGGCCATTGATGAAAGTGCCGGCCGGCAGTTGGAGAGAAGGCTTCCCTCATAATCAGTCGCAGTTCCTTGGATGGCAGCGTGGGCACGGCTTGGCCCCGATCGTCACTATAGCGATTTGCCGGATATCTCCAAAGTTCGAACCACGTTATTCTTGCAACTGCACAACAAGTCGGCCCATCCAGGTCAATGGAAGGTCAACTTCGGCCAATCTTATCTGGAACCCGTGGAATCATGAATACACCTCCCTCGTCCAACTTGCCCGTTCAGACGCCTTTGATTGGCGACGCCAACGCTACCCTGTTCGACCCAGAGTCGATCGTGGCGTTGGGGGGTGGGGATTTGGAATTGGTCAAGCGATTGATAGCCGGGATCATTCAGAGCAATCAAGATGACCTGGCAGCATTGGAGCCTCTGCTAGCCAAGCAGGACCGGATCGGCATCGCGGCGCTAGCGCATCGCACCAAGGGGACGGCCCGTATGATCAATGCGGCAATTGTGCTGGACGCCTGCCACGATCTGGAAGTTTGCGCAGGACACGGAACTGCAGCCGAGCTACGGGTTAAGGGAGAGAAATACTGTGCGCTGCTACAAAAAATGGAAGTGGCCCTGCGTGATCTCCTCGCCCGCGATGAGAGCTGAGGAAAGCTCTCCAACCGCGGGCTGAGTTACAGAAGATAGGGGTCTTTCGAAACGAGCAACTCTCCCAGGGCATCCCGATCGACCGCAGGAGAAACCAAGAACCCTTGAATCATGTCGCAGCCGAGCGAACGCAGCAGCTCCAGTTCCTCGTGGGTCTCCACACCTTCGGCGACCACGTTCAAGCCAAGCTCTTTTCCGAGATGGATCAGACTGGTAAGCGCTTTGCGAAAGGCCTCATGCTTGACGGAACTCTGCACCAGGCTTCGGTCGAGCTTCATTTCCGTAAACGGTGTGGCCACCAAGCGGTAGAAGGAACTGTAACCTGTGCCGAAATCGTCTTGCGACAGGCCGAACTGCATCATGCGCAGGCGGGACGCTCCACTGTAATAGCTGCATGCTTCCGTAGTCGTGGTGTTCTCTGTCAACTCGAAGCAGATGCTTCCGGGCGACACTCCCATCTCGGTGACGAATGCGTGAAGACGCTCCGGAAGGGTAACGTCATCCAACAGACGGGTATGAAGGTTCACTGATCCCATGACTTCATGACCCAGTGACTTCCAGTACTTCAGGGCTGTAATCGTCTG
The DNA here is from genome assembly GCF_028640875.1 of Pseudomonas sp. SBT1-2. Taxonomy (NCBI): domain Bacteria; kingdom Pseudomonadati; phylum Pseudomonadota; class Gammaproteobacteria; order Pseudomonadales; family Pseudomonadaceae; genus Pseudomonas; species Pseudomonas sp. SBT1-2. The sequence goes on along the minus strand of NZ_JAQZAA010000116.1, from coordinate 38,832 downwards.
TCGCAAGATCACCCAAAGAAGCCTCTCGTAAAGCCCTTCACGCTGCATGTCCGGCATGAACGCGTGGGGAAGCAACAGGCCCAATTGAGGATGCAGCCAGCGCGCCAAGGCTTCTACGCCCACAATACGCCGCTCGGACAACGAGTACTTGGGCTGAAACCAAGCCTGGATGTCCTGACACTCCAGCGCATTGATGAGCATGTCGGCCGGATTGTCATAAACAACATTCTTTTTTGCCGCGGGAACAGCCGCTCGCCTGTCAAGCGCCAGAAGCAGCTCTTCTGCGGCGTCTTTTGAGAACGGCTTGGGGTAGGCCCCTAACACTTTCAGGCCTCGCGCTCGCGCCGCCTGATAGGCCCCCGATAGAATCGGCTGCGCATCGCCGCTGACGATGGCAAGTGCTGGGCTGGTCCGGTCCTCAATGGGGAACCGCTCAATCAACTGTACACCGTCAATGCCCGGCATGCGTAGATCACTAACTACCAGGTCATAGGGTTGCTCAGCGAGCAGTTGCAACGCCTCTCCCCCGTCCTTGGCGCCCTTCACCTGGTGATGGCCTGAGGCTTGCAGCACGGACATCGTGCTCGCGCGTACTAATGGATGGTCCTCGACAACGAGGATGCGATAGCACATGGGTGACACTCCTGCGCCAGTGGCGCCAGCATGCGATCTGTCGTGCATAAAGTGAGGCCTGAAATTCCCCGAGGACTCAGTCCTCGCAGAGGCAGCGGCTGCAAACACCTGCTGAGCTTGGGCGCAGAAGAGTTGAGCCTTGTTAGGGGAGGTTTTATGTATGGATGACATCATCGATCTGAGCTTAGTGCCGGCCCGAGTCAGAGGGAATGCGGAATGATCCCGGCTTTGCGTGGATAGTTCTTAAAGATCAAGACGAGAGCGTTACTTAAGAATCAGATGAATCTGCCGTTAGCAAGATGGGAGACGGCGAGTTCGCCGCTGCACCTAACGGAACGATTCAGATTCGAGGAGTAGCCATGGCTGTGCATCGCATATCAATAGGTCGCACCCTGACACTTGCCGCCCTGCTAGCTTGCTGCTCTGCAGCTGGGGCCTCGCAAGTGACTTCCGGCTTCATTCAGTTCACGGGAAGGATCGTTACCCCACCGCTGCGACTCATCGCAACTTCCTCACCCATTGTTCAAGCGCCTTCACAGAGGGTCTCTCAGCTGGAACTGGAGCTGCGACCGCAAGACAGATCGCGGGTCAGCGTAGCCGTTGCCTTGCCGACCGCGCACCTCGCCGCAGGAGTGCGCGGACAATGCGTGGAATCACCGCAATCAGCGCCCTTCACCATGCCAGCCGGAGGATGTCACTTTGGTGAGCAGGGCGGCCGGGTTCTACTCACAGCCGCGCCGGGTAGCGCAGTGATGTCCACGGTGGTGCGCATCAGCTACGACTGAGGGCGTACTCTCCAGAAATTCGGTTCACGCCAACTACGCCCATTCCTGGGCGTAGCACGGCGATCTTCAATCGCCGATAGATGCGCCTTCCAAGCTATCGCTGGGGTTGCGGCCACAGGATAGACTCTTGGTCTGCCTGGATTTGCCTTGTTCTCCAAGCTCATTGCTCGAAGGTCTCGCCGGCATTGCTTGGAATCTCCATAGCCTGATTCCTTCGTGATTCCTGCCGAAGGATGCCGCTTTGCTGGGTGAGCGGGCAAAAGACGCTCACTACCGCACGACATCAGAACACTCTGACACCACCTATCCATAGGCACCCCAAGAATTCGGGATGCATCTGATCTGATTTCCGATCAGATTTGGCTAACTTGCATAAATAAACCACATAGCCCCCAGCTGCCTCCCGGCGAAATGTCGGATTGTTCCAAGTAAGATTCATCGCCATCCTCAACCCTGTGTCTGCGGACCTCCAGCGACGTCGGATTGAGCGAACGCGCAGCCCCGTTCTTCGACGCCCGGCTGGCGAACACCTACGTGCTGAACAAGGCATCGCGATCGCCAACTCTTTGCTGATGGTGACGACTATGCCGTGGCCTTGCCCCTGGCTGGCTCCACAGCGGAGTTTCCTAAATGCGTCGCATCGTCTTCTCGTTTGCCCTCTTGATTCTGTGCTCTCTGCGTGCAACGGCCACCCCCGGCGTGTCCAGCGAGACGCAGGGGCCCGTTGAACTCTCTCTGCTGAGCTCGGTTAGCCCAGCAGAACACGAGCCCCCCCTGACCCCGGACGAATGGGCGTTTCTGCGCCGCAAGAACATCCTAACCCTAGGTGTGGTCGAGCCAGGTTTGCCTCCTTTTGATATTTCGAGAGACCCGGACCTCAAGGGCATAACCGCGGACGTGGCCTCACTGTTGGCCAGCCAACTTCATCTCAAGGTCCGTGTGCTGCGGTACGCGAGTCGTGAACAGGCGGTCGATGCCTTGAAGGAGGGCCAACTCGATCTGCTCGCCGGTGTTTCGAGCATGAAGACGGCTGGGAGCAAGATCGCTCTCTCGGCCCCTTACGCGGTGGACATCCCGGCCATCTACCGGAGGCCCAAGGACAGTAGGGTATTTCCTGACGACTTGGCGGGCATGAGGATCGCCTTCAAGGAAGGCTATCTGGACGACAACACACTGGCGGCCAAGTATCCCGCAGCGACCTTCGTCAAGTATCGGTCGAGCGGACAGGCGATGGCATCAACCGCATTCAACAGGACCGACCTGTTCCTTGGCGACTCGCTGTCGGCCCGATACCTGATCAACCACAGCTACTTCAACTACATCAAGATCGAGCGCCTGATGCCGATCGAATCGCGAGGCTTTGCATTCGCTCTGAGAGAAGAGGATCGGACGCTGATCCACATCGTCAACACCGCACTGACAGCCTTTGGCAAGGCGAAACTCGAGTCATTGAGCCGCAGGTGGGTCGGCGGGGGCTATGACCTCCCCGAGGCGAAGCTGCGGTTGACACCGGACGAGCAGGCCTGGATGGCGAACCACCCTGTCGTGTCGCTTGCCGTCAATGATGACCAGGCGCCCGTGTCCTTTGTGGACAAGGACGGAAACTTCAATGGGATGGCGGCCGACATACTTGATCTTGTGACCCAAAGGACAGGGCTGCACTTCAGGGTCGAGCGTGTCGATGATTTCGCATCGCTCGTCAATGCGGTCAGGGACGGCAAGGCCGACTTGAGCGTGATCAGCCGAACGCCGGAGCGTGAAGCGATCCTGCGATTCTCTCCCCCCATCGTGACCACGACCTATTCGCTGCTCACCCGCCGCGAGAACGTGCGCGCCTACGGCCAACTCAAGGATCTGAAAGGCAGGCGTCTGGCTATTGCCAAAGGCCATGCATGCATGAAGGACATTGCGGAGAATTACCCCGAGATCAAGCTCGTTGAAACTGCGACATCACTGGACTCTCTGCAGGAAGTGGCGGCCGGCAATGCCGATGCGGCCGTGATCGGGTTGATCCTGGGGCGCTACTACATATCGAAGCTCTACGAAGACAAGCTGGCGGTAAGCGGGATTGTTGACGACGACACAGCGCTCGGCCACTTTGCGATGCGCCGCACCGACGTCGAACTGCAGTCGATTCTTTCCAAGGTCATCCTGGATATCCCGCCAGAGGAAATGAATGCCATTGCCAGCCGGTGGCGCCCCAACCCGGCGATGAGCGGCCAAACATGGCGAGATCATAGGCAAGTTATCCAGTTCATCATTGCTGCTGCCGCGCTACTGGTAGGCATCTTCATTGTCTGGGCGCTCTACCTGCGAGCTCAGGTCGCCAAGCGAATCGCGTCTGAAAAGGTGGCAAACGACCAACTCAAACTGATCGATGCACTGAGCGCGGCCACGCCGCAACCCATCTATGTGCGGGATCTGCAGGGCAGATTGGTCGGTGCAACGCACAGCTACGAAGAGGCAGTGGGCGCCAGCGTGGCCGAGCTGAAAGGCAAGACGGTCATTGAGAGCACATCGAAATTTGGGGCTGCCCAGTCCCTGCACGATGCATATCTGCATGCCATCGGGAGGAACGAACCCATTCGGGCGCTGCGAAAGATCCACATGAATAATGAAGAGCGCTGGATAGATCACTGGGTCCAGCCGTTTCATGATGCGGCCGGCGCCATGCAAGGCGTGATCTGTGGCTGGCTGGACGTCACTGAGCAACAACAGATGATCATGGAGCTGGAGCACCTGATTGGCGAGGTCGAGAATGCCCGTGAGCAGGCGATGCAGTCCAGCAGACAGAAAACCAACTTCCTGGCCACGATGAGCCATGAAATCCGAACGCCGCTAAGCGCCGTGATTGGCACACTGGAGCTGGTACAACGTCAAGCGGATAAGGGCGTGCTTGATCGGCATGGCATTCAGGTCGCCCACAGCAGTGCAAATGGGTTGCTCGGCCTCATCGGGGATGTGCTGGATGTCGTCAGAATTGAATCAGGGCGGCTGACCTTGGCGCCGGTGCGCACCGATCTCATAGACTTGATCGAATCGGTAGCGCTGGTGTTCGACGGGTTGGCTCGTCAAAAGGGGTTGAACTTGGCGTTGGAACTTGATTCGAGCATCGGGGGAGACTTCCTTATCGACCCTGTTCGGGTCAAGCAGATCCTGTCCAACCTGGTCAGCAATGCCATCAAATTTACCGCTGTTGGGCAAGTCAAGATCAGTGCACTGGGACGCACCATGGCTGACGACAGGATCCAGATGGAACTGACGGTCGCAGATACCGGCATTGGCATTTCGCAGACCGATCAACAGCGCTTGTTCCAGCCGTTTTCCCAGGTGAAGCAAGATATCTCTGGCCAAGCTGGCGCAGGGCTCGGGCTGGCTATCTCGCGCTCCCTCTGCGAGCTGATGGGGGGGAGCCTGACAATGCGAAGCTCGCCTGGTGCGGGGACCAGCGTAGTCATCGTCTTGGCCCTCCATCAGATGCCCGCGATTCCTTTGGATACACCGGACGAACACGGCAACCTCCCCGCAATCAGCCCAATGGATGTACGTGAGGCACGTCGACTCCGTGTGCTCGTTGTCGATGATTACGCGATTCACCGACAATTGCTCTGCCAGCAATTGGAGTTCCTGGGCCAGGAATTCGAGGCCGTGGAAAGCGGAGAGCTTGCGCTCGAGCTGTGGCGCGCCGGCAGCTTCGACATAGTGATCACCGACTGCCAGATGCCTGGCATGAAAGGCGTGGATCTGGCGGCGGCGATCCGCAGTGAAGAAGCGTCATCGGGTAGGCCACGATGCATGATCCTGGGCCTGACGGCCGATGCGCAGCGAGAGGAGATCGATCGTTGTCTTAGGGCGGGAATGGACGAATGCACGCTCAAGCCGCTGGGGCTGGACGCGCTTAAAGGCCAGATTGCCACTTGGTCCGGGCGCTTGGCACAAGCGCCGGATGCGTCAGTGAGAGCTGCTGATCCGATTGCACTAGACATGCAGACTCAAGCATCGCCGGCTCATTCGAAGCGCGATTTCGATGCGATTCTGACCCTTACCGGCGGAGACCTGGCCAAAGCCAGAAACGTGGCCCTGGAGGTGGTGAAATCACTGGTCGATGCCCGAGCTCGATTGCAGCGACCAACCAAAGAACAGGATCTTGCAGATCTCGGTGTGTTGGCTCACCAGATGCTGGGGATTGCGGGCGTCCTCAACGACAATAGGCTTGCGCAGTTGTGTATCAAGCTGCAGGTGGCCTGCCGCGAGGGGAAGCCCGATGGAGTGGATCTGCTCAGCGTCTCGCAAGAACTCGACGACATGTTGGTGCAGATGCATGCACGCTACCAGAAGCATCTTGCCAATGTCTGGATCGCTGCAACTGAAGAGGCCACCTCAGGGACTGAGGAGCAATCAGTCTGATGCGGCGCAGGAAGATTGTTCGAACTGGTTAGCTCGTCTCAAGGGCATAGTCCCAGCACTTGCGCCTTAGGGGGCGCGCTCTGCTGCGGCCCATACTCTCGCTGGTAGTTCATTTCGGCGTGACACCACCCGTTCTCTGGCTAGCGGTGTTGCGTCATACCGGTGTTTGGACTGATGCGGGGCCTCCAACGCCCCTACCCCCCAATGGAATAGGGGCGCCATCGTTGGATAGCACCCCTATGCAGATTGAACGAAAAGCGGTGCGGAGAAGTTAGGTGGTCGCAATTCCATTGCGTTCCGCAAGCCTCAAAAGCGCCACCATGTTCGGGGTATTGAGCTTGCCCATCAGCCTGACCTTGTACGTGCTGACGGTCTTATGGCTGAGCATCAGGATTCCAGCGATTTCCTGGTTATTCATCCCCTTTGCCAGCAATCCAAGGATGGTCATTTCTCGATCAGTCAAACCGGCAAGCTCCGAGGCAGGCTCAGCCTCGGATTGACTGACCTTGGCAACCGGACCCTGTTCTGCCAGCAGGTCGACGACAACCCGGGGGAAGTAGGTGTAGCCGGAGAGCACGGCTTTCACGGCACCCGCCAATTCATCCAGCTTGTCGTCCTTGCAGAGAAAGCCAGCCGCGCCCGCCTGCAGACAACGCATCCCATAATTACGGGCATCGCTGGAGGTGAGAACAAGAATATTGGCGGGTGACTTAGCATTCCGAAGGCGGCTGATGACGGAGAAACCGTCCAACTTCGGGATGCCCAGGTCAAGGATCACCAAGTCAGGCTTCAAATTGCGCACGGCTTGGATGCAATCGGCGCCGGTGTGGCATTCGGCGACGACTTCATAGCCCTCTCGCTCGAGAACCACGCGCACAGCCATCCTCATCAAGGGATGATCATCAACAATAACAATACGCTGCGCCATAACAGCCTCCGTCGGAAGTTCCGTTGCTTTCACGTTCTCATTTTCCATTGTGATTGTACGAAATGTCCTACCAGAAATGTTGTGTCAGACCATGCTAGGGGAGTCTTTTTGCCGCGTAGCTTTACCTGTTGAGTTACCGGCAGGTTTCCTCGGCCCTGTCGTAGTACCGCGCCGGGTCGCGCTCGGAGAGCTTGTAGGTGACCTCGCAGGCCCCATTCTGCCAGCTGACCTTGAGCCGGCCGGTATCCTGGCGGAGCAGCAACAGTGCCTGCCCATTGTTATCGACCAGGCCGACCTGGCGTTCCTCTTCGTCCTCGACCGCGGCGCCAATCGGCAGGTTGCCGCCAGCCCAGTTAAAGCTCATCTGCACACGACGACCCGAATAGCCCTTGAAGCTAGTCGAAACGATAGCTCCCCGGCGCGGCACGACGGTTTGGGTCAGCGACTCAATTTCAGTATCAGCGCCGAGGGTCCCGGCGTCCAGCCGCACCGTGTTAAGACGGTAGGGTTGTGTGTAGGGGTAGATCGTATAGTCGTTGAGCCAGGTCTTCGGCAAGTTGCTGCCCACGCCGACGCCCCTGACGCCTTCGACGTGCACCAGTGCAAAGCTGTCCCCCACTTCTCGCGAGAAATTGATGCCGCCCGCATGGCCAACGATTGAACCCGAGGCGTTCAAGCCATAGGAGTGATAGTTGCTGCCCGCGCTGTAGCTTCCGCCCACGCGAGCGGCCGGGAGGTCACTGGTCAGTCCGAGCGAACCGGATGCGTCACCATCTTGACTACGAGCGCCCTGAATCGAGTAGCTGGTGTAGTCGGTACCAGGCACATAGCCGTTCACGCTCGCCGTAGACGAGGTTCCTTCGGATGTACGCATGCTGGACAAGTACAAGCTCGGCGCATGACGCTCCATGCCGAAAGGAATGGAGAGCGACAGCATGACCTGGTTGTCGTCGCGGGACGCCGAGGTAGGACTGCGCGTGGCGGACTTGGTGTATGTCAGGTTATAGGAGACACGCCCCCAGTTGTTGCCATAGCCGGCACTGACACTGCTCGAGCGTCGGTTGTTCCAATAGTTCTCATGCGTTCCATTCAAATAGACGCTGCCATAGCGTCCGGCACTGCCCAGTTGCTGGTTTATCGACAGGTCCAAGCGCGAGCGAGAGAGGTAGCCGGCACGAGTGCGATCGCGATCCCCTCTGGAGTTCTGCACGTCGGACACATGGTTTTCGAATGTCCGATAGCCTTCGGTTGAGTAGCGATAGGCTGCGAGCGTAAATGTGGTGCTGGTTGAAGTAAGCGTCTTGGAATACAACGCTCGCACACTTTGTCCCTTGTTGGTCTTGCCCCCACTGACGCTACGCGAGTTTGTCACGTCGAGCGAGAGCGCGCCGATGGGAGTACTGCCGCCGACACCGACGTTGATTGCTTGGTAGCCCGACGCCGCCAAAACCCCGCCTGCGATCGAGACGTTGTCGGTGAGACCATAAATACCTGACGTGGAGCCGAAGGTTGGCGTCGGCATCTCACTGTCCGTGGACTTGTACTGACCGAATTCCGCGCTGTAGCGTAGCGTGCCACGGCGAACCATGAGCGGCAGACTGGCGTAGGCTTGCCGGAAGGTCCGTCGGCGCCCATCGGACTCGATAATCGTCACTTCCAGGTCGCCGTTGGAGCCGTTTGGATAGATGTCAGCCAATGCAAATGGCCCCGGCGAGACCGGCACACTGGTCAACAGATAGCCGTTCTGACGCACTTCGACTGTGGCGTTGGTCTCGGCCACGCCACGCACGACCGGCGCATACCCGCGCTCGCTGTCAGCCAGCATCGCGTCGTCAGAAGACAATTGGACCCCGCGGAATCGCACACTGCCGAAAATGTCGGAACCACTGTAGAGTTCGCCGGCGGAGAACTGGCTCTTCAGCTTGGTGACATCGTGCTGCACAAACGTCCGGTTGCTCTTGAACTGGGTAGGCATATTGTCGGACTTGTTCAGGTTCGACTCATTGCGCAGACGCCATCCGCCCAGGTTCAGGCCATTGGTGAAACCAAGATAATAGGACTTGTTGGTGCGGCCGCTATAGGTGTCGTTGCGCAGGTTGGCCTGGTAATTCATGAAGCCCGCGTTTACGCCATAGTCCCACAAGCTCGCATCTACGTATCCTCGCTTGCCTGCATCCATGTAGGCCTGCGGAATGGTGATCATGAGTCGGATCTTACTTGGGTCGTAATCCACCTTAATGCGCTTGTCGAGCAGGCTGAGGTCCAGGCAGGTGCCAGAGTTCTGCGCTACCAGCGCATCTATCTGCGCCTTTTGCACGCCGAGCTCCTGCAACATCTCTGCAGAGATGCAAGGCACTACCCGTGCCTCGCCGTCCTTCTTGACCAGTTGCACATCGCGTCTGCCGATGGCGTCACCGTTGATCAGTACATCGAACTGGTAGGTGCCGGGCAGCATGGCCCCGCCGTCCTCGACCAAAAGATTGCCGAACTCGACATTGCTGTCGCCTCTGATAAGCGCAGGGTCGAACATGCCCGCGAGCAACTGGGGTTCACTTGGCGTGCCCGCATAGCTCGGGTTAATGTCAGACACCATTGCGCTGACCGCGCAGCCAATGGACAAAGAGAGGACTCGCAGGCGGAAGGGGGCACGGACCATTAAGACCATCCAGATTTACGCGTCAGAAATTGAGGGAGGGCGAGCGGTACTTCGGGCGTTACTTTTCACCCGTGGCGAGCTCGCCCTTGGTGGCTTGTTCTCCCTTCAGCACAACGCGATAGGGATTCTGGGAGCCGAAGTCGGTCACTGCCGAATAGGTGACCGAACCTTGTGCACTGACGCCTTTGGATGACGAGGCATCGATCGTGTGTACCTGGCCAGGGCCGATAACCAGGGCCTTTTCGAATTCTTTTCCGCTTGCAGCGAGTGCAACCAGCGTTACGTGATAGACGCTCGGATTGGCAATTCGAAGTTGGCCGTTGGTGTAGCTCCATTCGATGTTGCGGATGGCGTCGCTCAGCGATCCCGGCAACCCTTTGGGCCGGTAAAACACCTTGATTCGCTGCAAGACAGCGATCTGAAGGCTGGAGTCGCCGGCTTCTCGTTGAGGGATTTCCTGGACGTTGAGCCAGAACATGCTCTCTTTGTCTGTCGGTGCTCCAACACCTTCATAAAGAAGGCGGACGATCTGTTCACTGTCCGCTTTGACGCGGACAAGTTGCGGGGTGAGCGTGAAGTGCTTGACCGTTTCGGCGTCGGCGCCTTCGTCCAACCAAGACTGAACCAGGATATCGCCGCCCATGTTTCTCACGCTGAATGAAGCCTCCTTCTTTCCGTTCTCCAGGATCACCCGGGTTGAATTGAGGGCAATACTGGCGGAAGACAGTTGAGGCAGGACTGACATCACCAGAGCGATAGCGAAGGAAGTAAGTCGCGACATATTCCGAACCTTGAAACAAAAAGAGGCGGGCCTGTTCAGGCCCGCCCCGGGGCTTGTGTTACCGCAGTCGTTACGGGGTAACGATCACGAACGGCAGGGTGGCGTTAGCCGTACCGGCCTTGATGGCGCCGGTGGTCTTGACGTAGGCAGCGGCGAACTGAGCGCGGACCTTCTGGCCAGCCGTCAGGTTCTGTTCGAACAGCACGCCGTTGGTCAAATCGAACGCATCGGTGCTGTTACGATTCGGATAGACCGCGATGCCGAGACCACCTGCGAGGCCCTCGCCGCCGATGCCATCGTTGATCTTCAGGACTTTGTTGCCGGTTTCGAGATTGGAGGGGTTAGCAGCAAACGACATCTTGACGCCAGTCTCGGCACTGCAAGTGATCTCGAAAGTAGCTGCACCGAAATCGCCGCTCTGCGGAATTGCAGGAGTCGCCAGCGTGCTATTGGCCAAGTCAGTGGTGTTGACATCACCCATTTCGACCAGAATGGTCTTGGAGCCACCGGCCGAGCTCTGGACGTAGCAGGTGTCAGAGTTGACCTTGCCCTTGAACTCGATGTTGCCGCCGCCGATGACGTCGCCAGGGGCCGCCATGGCATTGGCGGCGGCGAAGGACAGGACAGCAGCTGCAACGGCAGTAATACGATTCTTCATGAGTTTGCTCACTAGTTGAGTTGAAGATGTTGTTGAACCCGAACCACGATCAGCCTTGAACTTCAGGACCGTTAATCGAGTGGCTCCACTTTAAGTTCGAGGGGGGCAGTCCCGTAATGAGACAAAAAGGGCAAGTTGCCGCGATTGATCTGATAGGAGGCATAAGATTGTTCTTACACCCCAGATCGACGATGCGTTCTGAGTCAAATGTGAGAGGTCAGGAGCGCATTAGATTTGTCAAAAAGCGATGGCTCGCTTGCGGGAAATTGGCTGGCTGTGGAAAGCTGTCCAAACCCTGCGACGTTGTGCAAAATGATGCGGCCAATGGCTATTTCTGAGGGTTAGGCGCGGGTGAGCGGCCTTACGAAGTCGGCACGGCGAGGGCGCTAATTGGCCGATACTGGATCTACAAGACCCGTTTGCCGCGCGGTCTGGCCAATTCGGGAAGCATCATGGCCTCCGCTCAGATAGTTCTGATACTTAGCGACCCGGCAACTGGGTAAAGTTCTAGCAAATTGGGCGGGTCTCACAGAGTCCGTATGGCTGTAATTGGCCCGCCTGCTCCTCATTTGCATCTGGATCCCGCCACTTCTATGAAAACTCTACTGCTGACACAGGTCCCTTCGGAATCGGGCCATATTGATTCACACCCATCCTGCGGCTTTCGCCTGGGTGGTCCGCGTCAGTTGCTTGCCTGCGCACGCGTTCTGATGTCGCTTCTTGTTCTTGCAGTGACGTTGCCTGCGCATGCAGAGTTGGATTTCGATGGCAGGAATCGTTTCATCTTTGAGGAGGGGCAAAAGCGGCTCTCCATCGTCATCTCCAACGTGGGAAAGCATCCGACACTGGCGCAAACGTCACTCGGATGGGGCGATGGGCACAAGGCAGAATTGCCTCTGGCCTTGAACAAGCCAATGTTGGTTATCCAGCCCGGAGAGAAAGGGGCTGTCGAGATCTTCTACGAAGGCCATGGATTTCCCAGCGATCGCGAGAGCTATCTGTTGCTTAGCGTGCTCGACCTTTCCCAGGCCCCACGTGACCCCAATACCGTACAGGTTGCCCTGCGGCATAATTTCAAGTTGTTCTTCCGCCCCAAGCTTGAGCAAACACCCCAACAGGCCATCGCTGGTCTCAAGTGGACAATTCAGGCGGGAGCATCCACTCCCACCATTGATAACCCCTCACCGTATTACGTCACCCTCAGCAATATTGGGCTGACGGACCAGGCTGGCAAGCAATGCGGAGAGGTAGTGGAACACCTGATGGTGGCTCCGTTCTCGCAATCGACATTGGTGAGCGAGGGATGCACCTCCCCTCTCCGGACCGCGAGCTACCAGTACGTGACAGATGGAGGGAACCTGCGCCCCTATCAGGTTCAGCTTTCGCCGGGCGCGACCAGCTTGGGCCATGCAGTGGAGTGAGCATCACTACAGATCGGCCCTTTGCATTCCCACCTGTGCTCGGTGGAACTATCGGGCCTGATGTTTCCTGCAAGATCTCTCGTGGCAAGTTTGCGGGTGGGTAAGCAGGTCCAGATCTCTTCCTCCCCGCTCGTCATAGGCCACCATCAGTGGCCCAATACGACCTCCTTCCCCTCCCCAGAGCATCACAGCTCTGCTCCCCGCTCCTTGACTGGTTGATAGATCAAGGACGTGATGGGTAGCCGCGGCGGGCACACCCCCCAAGCGCCTATGCACCAGGAAGGCCCGCCGTAGCTTCAGGCGCGACTTCAGTACTGACCGGAAACAATGCGGAGCCGCGCCACGTCGGATTGTTAGCCGCTTTTTGCGAGCGCCTGCGCCACGCTGACATCGTTGCTTGCCATTGCGGGCAGGTAGCGAACCCATCCGTACTCTCCGAATCAACGTGAGGCAAACCTTACCTTGGGCTCCATGAGGCATGTGGTCTCCATGGTTCCGGCCTCGGCCCGACAGTGCTCACAGGTTTGACCTCCAGACTGAGGCATCGACATGTGCTCTGTGAACGCGGGTCATACCCCCATGTGTTCTCTCGATCCGCGCCAGTTCTCGGGAACAACTCCCAGCGAACTGCGCGTGATCACTCTGGCTGTCCGCTTGGCCCTGGGAATGCTGGTGATTTCTGGTGCTGCCGTAGCGCAGGAATTCGATCAGAAGATCAACACGGACCGGACCACGACAGTGAGGTTGACCAAGCCTGGCACAACGGTCTTGGTCGAAACCGGGGTGACGATTACAACAGGGAAAGATGAGGCAATGGTGGGCGAAGCTGGCGACACCTGGGCGATCACCAATCGGGGAACAATCCAGTCTCTAGGCGAAACCGCCGTGCGGTTAAACGGTCCCGGCTCGGTCACCAATGAGGGGGTGATCAGCGGCTCCAACGGGATCGTCGGGATTGATGGCCTACGCGTGCGCAACACCTCCGGCGCGCGCATCGACGGATACACGGGCGTTGGTGGATCGGGGCCACTGCAACTGGACAACGCCGGCATCATTGACGGACAGTTCAATGGGGTTGCTTTCTCTCTGCCCAATCATGGTGATGGCGCTGATATCGTCAACAGCGGCGAGATCAGGGGAGGCTATACCGGGATTCGGCTCATTTCCGGGTCCGCGGCGACTGTTTCAAGCAGCCTGCACAACCAGCCTGGAGGCAAGATCCTTGGGACGCTGCCTTCTGGCGACGGCATTATGGTGCTTCACGGCACTAGCGTCGTGAAGAATGACGCCGACGCTACCATCGAGGGGCGCCGGTCAGGAATCGCTGGAACCGACCTGTTTACCGACCTCCATGTGATCAACGCTGGAACCGTGAAAGGTGGCGGTGCGGCCGGCATCTGGTCCTACGGTGGTGGCCCGATCTCCAACCTGGCTGGAGGGTACATTGGTGGCGCAGGCGGCGTGGCCTACGTACGCAGCATCTTCAACGTCAACAACGTGCTGTTCAATGCCGGGACTATTGAGGGCAACGGCACTCACTTCATTACCGGCACCGGTAAGGATGCGGGCTCAGCCACTGGCGTATACATCGGTGAGGTCTATCAGCCATCCGATACCGTTATACAGAATGATGCTTCCGGCTCCATTAAAGGCACTGCGTACGGTATCTACAGTCGGGGCAGCCTTGCTGAGTCGTACACGGGTTCGGGCAATCTGACCCGTAGGGACTCGGATGCAGGCCGGGTCATTGTGTCCAACTCTGGAACGATTGCAGGGCACACTGGCATCGCCCTGAATGGGGTCGATGGCGATGTGTTCAACTCCGGCATCATTGTCGGTCGTGGGGGCAATGCCATCGAGTTTGACCAGTTCAACCCCTTCTCCAACACCCTTACCCTGGATACCGGCTCGGTGCTGGTCGGAGATGTGCTTGGCGGTGCGGGTAGCAACACCCTCGTTCTGAAAGGCAGGAACACCGAGGATCTGTCCAAGTTCCACAACATGCAGCGCCTGTCCATGCAGGGCGAAGACTGGACCCTGAAGGGTATCGGAGGCTTCACGAACGGTACCTCTGTTACAAATGGCCGGCTGTTTGTAGATGGCAGCCTCACGTCTCCAACGGTCGTCGTGGACAGGGACGGGACACTGTCGGGGAGCGGCACCATCGTCGGCGACGTTAGGAACGCTGGCACTCTCGCGCCGGGTAGCCAGGGTGGTCCTGCAGGAACACTCACCATCGATGGAGACCTCACGCTCACCCACAGCTCTGTTCTGGAGTACAGGCTCGGCCAAGCCGGAACTGCAGGCGGCGCGCTCAATGACCTCACGGAGGTAAGTGGCAATCTAGTCCTGGACGGCACCCTCAACGTTTCGGTATCTGAAGGTGGCACCTTCGGCCCGGGGCTGTATCGCCTGTTCAACTACGGAGGCACGCTCACCGACAAGGGTCTGGTACTGGGCCGTACCCCCGAGGGCAGCGACAACAAGGTGATGACGGCGGTTCCAGGTCAAGTCAACCTGGTAAACCGCGCCGGACTGAACCTGACATTCTGGGACGGTGATGCGGGTCCGAAGTACAACGGCGCCGCAGACGGAGGGGATGGGGTCTGGCAAGCAGCAAGCGGCAACAACAACTGGACGGACGCCGCGGGTGCGGTCAATGACGCCTATGCCAGCGGCAGCTTCGCCACTTTCACTGGTACCGCCGGAGTTGTGAGCGTCGACAATAGCCTGGGCGACGTGGTTTCTTCCGGAATGCAGTTCGCCACCGATGGGTATCGTATCCAGGGCGACCCGATCAGCTTGGCGCCAATCAACAACATCCTTCGGGTGGGCGATGGGACGTCTGCCGGCGCTGGGTTCACCGCGACGATCGCTTCCGTACTGCGTAGTACAGGCGGCATCGAAAAGACCGACCTGGGCACGTTGGTCCTGGCTGGGGCCAACAGCTATAGCGGCGACACAACGATCAGCGAAGGCACCCTGCAGGCGGGCGCCACCAATGTCTTCGCGGCGAGTCGGCAAGTGAGCGTCAATCGTGCTGGAACGCTCGATCTCAACGACCATGATCAGATCGCCAACCGGCTCTCCGGCGAAGGCAGCGTGCGCCTGGGTAGTGCCACGCTCACGGCCAACAATGCGTCCAATGCTGAAAGTAGCAGTTTCAAAGGGACATTCAGCGGTGCGGGCACGTTGGTCAAGACCGGCGCCGGCGCTCTGGGATTGGCCGGTACGGGCTCGAAGATCGGGGCAGTAGAGGTTCGGGAGGGAACGCTGCGCTTCGAGCATGGTGGTGCATTCGTGACCACAGGTGATTTCACGACCTTTGGCGGGGCAACCACGGATCTCGGTGCTCAGGGGACGGCACTCGTGGTCGGCGGAAAATTCTCCCTGGCCGAAGGTTCCAACCTCGGAATCACGCTGGGGGCCTCCCCGGATATCACCGCCCAAACGGCCGAATTGGCGGGAACCCTCAGTATTCGGGGGTTCGACGCCGGCAGCACGCCGGTACGCGCCAGCACGGTGCAGGACAAGGCCTACACCGTGTTGCGCACTACGGGTGGAATCACCGGGGAATTCGCCAACAGCCCGCTGCAGCACGTGGGCCCGGACTACCTCCCCGCGATAGGCGCCGTGTCCGCGGACGGTAAGGACTACACCCTCGGGTTTCGCCTGGCGTGGACCCAGGGTGGCCAGGCGCTGGGAACTGGCAATTTCACGATGGCAGCCGACACAGCCTTTGACGTGGACGTCGCGTTGGCCAACCAGACGGGTTCGTTCGCCAGCGGCTGGGACGGCAAGAGCCTGACCAAGTCCGGCCAGGGGGTGCTGGTATTGTCCAACGCCGGCAACACCTACAGCGGAAGCACCACCGTCAAGGAGGGTGTGTTGCGCGCGGGTGCAGACAACGTGTTCATGGAGAGCAGCGATGTGGTCATCCATCGCGGCGCAACGCTTGACCTCGATGGGCACCAGCAACTGGCCAACCGGCTGACCGGTGCAGGAGCGATCACCCTGGGCAGCGCCATTCTGACGGCCAAGAACGCCACCGAAGCAGACAGCTCCGAATTCAGCGGTGCCATCTCTGGTAGCGGCGGTCTGACCAAGACTGGCGCGGGTACATTGACGCTCAGCGGAGCTACCCAGTACACCGGCGACACTCGGGTAGACAGCGGGAGTCTGGTACTCGACGGTCGTCAAGGAGGCGCCCGGCTGCGCAGCAACATCCTCGGCCTGCCCGGCAGCGCGCTACAGTTGCGTGGCGGCGCCCAACTGACCGGAAGTGCCCAATCGTTGGATGTCAGTGTGGACACGGCCAGCTCCTGGGCAATCACCTCGAGCTCTGTGGTCGGCAAGTTGAGTAATGCGGGGAAAATTGGGTTTACCGCCCCGCCGCTTCCGATGAGCGCCACTCGCTCTCTGACCGTGTCAAATCTGAACGGCCAGGGCGGCAGCATCGATTTGTACGCCGTGCTGGGCAACAGCAACTCGCTCACGGATCGGATCGTGATCGATGGAGGGAAGGCGACGGGGCTGTCGCTGTTACATATTCACAATGCTGGTGGCCTTGGGGATCTGACCACAGGCGCCGGCATCCCGGTAGTGATCACCTCAAATGGAGGCACAACCGAAGCCAGCGCCTTCGCCCTCGGGAGGCCGGTGCTGGCAGGGCCGTATAGGTACAACCTGCGCCGTGGCGGTAACGGTTCATCGGAGGACTGGTTCCTGGTCAGCGGGCGCGACGGCGCGGGTGGGGTCCGGCCGGACTACCGCGCGGAAACCTCGCTCTACAGTGTGCTGCCTGGGCAAGCCCTGCGGTATGGAGATGCCGTGTTGGGTACCTATCATGAGCGCCGCGGCATCAATGCCGACCTGGGGCTTGGACAGGATCAACGCGTGTGGATGCGGGCCATCGCCCAGAATGACCGCACTCGCGGCGCCGGAAATGGACTGCAAGGCCGCAGCGTAAGGAACGAAGCCAACAGCACTGCGCTGCAAATCGGAGGCGACTTCTACGGAAGCCAGAGCGGTGATTCGTCCATGCGTGCAGGTCTGTATGGGGCAATTGGTCAGAGTAAGGGATGGTCAGATCACGTCGATGCCGCAAGTACTCGTGCACGCGCCGGTGACAACGACTTTACCGGCCACAGCCTCGGGCTCTACGGCACCTGGCTGGACGGTCATGGTGGCTACCTCGACGCGGTCCTCCAAGGCACCTACTACGGAAGTAAAAGTCGCTCGAAAGAAGGTATGAAGCTATCCAGTGGTGGGTATGGGGTCGCAGCTTCGCTCGAAGCCGGTCGCCGCTACGAGTTGACACCAGGTCTGAATCTTCAGCCCCAGGTGCAGATGGTATTCCAGCACCTGAACCTGCGCGATGGGTCGGATGCTGCCAGTCGTGTGACGTTCCCCAACACCAATACCGCGCTGTTACGCGTGGGCGCGCGCCTGAACAAGGATCTGCAAGGTCCCGATCAGGTGCCTGGCACGGCCTGGGTGGGCACCGATCTGCTGCAACGCGTAGGTGATCGCACCCGTACACGCTTCAGTACGCCAAGCCAAGGTGATGTGGGCTTCAGCAACGATCTGCCCCGCACAGCACTTCGCCTGCAAACTGGCGTTGAAGGCCAGGTTCTCAAGAACGTGACGATCAATGCTCATATCGGTCTGGAGAAGAGCTTTGATGGCTCAGGCTTGACCAGCTTCAATGGTCAAGTTGGTTTGAACGTAGCGTTCTGATCCCTACCAGCGTCCAACAAGTGCCCCGAACGCTCAACGAGCAGTTCGGGGCGCAACCACGAGATCTATGTGCACAACCTGGCTGCCTGAGATGGGAGCCTTCTGCTCGCGGGCACAGCTAAATGCTTCGGGCATCAGTCGATCTATAGGCTTCAGCACCGCAATTGTGAGGTATCAGCCGTTTGCAGCTCGAAAGGCCTCTGCCATCCGATCTTGCTCACGCGCTGGTAGGCCCAGTCCTCTGGCCACCGTTCTCCATTGGCAAACGATCCCTTGGAACTCTTCGATGGTTTCATCGGCCTCGTTTAGATCCAATCGAAAGTACGCTGCGACTTCGCGGGCGAGCTCCAGATCTAACGCATTGTCCACTTCGGTGATGTTGAGCTTCAGGCCGTCGGCAAAGGGCACCGGGTTCATGTCGTAGGCTTCAGAGAGGCGCCACCCAGCTCCAGGTACCAGGATGAATCCGTGGTTGCGTAAGTGATCGTCCGTGTTGGAGACGAGAATGTTGAAAACGATTCGGGACCAAAGCTCGCGAAGATCTGCATTGGTCTGGGAGCCATGCCTGATAAGTACCTCAGCCAGTTCCAGGTAGCTGACTCCAGTCGACGCATCATCTCCATCGACATGACCGGTCATAGTCATTGCGGAAGCAAAGTGCAAACGTCGCCCGTCATCGGTGCGATCAAACCTGCGAACCATGAAGCAGTGGTGGTCACTCGCAAATTTCCGTGCTTCAGCGGCTGCGACATTCAGCCCACAACCTACTGCCAGGGCATTGACGACCATCTCCCATCCACCGACGTCATAGTCATCGCGAGTGCTCGGAAACTTGGCGATGTACAAGTGTCCCTGTTCATCGGCCACGCTTGCCTTGGGCCTAGCGCCACCCAGGGAGCCACCGGGAGCGATCAACATCCTTAGCCACTCCTGGCCTTGTTGAGCCTCGTTGTTCGGATCCTCCTCCAGCGCCCGACTTGCCTGTTCCAGCGCTCGAATCTCTGCAAAAGGAGGGGCCGCTAGTCCAGCCGTATCATCGAGAAATTCACCCTGATCTTCTCGCTTGTAGCGCAAGGCACCCACGCGATAGAGATCGTGCACGCCGAGCAGGTAGTCCGTTTCATACAGTCGAGTGCCGGCAGGCCGAATGCCTGTGCGGATATCCCGTGCGAGGCGACGGTCCATAAGCAGACGACCCCATCGATCGGGACTGGAGTCAGCGAACACACCGAACCTGTCTTGGGGCGCGGCGGGATACTGGGGGCCTTCGAATAGGAGGATTTTTGGGTCAAGAACCAGTTGGCCAATGACGGGGTCTGCAAGCGCTGCAGGGTCGTACTGAAATTCAAACGTCTCGTGCGCGCGAGTCCTACGGGAGTTCAGAAGGCCTATTCGTTGAGGTTGTGGCAGGCCATCCCAATCTGCATACACTCCGATCATCGTCATTTTTTGCTCCCTTCCTCTCTCTTCTTAGAAGAGGGTCTCAAGAGAGAAGCAAGACTCTTTGAAGTGTTTCGAGAGGTCCCAGCAGCGGTTCGGTCTGAGTCGACATGGGTACTGCTTGGCACATTGCCTCTGCTGCCTGACCTATTACCGCTCTCTTTGTGAGTGCTTGGTTTACTGACTATCCTTCCCTCGCGAGAATCACGAACTCTCTCCCCCACACCAGTTCTAGGACGGGCGGATGTTGGTGCGGCGCTAGCCTTCACAAGACGTGAATCCTGAAGCCGGCGACCAAGTTCATCATCAGCACCCAGCAAGGCGAGGTCTTTTTCAATGCCGAGGACTTGCATGACAGAGAGGTAGGCCCCCATGGTTACTCCAGGCCCACCCGATTCAAGAGAGCGCAGCGTCATCGGTGACATACCTGAACGCTCCGCCATCTGCTTGGCCGTGATCTTGCGACGCAGGCGCGCGAGTTTGAGCCGCTCACCGAATTCAGCGAGTAGCTTCTGGGTCGACGGCATTAGGGGGGCGGTCTTCTTCGCCATGGCGCTAATATTCCTGCACTTCTATGCTGATGTAGCCAAAATATTAGCACCCAAGCGGCTCGTATTCCACTGCTTCAGACCTCGGTCTTTGGTTAGAGACCGCCCCAAAGCGCTAATATTCCATCAAAGAAGTCGCAATAGTGTAAAAATATTGGCACTTTTTAGCGTGGAGTTGGTTCTCGGCGGTGCTGGTTTGCCCCCAACTGCGGATGTTGTTCGGATGCCGCTGCTGTGTGTGAATTCAAGCTTTCGGCTAGCCTCTGGGCAGGACGCCGGTAGTCTTCGGCACTAGGCCGAAACCATAGGACGCGCAGATGACTATTTCCCCAGGTTTGAAGCAGGTCACGCCCGAGAACTGGTTAGCACTAGATCCTGCATGGGGAGGTGTCTACATGCCCCATGAGGAGGGGGATGGTTCGGTCGAATGGATTCGCTATGTCATGGCAGTGACACTGGACTCGTCAGTCCCTGATGAAGTTCAAATCCTGTTCCGGACGGCCCAAGGTGCAATCACGTACGGACTACTTTTTTATCCGCTGATGACCTTGGGCTGCGATCAGTTGTTGCGATCAGTTGAAGCTGCTGCGCGTGCGAAATGTGTGCAGATGAACGCACCAGCGCAGCGCAGCTTTTCTGATGCGATCGCTTGGCTCGTTAAGCACAACATCATCGAGGACGCTGCCAAGCTGCGCTGGCAAAGCGTACGTCTCCTGCGCAACGAAGCTTCCCACCCTCGGCTCCAGCAGTTGTTCAACGTGGCCATGATGAAGGGGCAGCTTGAACTCTGTGTAGACTGCATCAACTCGATCTTCCCCGGAGAGGAATAGCTTTGAGTGACCTTTATCCTCCGGGACAGCCCCTGCAACTGACATTTAGGCGCTCGCCCTCACTGGACGAGCGTCGACATCAGGCGCACGCAAGATCGGATTTTGTTGCAGCGCCCCAAAAGAACGGACTAGAAGTTGTCCCGCAAGTATCGCGCACGACGTATGGAAAGAGAGCCATCACCGAGTAGAGGACGTTCCAGCACGCTGACGATATGGTCTGGAACACTAGGAATCTGCGAACAGCGCGTAGGCGGCTGATCTAGCTCCTCCAAGAACCCCACAGGAAGGCGCAGGACCAACCCGTGGCTGAGCGCCGTATCCATCGTTTTCTTACCGATGCTATCGACCAACCTCAAGAGTTGAGGGGCGACTTCTACCAAAAGCTCAACGCTATCTTCTCGCGTGTTTCCGTAAGAACTGCGGATCAGATTCGACATGGTCGTCATGCCTGGGCTTTCAGAATCGAATGTCAGGCTGAGCTCAGGTAGTCCCTCAGACTTAGGCACCGAAAATTGAGCGACGTAGCTGGGGCGCCCGGCACGGTCATATACCATTAGATCTCGAGCTACGACTTTGCCTAGGAGCTCTCGGGCTAGGGCGAGATTTGAAGTCTTCAAGACGAATGCGACTTCATCTGCGAGGTGTGTGAATTCAACCATCAACTCCTGCTGGATGTCGAAAGTAGTCGCAGGACGAACGAAGAGCAATCCTGGTTGACCGTCATCGCGAGGAGTGACTGGTAAGCCTTCGCCCTTCAGAAGGGACTGTCTAAGCGATTCGAAGTATTCGTTGAATTGACCTGGATGCCTCCGGGTCTCCAAGTCATACGCAATCCACTCAAGGCATACCGCGTGCTCGTCCAGCATCACAACGTGGCTGAAGTTGTCGTCGACCGCCGCCAACTCGATGTTGGAACCGTCCCCTGGATTCGCTTCAACTGGATAGCCAAAAACGACGTAACAATCATGGCCCACCAGGATGGCCGGTACCAACTCATCGTCCCCCGTGCGGTACTCAGCGACACCACCAGTTGCTAGAGCCACCTCAAACCACTCTTCGTGTCGCGCCATCTCTTCGGTGAGTTCGACGACAGGAAGCTGTACATCCTCTGCTTCCAGGTGCTCAAGAAAATTTAGAGCCGCCTGGTGCCATGCCACCGGGTCAGTCCAGACAACGCGGAGTTTGCCTTCGAACGGCTCAGCGTACTCACCGTGTGAGTGCAGTGGACCAAAGTCGTAATGCCCCGGCAAATACGTTCGTGTGCCGACCAACTTGAGGCGAGTTCCGTTGACTACCACCTCGGATTCCACCACCGCCCAAGGGTCAGGGCCAATATCCGCCGGGCGCCAATGCGGCATCGTGAGCGTAGTTAGCACGTCCTGAAGTGTTATCGGGCCAGACCTAATGGCAAAGACCTCTTGGACATGCTCCAGCAGGCCCGCCAGGTTTGTGTTGGTCAACATGTGCTGACTCAACGCCCGAGCAAGGTCCCGACAATTCTCATCGAAATACGAACGGGCTTTGGCGGATTGGGGTAAAGCGGCCAGCAACTGAACATGCTCGTCCGGATCTAAACTCTTCAAACGCCCTTCCAAATCACTCCAATCGGCACACCGATAGAAGGCCTTTGCCAAGATGGCTTTGGACGCAGTGATCGGTAGATCGAGCCTTGCCGAAAAACGCTTGGCCTGGCGATGGATAGTGTCGAGCTGGTGCCCGAGAAGTGCGGAATCGCTCATGGTTGTGTCCTCCATGCAATTTGCACCAGAGACGCCCATCCACCTTCCCTGGCGCTCGCACAGAGCTAAGCCTAGGGTTGAAAAAGCAGGTTGATTCCACTTCGCTGTGGCCCGATGGGCCCTAGGGATGGGCAGCGCGCCGACCATGCAACGGCGTGATCGGCAGTCTACACACAAGGAGGCCAAATCGGCCAGTAGGCACGTCACGAGCCAGGATGATGTGGGTTTCAGCAACGACCTGCCCCGCACAGCACTTCGTCTGCAAACCGGCGTTGAAGGCCAGGTTCTCAAGAACGTGACGATCAATGCTCATATCGGTCTGGAGAAGAGCTTTGATGGCTCAGGCTTGACCAGCCTCAATGGTCAAGTTGGCTTGAACGTAGCGTTCTGATCCAACCAGAATCCAACAAGTGCCCCGAACGCTCAGCGAGCAGTTCGGGGCACAACCACGAAATTTACGTGCGCAAACTAGCTGCCTGAGATGGGAACCTCAGAATGGTTCTTCGGCTCAGATGCGGATCGGCGATCCCGTGCTAACCAGGTCACGTGCGCCCGACCGTCTGGTGCCAAGTAGGCCATACCATAGGAGTCAACCCAAGCTGGGAATTCGGTCTCTGGCACACCTGGCCTTCGAATAGCTGCCTTTCGTTCACCGCGCAGCCACCACACCAATGAGCACTGGGTTTGCTCTAGTATCTCCATCAAGGCGTCGCGACGCGCGACGAGTGCGTTGCGCCCCATCAACCCGAATATGACCTGGTCTCCCGCACGAACTACGCCATGCTGGAGATCCAAAGATAGGCCCCAGTTCTGAAAGAGCAATGGTGTGGGAAGGATGATTTCCCCCTCCTCGTCCTGGCGATCGGGATTTCCACAGCGTCCGGCTAATGGCAACGTGTTTACCGGTAGGTCGGTACGGTCAAAATTTATATGTTCTTCAGGGTCAACCTGCAGGCCTGGCCACTCGGCGAGACGAGCATCCCAATCAGAGGGTAGATCGATCCTTCCCCAACCAAGAAAGTGCCGATTCTGCTCAGGATCTTCCAACGCCTGGAGCAATGCGGGAAGATCTTTCGATAGGACTAGGCCAGGAGTAAGTTGCAGCCAGATATCGACATCCTGCTCCATCCCTAGGCCCCATAGGCCTGGGACAAGCGGACGCTTCCAGACATGCTCGGCAACGACGCTGATCCATGGACCACTGCCCCACTCAGCAGGAACGGGAGGCTCTCGGTTGATAATGTCGATCGCTGGCAGGTCACCAATATCGCTTTCACCCCAACGCCTTATGGCGTCCATTTCCGCCGGTGGCCAGGCGGGTAGGCTCGGTATGCTCCAGAAGTCATTGGCGAGGGAGTTCACAGCCCCTTTTGAAGGAGCTGCTAGCCAGCGTGAAGGATCAAACAACTCGATGTAGCTGATCTGCACCGGCGAGTCATAGATCCTTGCTTGACGGCCTGAGCCGGGTGTCATCTGGTAGTTATCGGTAAGGAATGCCAGCATGGTTTGCCAACTAATCCATTGGTATTTCTTTCCGATCCGCTCTGTGATGCCAGGGAGTTCAATTCGGACATGAGAACGTGTGAAGGGCCCGGTGTCATAGTCGCTGAATCTCGCATCGGTCCAGCCAAGACGCAGGCAGTTCCATACGACAAAGCGTGAGGCCAAATCAATGTCGAAGATTCCTGATGGCGCCTGAGTCGGTCGTGCTCGTCTACTGGAGAAATCCCGAACCGGCTCGGCCGAACTTGAAAGGGGTTGCGACGAGAAGGGTTTGCCTCCAGACGTCCCCCCCATGACATAGCAGTAGAAATCACCATCTGTTGCCGAGCCCAGAATTCTGTAAAAGCCACCTGAAGAGCTTTGGGCACGTAGATCATCAACAGTGGGAAGGGAATTTAGGGGCAGGCTACTTCGGTACGGTGGCCGTACGGTCGACAGGTCTATACCTGTGATCCATCCGTTTTCAGCGGCCACTTCAATGATTCGGCGCGCGTAGTGGCGGATCGTTAGGTGGCAGTGCGGAACCTCCGGTGCAAATATCGCTTCCTGGACCTGGTGAGCGGCCTGCGTGCAGGCGTCTCGATGCCCCCCATGGATGAGTACACCCCATGTCGCAGCCAGAACACTTTCCAGGATGTAGTCGTCATTGACGTGTAGGAATTCGTCGAGTATGACCGAGAGCACGCTTGGGCAGGCGACAAGTATGCGAGCCAGACCTCTGATGGCATCGTCGCGCAGTTGCTGCTGGGAGCTCGCGCTCGCCCATGCGAGTAGTCGGGCTGAGACCAGAGCAAGCCCGGCGTCAATACCTGATAGATCCGACACCTTCGCCCAGCGCACGACCCCAGACAGATTAGAGCCCTCTTCAAACCAGGGATCGGTCAGTCTGATCGTCCAAAACGCATCACGAGCCCCTACACAGTGCATCCGCTGTAGTCGGGGATGCAGGTAGCGCTCCATCGCAAATGGATGACCAGGAATGAGGGCGAGGCGAATCAGCTCGTCAAGATCATCATTGCGTGCAAGGCGTGCTCCAAGCCGTCGATACATCGCCCACAACGCGGGCCTGTCGCCGGCGAACTCAAACGGAGCGCATCGCCATCTCATGCTATCGACGAAGGCCCGGCAGAGTTGCAAATCGCTTAGGACCTCCTCTTTGCTCCGGGGCTGGGCCTCCGCGATCAAACTGGGCAGTTCAATCCCGGCAGTCTTTGGCACCGCCAGGCACAACGCCGTCAATAAGCCAGCCCTGCGCGACGACAGAGCAACACTATCGTGTCCCGGAACAGCAAGCCATGAGAGCTTACCGCCAGGTGCGATCGCCTTCCTGAGCGCCTCTCGTCGGGGTTCCTGATCAGAGTGATTTTCAAACAGCTGATTCAGCAATCGATCAGCAATGAAGGTATCAGACAATCGCTCAAAGCCGAACTCGACAACCTCATCGTCGTCATCGATACGCGTCATCAATGCTCCTGCTGAGCACAGGAAGCCTACGAGTTCATCGTTGCCCGCGGTAGCTCGAGCAATCTCATCGGCAATGCTGCGTGGAAGCTCATACTTGTTGGCCTCCAGCATTGCTCCCGCAATCTTGTTCAGGATTCGCCTGACTGGTTTGGCCCGAGATGGGTCGAGTGCAAATCGTCCTTGAGCGTCGGCCTCCAGACGGGAAATCCATGCGCCCCAGACATCTAGCCAAGATGGTAACCAATGTGAGGGAGAGGGACGCCCGACAAGGCTCTTCACCAGCAACTGGACGTAGAGCGGGTTGCTGAGTTCGCCAATCAACGGAGCTACCGGAGCCTTGACCCCGTAGTGCGCGCAGTAAGCTTCCATCGCTTCGGGCTCGATACCCGAAAAGCCGTGATGTTCTAGCTCCGTCCATAGTGGACGAGCAGGGTCGACCTCAGGAAGAACGTGGGCCTTGTAGTCGGATCTCACGCTCAGGGCCAACGTCAGGTGCGGGCGCTGAAGAATATCAACGATCAGACCATTGAGTTCGTTCTTCCAACGAGTGCGATTCGGTGTCTCATTGAGTGCGTCGATCATGATCAACGCGCGCTGCCCAGACTCGGCAGCAGCTTGTTCCAGGGCATTGAGCATCTCATCGAAGGACGCTTCCGCATATCCCCAGCTTTGCGCCAGGGCTGTTCGAAGATCCGTGCCGCTCGCCAGTGTCTGTCCAAGCGTGCCAAGGGCAATTCCGCCGGAAGCCAGAACGCTTTGTACTTCATGAACCAGCGTGTGGGTCTTACCTTGACCCGCGGGGCCGGTGACGACCAGAACCCGCCGCGCGGCAATCGTCGAATTGAGCTCATTGGCCTCTAGTACGTCTTGTACTTTGGCGATGATATCGCGCACCCGATGTATGGTCAGGCCAGAGGGATGCTGGCTTCCATTGTCGATTGAACGTTCCAGCCTCCTCGCCGCGGCGTAAACGCCAGTCTGAGTTTGCTCGATACGTGTCGGGTTAGGACAACTGAAGGGGCACTTACGGAGATCCCTTGCAAGCTGGCGCATCTCTTCGAGGAATGGCTCAAACTCGGGGTACTGGATCTCCTCCCAAAGTGCGCAGAGTTTGTGATCAATCTCTTGGACAACGCAATCGCGGATCAGAAGCCAATCGAAGTAGCTGCTCGCATCTGACTCAACGTGCGACTCGCGTGTGTAACGAGGGCCAGCATCGCTCTGTAGTCGTTGGGCTTTGCTCTCTAGCCAGTCCCGAAGGGATTGCTTTGCGCGCGGGTGCGACTTGCTCAGGATCACCCGAAGGTGTCCTGCCAGTTGGCTTGCGAAGCTGGCTGTATCGTCAAAGTAGTTGACCGAACCCACCCACTGGCCCTGATCTCTGAACGGGGGAGAGTCGAAGAAGGTATTCAGTCGACGTAGCTGTTCTGCATCACTTGTGGCCGGGGAAGGATCGCGCAGTCGATAGACATAGACTTCTGGTGATTTTCCACCCAAGCGTCTGGCCTTCCAGGCTCTGTCAAATTCGTACTCGCTTCCCGATAGAAATGGCGCGCCGTTGTCTTTACGAAACTCGTTGGCTGGAATCGGGGAGCCGAACCGGCTGCGGAAGATGCCGATGTAGACATCGCACGCCTCTGGCACTGGCATGCGATCGTTGACTGAAACCTGAGGGGAAGCGAGGGCATCGAAGGGAACACCCGCGCCCCAATCCCAGGCAACGACCTCTAGCCGTGCAAACTGCGTGATTAGCGGATCGGCGTTCAATTGCTCGATGATGGTAAAAGCGGCGGCCCGTTCGGCCTCACAGTCACCAGGAGAGGACAAAAAGATTCGGAATGTGCGCATGCTTGGACTACCTGGGACGGCTTTCGTAGTGGACCGTCATGCAAGGAGTTGGTACGGAGAAACCGTGCTGGTATTACGCACGGATGGACTGACTCGTGTAGGGTGTTGCCTCCAACGTAACCGTCCGGCCAACACGTCCACCTGATCCCCGAGTTTTAGGCCACGGGGTCTGCCTTTGTCGATTGTCAGCTACGAGGATCGAGCTTCCGCGCTAGATAGATCTACGGAAGCTCTGATGGCATCAATTACGTCTTGATCGAGTGCCATGACTGTCGTTGTGCTGATTTCAATCCGACTGATAATGTCTTCTCTCGGGCCCTGTTTCCAGGCAGCGCTTGCATAAAAAGCATCTTGAGATGCTTGGCGATGGCTCTCGCTTTCATAGGAGCGAATCAGGTGATAGCTGTCACAATCATGCAACGAGCAGCCATAAGAAACGACATCTATGCCAGCTTCTAGGTGAAGTGGAACACTTACACTCTGCATTATTTGATGAAAGTCCAATCCCGATCCTGGCTTTAAGGTGTACATCAGGATTTCCATAACTCGAGTCATTCCAAGTCTTCCATGTGAAGTTTCAAGATGAGCACCCGTTGGCCGCTGCGTAGCGACCCTGCGAAGAGCCAGTTCTTGCATCCAAGAGCCCACGCCCGGATCTGGTTCTCTGGCCAATTGTTGTCAATGGGTACGGCCCCGTCATCAAGGTAGCACGCAGCGCTACCCAGCGTTTCAGGCTGTAATCCAATGCGCTGCTGATGGTTGAGGCTTCAGGTGCGAGATCACGCAGGGCAATCATCCGAGCATGCAGCATATCCATCACCGGTATCGCTTTTCTTGCCGCTTTCGACGCCGCAAATCCAGCTCTAGATCGTGGACTTCACGTTCGATTTCGTGAAGCAACTGGATATAACGCAGGGCCTGTTCGACGAGTTGGCTCTTGTCGGTGGCATGCCGCTCGAAGGACTTGCGCCGCGCATGGGCCATGCAACCGATCTCGGGTACGTCGAGTTCAAAACTGGCTTTGTATTCGCCAAAGTCGTCGCGCACCAGCTTGCCCTTCAAGTCTGGCGGAAGGCACGTACATGTTCTCCGGCGCGGCTGAGCCTGAAGTCGTAACCCTCCACACTCCTGTGACACTTGGCGCCACTGCAACGGGCATGTGCCGTGTATGTTGCCCGACCAAGGCTAAGGCTTTTTGGGATCGGAGCCGAAAGAACGGTCGACAATTGGGAGATACCGAAGAACCTGTTCGCGGTCGCTGTTCTTTTCAGTTTCGCTAAGTTCGGCGTACGGCGTAGCGATCTGGATTTCCCATCGCGCTACAAGGTCAGCAGGTATAAGCAAGGAGCCATCGGGATTCCGATGGCATTGCTGGTGCAGATAGTTCTGCCAATGAGCCCATCGTTCATGCTCGATCGCAGCCAATTCTTCGATCAGCGCCTCTCGGGAGCGCGATGGGCTTCTATTGGTCATTCCTACCTCTTAGATCAGACCCTTATTGACGAGACGCCAGTAGTGTTGTCCCAGTACCGTTAGCTTGCATGACTTGCTTTGCATAGCGGCATGCCACATGTGGGATACGCCGTGGGGGCGCACCAGGTTGACCTTCACATACCGCTGCAGAATCGCAAAGATAGCATTGTTCTGCGGGTCCGGCGGCGGAATGGACGGGTCGTCACGCTGCTCCTGCAGGCGTTCGGGTTCAAACGACGGATCGAGTTCAAACTCGAAGTCGGGGCTTGGGAAGTAGGTGGTCAGAGCCTGCAAGTCGGTCAGACTGATTGGCGGCGCCGACGTGCGCAGCGATACGAACGTTTTCACGTTCGTTTTGAAGACCGGGCGCTGAGCCCACGGTCCCAAGGACTGGTCGATGTGCGCATAAACACTGCCTGGCGTGACTTCTCCCAGTAGATTTGCTGCTGCACCTCCCAGCGCATCGACAAACAGGTTCGTGAAGACACCCGCTCCCCCACCTGGTACCTCCATCGCGTACTGGTCCGCCGTGGAGGCGGTCAGTATGGTCATACCTTCGTGGATTTCAGCGAGTGCACCGGTGTGAGCAGAGTTTCCTGCAATGCCGCTATGGCAACTGTCCAAGATGATGACTTTGTTTTTTGCTCCAGACTTACTAGCGATTGTCATCACCTCTGCCAAAGACAGGCCGTCATCACCAGTCCTGCAATCGCCGGCACACAGGAAACCACCTGTGTCTTCGATATAGCCGTGCCCGGCGAAGTAGAACAGTGCAATGGAAGAGTCGCCTTTGAACAGCTCTCGGACAGCATCTTTGAGCTCTTGGCGAGTCACGATATCGTGCGGTCCGGTCCCCGTTATGACCCGAGGTGTGGGGAAGTTGACAGTTCCATCCGCGTTACGCTCCAGCGCGGCCTTGACCGAATGGGCGTCGTTGACACATCCGCTGAGGGGGTTGATATGTTGGTAATGATCAATTCCGACGATCAAAGCCTTGCGCATAGAGGCCGCCTACTTCAGAGGGAATCGATGAAGTCGTTGATGTTCTTGTCGTTCCAGGCATAGGTGCTTACGCCCGTGATCTCTGTGCGGTCATCCGAGTATGCCCAGATTCCGCGGATCGGCTTCTTCTCCTCCTTGGCGCAGTCGATTTCCCACTTTTGCCCCTCAGAGGTTTTGGAGTTCTTGCTCACCAAGACAATGACGCCATCAGAACGTTTGATTCGGGTACGGACTTTATCTTTCCAGCCACTGTCGTAAGCTTCTTTGACGGACATATCGATGAACTCGAACGGCTTTCGCGGACTCAGCGATTGCCCTTTGAGGAAATCCCGCTGCCGTTCGTCTTCGATAGCGAAAGCAATGAACACCACTTTTTTATCAGCCATTATTCATCTCCATGAATTGATGTTGCTGTCGGTCGTTAAGCAAGAAACCAAATCGGCTAGCGGGGAGCCCCCAGCCCATTTTTAGTTGGTCCTTGTCGATGGGTATTCTACAAATGCTGCTTCCGAAAAGCTGGAAAACAGCCCGCTTCCTGAAAATTCAGATTTTCCCTACAAAAGAGATTCATTGAAATCATATATATCAATGACTTATAAGCCCCTTGTGGCGGTCGCCTCAGGGCCGGACGCTGGTGGCCTTCGGCACCAAACCGAAACCAATTGGGACAGGCAGACGACTACTCCTCCAGGTTTGAAGCAGATCACGCCCGAAAGCTGGCCAGCTGTGGACCAGCCGTAGATCCGACGAAACGCCAACCAATTGGATACTCAGCGCCAAACGAACTGGACAGTGGCACCATACTGGACACCACCGTCAGTCCGAATGCGACCGAGTTCGACCCGGGGGCTTTTGCCATGCTAGATGCGGCATCATTCTTCGAAGATCCAGCGCCAGGCGAAGTGGCCCCTCCCACCCACCGCCACCCTAGTGCGATGGCTCGAGCCGCACACACCCAGATCACCCACCCCTTGGGGAGCTCAGTCTGGGAGTCGCTATGTCCCTTCAAGGTTAGCCAGGGCCTTGTGTGCACTACGCGTGGCCACCTCCAGTCCGACCGTCGCTATCGACTCAACAGGAGAAAGGCCGCCAAGCCGCTCCAGCGGCGTGGAGAGAGCTTGGTAGACCCTCCAGGAATCGACATCCTCTGCCTGCTTCAACAGCGTGCGGGTCAGGTCTTGGCACTGTGGATCCAATTGCCAGTCAGGGATGCGCTGTCCCCTGTTGCCCAAACTTAGCGTGAGCAACCGTTTGGCCTTGATATCCCGATTGACCTGATCACGCGACTTTCCTGCCAGTTTTGCGAACGTAATCACGGGCAGATTGTGCGGTGATTCGTAGACCTCAAGCATGGCAACGCGCTCGCGTTGAATTGGTGAAAGCTCAGGCTCTACCGGATCAATCGGAGTGACTGGCACAGGCACGGCTGGCAGCCGGAATGCGGTAGCAAGGTCATCCGTATTGTTTACAAGGTGGGAGTTGGTCAGCGTCAGGGACTCAGCAACCGGGATCGGGGGAGTCGCCGATGCCGGGATCAGGCTCGGCATCTGGTCGGACGATCCCAGTGGCACTCCCTTCAACTGAATGGTCAGGCGTGTTGTGGCAGCCTCAGTCAATCCACGTTCCAAGAGATCGAGTCGATCAGACCAATCCTGCATCATGTGCCGACGAGGCTCCACGTATTCGGCGTGGTTGTACGAAGCGCTGACCTTATCGGGATCTGAGTGTGAAAGCTGCGCATCCACCCAGATCTTCGGATAGCCGATTTCATTGAGTGCCGTAGAGATCGTTGCTCGAATACCATGCCCTGTCAGCAACCCGGCATAGCCCATGCGCTGCAGAGCGGTGTTGAGCGTGTTTTCACTGATCCGCTTCTTCAGGTCACCGCGCCCTGCCAGCAGGTATTTCTGCGCAGGCTTCATCTGAGCAATAAGGTATCGCACGACTTCTTGTGCTTGCAGGGACAGCGGGACAATGTAGGGGGGAATATCCTCTGGTTGTTTGCCGTCCCTATTGATCTCCAGTTGCAGCTGCTTGACGATCTCCGGTGGGATGACCCAGAGACCTTGGGCCAAGTGGAACTGGTCAGGCGTCGCCAGGCGAAGCTCTCCCGTACGGACGCCAGTCAACATCAGCAACCGCAATCCCAGTTGAGTTTGCAACAGTCCCGTGTAGGCGCGGAGCTTCTGCAGCATTTCGGGCAGTCTGCCCATACGCAGGAAGGGGTTGTGTTGGACAGGGGGCTTAGGTGCCGCCACCACATCAAGATCAGACGCCGGATTCTGCTCAAGGTTCGGAACCTTAACCAGGGCGTAGCGGAACATCTGGTAGAGCCAGGTTCGACACTTCTCGGCCGTTGTGAAAGCCCCACGACGTTCAACCTTCTCGAGGACTTCCAGCAAGTCTGGACGCTTGAGCTCATAGACAGATCGAGGTCCGAGGGTCGGAAGAATGTCCTTGAGGAAGATTCGCTGGATCTGCTCCTGCGTGCTTTGACGGCCCGCCTTCAGACTCTTCTTGCGAAACTCGAACCATTGCTCGAACACCTTCTGGAAGGTGTGATTCTCAGCAAGCAAGGCGCACCTGCGGTCCTGGTTTCGTTGCTTGCGGGGATTGATGCCGCGGGCAACCAATTCACGAGCTACGTCGCGACGAGTCCGGGCTTCTTTGAGGGAGATTTCGGGGTAGGTGCCAAGAGACAGCCGTTTTTGCTTGCTGTTCCAGGAATACCGAAAGTGCCAGCTTTTGCTGCCTTCGGGTGATACGGCCAAGGCAAGGCCATCATTGTCGCCGAGCGTGTATGCCCTACCAAGGGCTTTGGCCTGCCGAACGGTGGTATCGGAAAGTGCCATGTCCAACTCCTCTGTACCTGGTTCAGGAACAGATGGTCGACATGTCGCCCGCTGCCATACAGCAACAATACGCTCCAGCCCGCGTCCGTATTGATGGACTAAAAAATGGACTAAAAAGCGCTGGCTGGTGCTGGATTCCAGTGGAAAGCACTGGAATGAAAAAAGGGGCTTTCGCCCCTTCTTTCAATGACTTACAGATCTCAGTGGAATTCCAAAGAACTCTGTAGATCAAAATTTGGAGCGGGAAACGAGACTCGAACTCGCGACCCCGACCTTGGCAAGGTCGTGCTCTACCAACTGAGCTATTCCCGCAAATGGCGTCCCCTAGGGGACTCGAACCCCTGTTACCGCCGTGAAAGGGCGGTGTCCTAGGCCACTAGACGAAGGGGACACGCTACCCGGAACACATGGTGTGTGTTTCGGTGTCCAGATCCGCATCCGAAGACTTGGTTCTGGTTTCACTCAGCCCCGCCCGAAAGCAGTGCCGTTTAAAATTGGAGCGGGAAACGAGACTCGAACTCGCGACCCCGACCTTGGCAAGGTCGTGCTCTACCAACTGAGCTATTCCCGCATTGGCGTCCCCTAGGGGACTCGAACCCCTGTTACCGCCGTGAAAGGGCGGTGTCCTAGGCCACTAGACGAAGGGGACACACTACAACATTCACTCCCTGCCGCGTTTCGCTGTGTGCTTTACGCTGCAAGTGGCGCGCATTCTATGGATGGATTGGAGGGTCGTCAACCCCCTGATATAAATTTATTTAAATCAATGACTTCGGGGTGGTTTGCGAGCCCTTTCGGGCATTTGTGCAGCCTGTGCCTTGACGCCTATATTCTGACACTCGACAAGGCGCTATAGTCCACATCCATAGGTGATGGCAATATGAAACCAGCCAGACATTTCCTATATAAGCAGAGAATCGGCCTGTTTCTGCTCGTCGACCTGCGCTAGGCGCCCCAAGGCTAAGTCACTACACTCGCCACTCGTACGCGAACCCCAGAAAGAGGTCTTACACGGTGACACCACTCATGATCACCCTGCTAGTAGTAGCCGGGATCGTACTTTTGATCGCCATTGGCTACATGAACCATGTGGTGGAAAACAACAAACTGGAAAAGGCCCGTACCAAGGTCGAACTCAATGACCGCCTGCGCCGCTGCGGCGAAATCACCGAGACCTTCCCCGGCCAGTTCATGTCGCCGGCGCTCAAGCTGCTGATGACCCGCCTGGAGCTCAACGTCGTTCAGCGCCTGTTGAACCTGAACAAGTCCGATGCCGCGCTCAAGGCACGTATTGCCGAGTTGAATGCGCTGGTCGGCCAGGGCGAATCGATTCCGGTCAACAACCCGCCCTGCCCGATCCAGACCGAAGCCAAGGCCAAGGACGTGCGTTTTCTCCTGGAAGCCCTGCATGGCCAGGTGACGCGCGCCGCCCAGGACGGTTTCCTGCCGACCAACGAAGCCAAGCACTGGATCAGGGAAATCCGCCACATCCTGGTGCTGCTGCACATCGAGTTCTTCAACAACCTAGGCCAGTACGCCCTGCAGCAGGAACAACCCGGCCAGGCGCGCCTGGCGTTCGAGCGTGGCGTGCAGTACCTGCGCAAGCAGCCGGACCCGGCGGTCTATCGGGAACAGTTGGAGTACCTGGAAAAACTCCTGGCTCGCTCCAACGCGATGGTGTTGACCAACACCCAGCCGGTCGAAGGCGAGGTCAACCAATTGACCGAAGGCCTGAAAGTGGTCGAAGCCGACGCCGACTGGAAGAAGAAAGCCATTTACGACTGACCGGCAACAGCCGTGCGAGCAACTCGCACGGCACGGTCTATAAAGGCTGCGCCCCTGGCGGCGCAGCCTGTAGCAAGCATCCGCGGCATTACAACCGGAAATGCCCGACCATCCCCTTCAATTCCGCCCCCAACTGCGCCAGCTCGATGCTCGACGCTGCATTGCCCTGCATGGCCAGTGACGACTGATCGGCGCTGGCGCGGATGCTGGTGACGCTGCGGTTGATCTCTTCGGCGACCGAGCTTTGTTGTTCGGCGGCCGCGGCGATCTGCTGGTTCATCTGCTGAATCAGCGACACCGCCGTGGCGATGCTGCCCAGCGCGCTTTCGGTCTGCAGCGCATCGCTGACCGCCAGCTTGACCAGTTCACCGCTGCTCTGGATCTGCTGCACCGAGGACTGCGCCGCCGAGCGCAAGGCACTGACCAGGCGCTCAATCTCTTCGGTGGATTGCTGGGTGCGCTTGGCCAGGGCCCGCACTTCGTCGGCGACCACCGCAAAGCCCCTGCCCTGCTCGCCGGCACGCGCCGCTTCGATGGCCGCGTTCAGCGCCAGCAGGTTGGTCTGCTCGGCGACACTCTTGATCACGCTGAGCACGGTGCCGATGTTCTGGATCTCGGCGCTGAGGCTTTCGATGCTGGAACTGGCGCTGCTGGCCGAATCCGCCAATTGTTCGATGCGCTGCATGCTCTGGCGCACCACCTGCTGGCCACTTTCGACCTTGTCGTCGGCGGTCTGCGCCGCTTGCGCCGCTTCTTCGGCGTTGCGCGCGACATCGTGCACGGTGGCGGTCATCTGGTTCATTGCCGTCGCCACCTGCTCGGTTTCTTCCTTCTGGCTGCTGACTTCCAGGTTGGTCTGCTCGGTCACCGCCGACAACGACTGGGCGGAGCTGGCCAACTGCTCGATGCCCGCCTGCAAGCCGCTGACAATACCGCTCAGGCCACTGCCCATCTGTTGCATCGCCAGCATCAACTGGCCTATTTCATCCCGGCGCGTCACCTCCACCGTGGCGCTCAGGTCGCCGGCGGCGATCTGCTGCGCCACGCGCATCACGCTGCGCAGCGGAGTGACGATCAAGCGGGTAATGATCCAGGCCGCCAGCACGCCCACCAGCAATGCCAGGGCCGACGAAGCGACGATCAGCAGCGAGTTCTTTTTCAGTTCCGCCTGCATCGACTGATCCTGCGCGCCGTACGCCTGGTCGACCCGCTCCATCACCTGCGCAGCGCGCTCGTGCAGCTGCTGATAGACCTTTTTCTCCTGCGCCAGCAAGCCGGTGTATTCGGCGAGCTTTTCGCTGAAGCCGCCGATATGCCCGACCACCTCGTTGAGCACGGTCTGATAACCGGCGTCCTTGACCACGGTCTTGAGCTGCTCGGCCTGGGCCAGGGCCTGGTCGGCCTGCTCGATCTTGCCCTGCTCGACCTCTTCCTCGCCCTTGCGGCTCTGGTCCAGGCGCACCCGGGCTTCGTTCATGGCTTGCAGCATCAGGCGCGAGACCTGGCTGACCTGATTGGCCTGCTCGACGAACTCGCTGCCCTCCTTGCCGGCGGATTCCTTGAGCGTATAGGTGCCGTCATCGGCCAGACCGGCCTGCAGTACGTCGAGGTTGTTGGCCACGCTGGACACCGACCAGCTGGCCATTTCCAGCGCCAGGTCCTTGGCCTGGGTCAGCTCGACGAACTCGTCGAAGGCCTTGCGGTAAGCCCCCAGCGCCTGCTCGACGTCGGTCATCACCGGCACGTTCGCCGCCGAGCGCTCCTTGAGCTGCGCCGCCAGCCCCAGCAGGCCATCGACGCCCTCATGCAAGGCGTCCGCGGTTTTTGCGTCGCCGTGCAAGGCATAGTTCTGTTCGAGCAGGCGGACCTTGAGCAGACCGCTGTTGAGCGACGACATCTGCTTGAGGCCATCGAAACGCTGGCTGATGGTCTGCAGGGACCAGACGCCTATGGCCGCCACCAGCGCTGTCAGAAGCAGCACCAGGGTGAAACCGACACCCAGTTTTTTCGCCATGCCGAGGTTGGCAAAACGTCCGTTCGTGGCCGAATTCATTGCGCTCAGTCCCCTTCCAGTCCCCAATGGCGACAGGGCCATTGTCCAGTTTTGCAGGTTCGCAACGGGCTGCACTGGAGCACAAGTATCTGGCGTCGGAATAATGGCAAAAAGCTACGTTCAGGTCGTTTTCAGAATGGTCGAGGTCGATCCGGTACAGCCCTGGCAACGCGCGTTCATCAGGGCCGTCGATAAGGCAGGCGAGCCTCAGATGGCGGTGGCGCCACCGTCGACCGCCAGCGCATGGCCAGTGGTGAAGGCCGCGCCGTCGCTGCACAGATACAGCACCGCGCTGGCGATTTCCTCGACCTTGCCGATCCGTCCGACCGGGTGCATGGCCGCGGCGAATTCGGCTTTCTTCGGATCGGCCTCGTAGGCGCGGCGGAACATGTCAGTGTCGATCACCGCCGGACACACCGCGTTGACGCGGATTTTCTTCTTCGCGTACTCGATGGCCGCCGACTTGGTCAGGCCGATCACCGCATGCTTGGAGGCGGCATAGATGCTCATCTTCGGCGCAGCACCGAGACCGGCCACCGATGCGGTGTTGACGATGGCCCCGCCGCCCTGGGCAAGCATCAGCGGCAACTGGTGCTTCATGCACAGCCAGACGCCCTTGACGTTGACCGCCATGATCGCGTCGAACTCGTCCAGGGTGCCGTCCGCCAGCTTGCCCTTCTCGATTTCGATCCCGGCATTGTTGAAGGCATAGTCGAGGCGCCCGTAGAGGCTTACCACCTGTGCCATCAGGTTCTGCACATCCGCCTCGTCGGTGACGTTGCAACGCACGAACGCCGCCTCGCCACCGGCGGCGCGAATCAATTGCACCGTACCTTCGCCGCCGGCGACGTCCAGGTCGGCCGCCACCACTTTCAGCCCCTGCGTGGCGAACGCCAGGGCCGTGGCCCGGCCAATACCCGCCGCTGCGCCGGTGACCAAAACGACCTGGCCGGAAAACGTCATGCTCATGGTGATGCCCTCGATGGAATGCATGGATCGGATTGGCCCAGTCTAGGCACAGGCAACGGGCACGCGGCAGCACTATCAGAGGGCCGGTTGCCCACTTATCCGCGATAGTGATGAAGGCGGCCATACGACCATCACGCCTCTGGATCGCGCCCTATTCGCTACAGCGGCAAACCTTGCGGCATCAGGGCTGAAGGTCTATCAACTAGGGTTCCATTGATCCTCGAGTGCCTGCCATGACCACCCTGACCAATCGCCAGTTTCTGCTCGCCAAACGCCCGGTGGGCGCGGCAACCCGCGAAACCTTCACCTACCAGCAGGTTGCCGTCGGCGAACCGGCGGCCGGGCAGATCCTGGTGAAGAACCAATACCTGTCCCTCGACCCGGCCATGCGCGGCTGGATGAACGAAGGCAAGTCCTACATCCCGCCGGTGGCCATCGGCGAAGTGATGCGCGCCCTGGGCGTGGGCCAGGTGATCGCTTCGAACAACCCCGGCTTCGCCGTCGGCGACTACGTCAATGGCGCCCTGGGCGTGCAGGACTATTTCCTCGGCGAGCCGCGCGGCTTCTACAAGGTCGATCCGAAACTGGCGCCACTGCCGCGCTACCTGTCGGCCCTGGGCATGACCGGCATGACCGCCTATTTCGCCCTGCTGGACGTCGGTGCGCCAAAGGCCGGTGAAACCGTGGTGCTGTCGGGCGCGGCCGGCGCGGTGGGCAGCATTGCCGGGCAGATCGCCAAGATCAAAGGCTGCCGGGTGGTCGGCATCGCCGGCGGCCAGGACAAGTGCAAGTTCCTGATCGATGAGCTGGGCTTCGACGGGGCCATCGACTACAAGAGCGAAGACGTCCATGCCGGCCTCAAGCGCGAATGCCCGAAAGGCGTCGATGTGTATTTCGACAACGTTGGCGGCGACATTCTCGATGCCGTGCTCAGCCGCCTGAACTTCAAGGCGCGGGTGGTGATCTGCGGCGCCATCAGCCAGTACAACAATAAGGAAGCGGTCAAAGGCCCGGCCAACTACCTGTCGTTGCTGGTCAATCGCGCGCGCATGGAAGGCTTTGTGGTGATGGACTATGCGGCCCAGTTCGCCGCCGCCGGGCAGGAAATGGCCGGCTGGATGGCCAAGGGGCAGCTCAAGAGCAAGGAGGATATTGTCGAGGGGCTGGAGACTTTCCCGGAAACGCTGATGAAGCTGTTCAGCGGCGAGAACTTCGGCAAGCTGGTATTGAAGGTTTGAGACAGGCTTTTTGAATGGCGTTGGCTGGTCGATTGTTTCGCGAGCAAGCTCGCTCCTACAGGAAACGCGTCCCCTGTAGG
>NZ_JAQZAA010000115.1:122959-286769 GCF_028640875.1 Pseudomonas sp. SBT1-2 | reverse complement strand
AGACACCACCCTCAGCGTCAGCGGTCAATTCAGCTCGGCCGACATCGATCACGATGCCTCCGCTATCTGGACCATCAATGGCTCGCCAACTGGTAGCTACGGTTCGATTGCCGTGGACGGCAGCGGCCAGTGGACCTACACCCTGGCCAACGGCACCGATGGCGTTGCCGGTGCGGTGCAATCGCTCAAGGCCGGCGAGAGTCATGATGAGGTGTTCAGCGTGCAGGTCAGCGATGGCCTGGGCGGTGTCGACACCCAGCTGGTGACGATCACTGTCACCGGTACCAACGACGCCGCCGTACTGTCCTCGGCCAGCGTCACGCTGAGCGAAACCAATGCTCCATTGACTACCGGCGGCAGCCTGACCGTCAGCGATATCGACAGCCCGGAAAGCTTCCAGGCGCAAATCGACACCGCCGGCAACTACGGCAAGTTCTCCATCGGCACCGGCGGTGCCTGGACCTACATCGCCGACTCCGCCCACAACGAGTTCGCCGCCGGCACCACCTACACCGACACCTTCGCCGTGAGCAGTGCCGACGGCACCCTCACTTCGGTCACCGTGCATATCCTCGGCACCAACGATGCCGCCGTGCTGTCCGCCGGCATCGCCAACCTGACCGAGACCAATGCCGCCGTCGACATCTCCACCGCCGGCACCCTGACCATCAGCGACGTCGACAGCGCCGCGACCTTCGTCGCGCAAACCGACACCGCTGGCAACCACGGCAAGTTCTCCATCGACACCAGCGGTGCCTGGACCTACGTCGCCGACTCCGCCCACAACGAGTTCGCCGCCGGCACCACCTACACCGACACCTTCGCGGTAAGCAGTGCCGATGGCACCCTCACTTCGGTCACGGTGCATATCCTCGGCACCAACGATGCCGCCGTGCTGTCCACTGGCATCGCCAACCTCACCGAGACCAATGCCGCCACCGACATCTCCACCGCCGGCACCCTGACCATCAGCGACGTCGACAGCGCCGCAACCTTCATTGCCCAAACCGACACCGCTGGCAACTACGGCAAATTCTCCATCGACACCGGCGGTGCCTGGACCTACGTCGCCGACTCCGCGCACAACGAGTTCGCCGCCGGCACCACCTACACCGACACCTTCGCTGTGAGCAGTGCCGACGGCACCCTCACCTCGGTTACCGTGCATATCGCCGGCAGCAATGACTTGCCGACCATCACCTCCAACGGTGGTGGTACGACGGCTTCGATCAACCTGGAGGAGAACACTGCAGCGGTCACGACCGTGGCGGCAACCGATGCCGATCTGCCGGCACAGATATTGAGCTACAGCATCGTCGGCGGAGCGGATGCCGCGAAGTTCTCAATCGTTACCAGCACAGGTGCATTGAGCTTTATCTCTGCCCCCAACTTTGAAGCACCGACCGATTCGGGAACGAACAATGTCTATGACGTGATTGTGCGGGCGTCGGACGGCACGCTGTTTGACGACCAGGCGATCGTGGTAACCGTGACGGGCGTCAACGACAACAGCCCGGTGATCACCTCCAACGGCGGGGGTGCGACGGCTTCGGTCAACGTGGCGGAGAACACTACGGCAGTCACGACGGTGGTGGCGAGCGATGCCGATCTACCCGCGCAGACACTGAGCTACTCGATCCTGAATACGGCCGGCACGGACTTCAGCAAATTCTCGATCAG
The DNA here is from genome assembly GCF_028640875.1 of Pseudomonas sp. SBT1-2. NCBI lineage: Bacteria > Pseudomonadati > Pseudomonadota > Gammaproteobacteria > Pseudomonadales > Pseudomonadaceae > Pseudomonas > Pseudomonas sp. SBT1-2. The sequence continues at coordinate 285,089 of NZ_JAQZAA010000115.1, read as the reverse complement.
TTCGAGCGGAGTGCTGACCTTCAATTCAGCCCCCGATTACGAAAATGCCCAGGATATCGGGGGTACCGACGGCGACAATGCCTACGTTGTGGGCATTCAGGTGGCCGACGACAATGGCGGAACCGACACGCAGACCCTTACGGTAAACGTGCAGAACGTTGTCGAGACGCCAGTCGATAGCGTACCGCCAACGGTGACAGTGACGGGAACGGCCTTGGGCAGCTCGATCGGCTCTACGTCGACGGTCACATTCCAGTTCAGTGAGGCAGTGAGCGGTTTCAGCCTCTCGGATGTCTCGGTGACTAAGACGAGCGGAGCGCCCCGCGGAACCTTCAGTAACTTTACCCAGGTCGATGGCGATACCTACACCGCGACGCTGACCAGAACGCTGGGCGGTAGCGTGAAAGTCGACGTTGCCGCGAACAGCTACACCGACCTGGCGGGTAATGCTGGGGCTGCCGGGAGCAGTGCAAACCTTCCGGCAGGCGTTGCCGGCGAGCCCATCAACCTGGCCCTCGACATTCCACCGGCCGAGATTGACGGCCCCGTAACGGTGGCCATCAGCGGCGTTCCTTCGGGGTGGGTGTTCAATGCAGGAACCGACAATGGCGACGGCACCTGGATCGTGCAGACCAACGATCCCGGTGCCTTGACCGTGACAACCCCAAGCGACTTCGCGGGTGCGTTGGTGCTTGAGGTCAACCTGTACTGGAGCAACAGTGACGGCAGCAGCGCAAGCGCCTACGTGTTCAACAACGTCGAAGTCTATGCCCCGGGCTCGCCGATCTTCGCCTTGTCCGCTGACGACAACCTGACCGGCTCATCCGGTGCCGACACGTTCGTCTTCGCCCAGCCGATCGGTAACAACCAGATCTACAATTTCGACGTCACGGCGGACAAGATCGACTTGATCGGCTTCACAGGCGTCACCGCCTTCGCTGATTTGAGCATCAGCAACGACGCAAACGGCAATGCCCTGGTCAGCATCGGCTCCGGCCAGACGGTCACCCTGAGAGGTGTCGATGCGACGGACCTGGGCGAAGCGAACTTCCGGTTCGATACGGACCCACTCACCCACAACAGCGGTACCCTCACCATCGCCGACAGCGCGATCATGCCGTTCGGTGGCGGCCTCCATAACAGCGGCACCATCGAACTCGGCTCCGCCGGCAACGAGACCAGCCTGGAGATTCTGTTCCGTGGCGCGACCTTGACCGGTGGCGGCCAGGTGCTGCTATCCGACAACGCGCAAAATGTGATTTTCGGCGGCAGCGCCGACACCGTGCTGACCAATGTCGACAACCGCATTTCCGGCGCCGGCCAGTTGGGTGCCGGGCAAATGATACTGGCCAATGCGGGGCTGATCCTGGCCAGCGGCATGAACAGCCTGGTGCTCGACACCGGCACCCACACCATCAGCAACAGCGGTGTACTGGAGTCCACCGGCACAGGCGGCATGACAGTGACCAGCGCGGTCGAAAACACCGGCCATCTGTGGGCCAACGGTGGCGACCTGCGCCTGCTGGCCGACGTGACCGGCAATGGCAGCGCGACCATCGACGGCGACGCCAGCCTGACCTTCGCCGGTGCCGCACACACCTCCGTCGCCTTTCACGGCGCAGGTGCCGGCTCGCTGGTGATCGCCCAGGCTGAAGCGGCGGGCTCGCTGGTCGGCATCCTCGGCCTCGAGAGCGATGACTTGCTAACGTTCGGCGATCTCGCTTTCGGTGCCAATACCCAGCTCAGCTACACCGCCAACGCCTCTGGCGCCGGCGGCCTGCTGACGGTGGACGACGGCGCACATCGAGCCGAGGTGAACCTGCTGGGACACTACTCGGCGGAAGACTTCCAGGTCACCGATGGCGGCGAAGCCGGCACCCAGGTCAGTTACCACGGCCAATCCAGCGGCACACTGGTGGGCAGCATGCTCGCGGACACGCTCAGCGGCAGCGACGGCAACGACATCATCGTGGGTCGTGGCGGCGAGGACAGCCTCAGCGGCGGCGCGGGAGCCGACATGTTCGCCTACCTCAACGCGAATGAAGGCGGCGACCATATCCTCGACTACAACTTCGCCGAAGGTGACACCCTCGACCTCTCCACGCTGCTCAACGCCAACTTCGTCAGCGGCACCAGCCAGGTGGCCGACTTTGTCCAACTGGCGCAGTCCGGCAGCGACATCACGGTGCAGGTGGATCCCGATGGCGCCAATAATGGCAAGCACTTCGTCGATGTCGCGGTGCTCGACCACATTGGCACACCCAATCCCGATCTGGTGCGCACCTGGTTCGGAGAGGCCGACCATACGCTGACCGCGTGATGCATTGGGCTGGAGCTGACTGGGAGGGTAAGTGTTCTCGATGTGGATCGAGCGCCCCCTCGAAATCCCAATAGGGGAACAAGCGGGGGAATAAAAAACAGCCAGAAACGACGAAGCCCCTGAAAACTTTAACGTTTTCAGGGGCTTCGGCTACTTCAATAATGGCGGAGAGATAGGGATTCGAACCCTAGGTACCCGCGAAGGTACAACGGATTTCGAATCCGTCCCATTCGGCCACTCTGGCATCTCTCCAACGGCGCGCATCATAACAGCACCTTTGCCCGAAGCGAAGCCCCTCGGGCAAATTTTTTCCGTGCTATCAGTCGGTTGCGTCGATTACAGCGGTACGCCCAGACGGTTTGCGACTTCTTCGTAGGCTTCGATCACATCACCGAGGCCCTGACGGAAGCGGTCCTTGTCCATCTTCTTACGGGTTTCCTTGTCCCACAGGCGGCAGCCATCCGGGCTGAATTCGTCGCCCAGGACGATCTGGCCGTGGAATACACCGAACTCCAGCTTGAAGTCCACCAGCAGCAGGCCAGCGTCGTCGAACAGCTTGCTCAGGACTTCGTTGACCTTGAGCGACAGTTCTTTCATGCGCGCCAGTTGCTCGGCGGTGCCCCAGCCGAACGCCACGACGTGGGATTCGTTGATGAACGGGTCGCCCTTGGCGTCGTCCTTCAGGAACAGTTCGAAGGTGTAAGGGTTGAGTTTCAGGCCCTCTTCCACACCCAGGCGCTTGACCAGGCTGCCGGCGGCGTAGTTACGCACGACGCATTCAACCGGGATCATGTCCAGCTTCTTCACCAGGCACTCGTTGTCGCCCAGCAGTTTGTCGAATTGGGTCGGCACGCCGGCCTCTTCGAGCTTCTGCATGATGAAGGCGTTGAACTTGTTGTTCACCATGCCTTTGCGATCGAGCTGCTCGATACGCTTGCCGTCGAACGCCGAGGTGTCGTTGCGAAACAGCAGGACCAGGCGGTCGGCGTCGTCGGTCTTGTAAACCGATTTGGCTTTGCCACGGTAGAGTTCTTCACGTTTTTCCATGATGGGCTCCGCTTGCTAAGTAGGTGGGCTAGGCGATGTGGCGCCAGTCGAGCCCTGAATCTTGATCGGCCAGTTGCAGCCAGTCCGGGTCGCACCCGAGGGTGTCGACAAAACATTGCCGGGCCAGCTGCGGCAGGTTGTTCTTGCTGCTGAGGTGGGCCAGTACCAGATGCTGCAGGTCCTGCCAGCCCAACTCGGCCACCAGGCTTGCGGCCTGATGGTTGTTCAAATGTCCCATTTCCCCACCGACCCGCTGCTTGAGGAAATACGGGTAGTAACCTCGGGCCAGCATGTCGCGGCAGTGATTGGCCTCGATCATCAAGGCATCCAGCCCGCGATAGCGGTCGATCACTGTGTCGCAGTAGGAACCCAGGTCGGTCAGCAGGCCGAAACGCCGCTGGCCGTCACTGAACACGTACTGCACAGGTTCCAGCGCATCGTGGGCGACGCGGGTCACGTCGATGCTCAAGGCACCGACCTGAAGCGTCTCGCCCCCGGCGAGAAAACCCGCGGCGTCCACCGGCTTGCGCATCCCGCGCAACGTGCCGCGACTGAGGTAGACCGGTAAATTGTAGCGCCGAGACAGCAAACCCACGCCATGCACGTGGTCGGCATGTTCGTGGGTTACCAGAATCGCGCTCAGCTGCGCGGGGGCTACCCCCAGGCGCAGCAGGCGCCGCTCGGTTTCGCGCAAGGAGAAACCACAATCCACCAGGACGTAGGTGTCGTCACTGGCTATCAGCGTGCCATTCCCTTGACTACCACTGCCGAGAACGGCGAAACGCATCGGATCAGCCCAGATTGTCCTGAATCACAGTCAACACTTTGCGCGCCACTTCAGGCGGGGCAACGGTGTTGATGTCTTTCTCGACGGTGACCTGGACGTTGTCGCCCACCTTGCTCAGGCGAACCTGATAACGCTCGGCGCGGGCTTCGATTTCTTCCTTGGCCGGTGCGCTGCCGAACAACTTGCCGAAGAAACCCGGCTCGTCGTTTTTCTTCTCGGCTTTTTCCGCCAGGTTGATGTAGTACAGACCCAGGCTGCGGTTGATGTCTTCAACGCGCCACTCACCCTGTTCCAGGGCGCGGCCGACGCTCGACCAGGCGCGGTCGAGGTCTTCGCCGAGGTTGAGCACCACGTTGCCGCTGCCGTCCTCGGTGAGGCTGACACGGCTCGGGGTATCGAAATCACGCGCGGCCAGCAGGGAGACCGAACCGCCCTTCTCGGCGCTGCGGCTCATGCTGGCAAGCATTTCGTCGACCAGCGCGGCATCCAGGCTGGTGTTGACCGAACGGTTGGTGAAATCGACGTTGGAGGTACTGCCGACAGGACGCTCGGCGCTGACCACGTAGACTTCACTGGTATTGCGCTGCACGCCGGGTTCGATACGCACCCGCACGCGGGTTTCGTTATCGGCCGAACCTACGCTGCCCAGGCGCTTGGCCATGGATGCGGAGAGCTCGTCGGAGCGCTGCCAGGCGGTGCTGAACTCGCCGGTTTGCGGACGTTGTTCGTCAATACGGAAACCGTTGTCCTGGAAGAACTGCATGGCCACCGGCCAGACTTCGGCCGGGGCGTGCTGGGCCATGACCCAACGTGCATCGCCGCTCTTCTGCAGGGTGTAGTCGCTGGCATCGGCCACCGAGCCCAGCGGCTGCGGACGCGGCACGATGTATTCGCCCTTGACGGTGTCGTCGGCCACGTTGCGCGGAATCGGCAACAGCGGATCAAGGCGTTTGGAGGTGCTGACATCCGACGGTAGTTGCATCGGTGCGGTCTGTTGCGCTTGCAGGTAATCGCTGCCGCGGTCACGGAAGTAGCCTTCCGGCCCCCAGATCCAACCGCAGCCACTGGTGCTGGAGATAATCAAGGCAAGTGCGGAAAGTCCGGCCAATCGCTTCATGCGTAGTACTTCCTCAATTAAACCAATACGCCGGACTGGCGCATGGCCTGCCGCAGCGGTTCGTGACAGGCAGCACTGAGCCAGGTGAGCGGCAGACGGATACCGTTCGCCATCAAGCCCATCTCGCACAGGGCCCATTTCACGGGAATAGGGTTGGATTCGATAAACAGCGTCTTGTTGAGCGGCATCAGCTTCTCGTGGATCGCCCGGGCGGTGGCGGCATCGCCACGCATCGCGGCGGCGCACATCTCGCTCATGGCTTTTGGCGCCACGTTGGCGGTCACCGAAATATTGCCCTTGCCGCCCAGCAGAATCAGTTCGACGGCGGTTGCGTCGTCACCGGAATACACCAGGAAGTCGCTGCTCACGCCGGCCAGGATGTCCTTGGCGCGCTGCAGGTCGCCGGTGGCTTCCTTGATGCCGATGATGTTCGGCACGGTCGACAGGCGGATCACGGTCTCGGCCTTCATGTCGCACGCGGTGCGACCCGGCACGTTATAGAGGATCTGCGGGATATCGACGGCTTCGGCGATGGCACGGAAATGCTGATACAGACCTTCTTGCGTCGGCTTGTTGTAATAAGGGGTCACCAGCAGGCACGCGTCGGCACCGGCGATCTTCGCGTTGGTGGTCAGTTCGATCGCTTCGCGCGTCGAGTTCGCGCCGGTACCAGCGATCACCGGGATGCGCCCTGCAACCTGAGCGACCACGCGACGAATCACTTCGATGTGTTCGTTCACATCGAGGGTAGCCGACTCACCTGTAGTGCCGACCGCCACAATGGCGTTGGTGCCCTCTTGCAGGTGGAAGTCCACCAGTTTGCTCAGGCTGTCCCAGTCGAGACGACCCTGTGCATCCATGGGTGTGACCAGTGCCACCATACTGCCCGCAATCATGCAACCGCTCCTGCCGGAAAAAGAGAGCGGTAATGGTACTGGCGCCAAGATGCTTGCACAAGCGAAGTACCGCGCTGCGAGCATTCCCCTGAGCGATGTATTTCGCTACCCTTCAGACTTTGATCGGTACTGCTAAGCTCGTACGCCGGGTTCCAGCCTCCCTTTTCGGCATCCGAAGCCCCAATCCCGCGTTGCCGCCCTTCGCTCTCGCCTTTATGGAGTTCGTTGCAACCGGGCGGTTCAGGGCTTCTGAAACCGCATCCGGACGTTTACCCAGTACTCGAGCCTGTAAAAGTATCGACCGCTCATCGCTTTAGGAATGCTGCATGTCCACCCCCACAGTCCGCGAACAATTCCTTGTCATCAGTGCCCTCGGCGCCAACCCCATGGAGCTGACCAACGTCCTGTGCCGCGCCAGCCATGAAAACCGCTGTGCCGTGGTGACCTCCCGCCTGACCCGCCACGGCGAGTGCAGCGCGCTGGTCCTGGAGGTTTCCGGCAGCTGGGATGCCCTGGCGCGCCTGGAGGCCGGCCTGCCGTCGCTGGCGAAGAAATACGCCTTCACCGTCAACGTGGTACGCAGCGCGGCCCTGGAAAACCGCCCGCAGGCCCTGCCTTATGTGGCTTACGTCAGCGCCGCCTACCGCCCGGACATCGTCAACGAACTGTGCCAGTTCTTCATCGACCACCATGTCGAGCTGGAAAACCTGACCTGCGACACCTATCAGGCCCCGCAGACCGGCGGCACCATGCTCAACGCCACCTTTACCGTGACCTTGCCGGCCGGCACTCAGATCAGCTGGCTGCGCGATCAGTTCCTGGACTTCGCCGACGCCATGAATCTCGATGCGTTGATCGAACCCTGGCGCCCACAGAACCCAATGTAAGGAAGCCCCAATGGCCGTTGCCATCGACCAACCTGTTGCCAACTTCGAAGCCCCGGCCACCAGCGGTCAGACCGTCAGCCTCGCCGCGCTCAAGGGCAAGCAGGTGGTGATCTACTTCTACCCCAAGGACAGCACCCCGGGCTGCACCACCGAAGGCCAGGGCTTTCGCGATCAATACGCCGCGTTCAAGGCCGCCAACACCGAGGTGTTCGGCATCTCCCGCGATGGCCTGAAGTCCCATGAGAACTTCAAGTGCAAGCAGGAATTCCCCTTCGAGCTGATCAGCGACAAGGACGAAGCCGTCTGCCAGCTGTTCGACGTGATCAAGCTGAAGAAGCTCTACGGCAAGGAATACATGGGCGTCGATCGCAGCACCTTCCTGATCGACAAGGATGGCGTGCTGCGCCAGGAATGGCGTGGCGTGAAAGTGCCAGGCCACGTGGATGCGGTACTGGCTGCCGCGCAGGCGCTGAACAAGGCCTGAGCGGGGTAAACGACTAAAAAAGGGGGCGGCTGAATCAGCCGCCCCCTTTTCATTTCCAGGACAGAGCCGTTCTAGAGCAAGGGCGCCACGACCGGCTCCTTGCGCGGCCAGGCATCCAGTACCGCCTTGAACAGGGTGGCCAGGGGAATCGCGAAAAATACGCCCCAGAAGCCCCACAACCCGCCAAACAGCAGCACCGCACAGATGATCGCCACTGGATGCAGGTTCACTGCCTCGGAGAACAGCAGCGGCACCAGCACGTTGCCGTCCAGGGTCTGAATGATCCCGTAGACCGCCATCAGATAGATAAACTGGTCGCTCCAGCCCCACTGGAACAAGGCGATCAGCGCTACCGGCACGGTCACCACCACCGCCCCGACGTAGGGCACCACTACCGAAATCCCCACCAGCAATGCCAGCAGGGCCGCGTAGTTCAGCCCCAAGGCCACGAAGGTGATGTAGGTCACTCCACCACAAATGACGATCTCGATCACCTTGCCACGAATGTAATTGGCGATCTGCCGGTTCATCTCCTGGGCCACCCGGGTGATCAGCGCCCGCTCGCGCGGCAGGTAACCGCGCACCCACTGGCTGATCATCGCCCGGTCCTTGAGGAAGAAAAACACCAGGATCGGCACCAGCACCAGATAGATCATGATGTTGACCAGCAGTGGCAGGCTGGACAGCGAGAAGGTCAGCGCCCACTGGCCGAACTTGCCGATCTCGCCACGCGCCACCTCGATCGCCTGCAACACCTGTTCGTCGGACACCAGGTGTGGGTAACGCTCCGGCAACAGCAGAAGCAGCGATTGCCACTTGGCGAGCATTCCCGGCAGCTCGTTGAACAAAGTGATCAACTGATGCCACAGCAGCGGCACGACGACCACGATGAACACCAGCAGCAGCCCCATGAACAAGGCAAACACCAGGCCCACCGCCGCCCCGCCAGGCAAACGCCAGCGTTCCAGCGTGAGCACCAGCCCCTGCATCAGGTAGGCCAGCACCATTCCCGCCAACACCGGCGCGAGCATGCCGCCCAGGGTCAGCACGGCGGTGAAGGCCAGGAACAACAGAACGGCCAGCACCACAGCCTCTTCGTCGGAGAAGTAGCGCTGAATCCAGTCGCGTAACACTTTGAACATCAATGATCCTTAGACAGAGGCGCGATGATTTCCAGGGCGGCTCAGGCCTTCTTCAGCCAATAACGATAGACCCCGGCTTCGTCTTCCTCGCGCAGCAGGGTATGACCGGCCAAACGGGCAAAGGTGCGAAAGTCGCGTTGGGAACCGGCATCCGTGGCGATCACCTTGAGCACCGCGCCGCTGGCCAGGCGATTGAGTTCCATCTTGGCCTTGAGCAGCGGCAGCGGGCAGTTCAGACCGCTGGCATCGAGCTCGGCGTCGTGGGCTACAGCATCAGTCATTGCGTCACTCCGGGAGGGTCGTCGAGGTGCCTAGAATATCTGGTCCAAGGCCTGGTGTCCGGCTACAGTAGACTCTTTGTCGACTAAGGCTTTGTGCATGACTTTTTTGCGCCCTACCCTGCTGACGCTCGCTTGCCTGCTCGCCTCACCAGGCTTCGCCGACGACCTGCCGTCACTCGGTGATGCCAGTTCTGCCATTGTCTCGCCCCAACAGGAACACCAACTGGGCCGCGCCTGGCTGGCGTTGCTGCGCAGCCAGGTTTCGCAACTCAACGACCCGCAACTCAAGGATTACGTCGAGACCAGCGTCTACAAGCTGGTCGAGACCAGCCAAGTCAACGACCGGCGTCTCGAGTTCATCCTGATCAACAGCCCGCAGCTCAACGCCTTCGCCGCTCCCGGCGGGATTGTCGGGGTCAACGGCGGGCTGTTCCTCAATGCCCAGACCGAAGGCGAATACGCCTCGGTGCTGGCGCACGAATTGGCGCACTTGTCGCAACGCCACTTCGCCCGTGGCGTCGAGGCCTCGCAACGCATGCAGGTGCCGATGATGGCCGCCCTGCTGGCCGGTATCGTGATCGCCGCGGCGGGTGGTGGCGACGCCGGGATCGCCGCCATTGCCGGCACCCAGGCCGCGGCCATCCAGGAACAACGGCGCTTCTCTCGGCAGAACGAGCAGGAAGCCGACCGTATCGGCATCCTCAACCTGGAAAAGGCCGGTTATGACCCGCGCTCCATGCCGACCATGTTCGAACGCCTGATGCGTCAGTACCGCTTCGACGCCAAGCCGCCGGAGTTCCTGCTGACTCACCCGGTCACCGAATCGCGGATCGCCGACACCCGCAACCGTGCCGAACAGGCCAAGGCTGGCGGCAAGGAAGACAGCCTGCGCTACCAGCTGATCCGCGCACGCGTGCAACTGATCTACGAAGAGTCTCCCGGCATGGGCGCCAAGCGTTTCCGTGCCCAGCTCGACGAAAACCCGAAAAACGACATCGCCCGCTACGGACTCGCCATCGCCCAGATCAAGGGCAGCCAGTTCAACGATGCCCGGGAAAACCTCAAGCAACTGCTGGCCAAGCAGCCTAACGACATCACTTACAACCTGGCCCAGATCGATCTGGATACCGCCACCAGCCGTTTTTCCGACGCTCAGGCCCGGGTGGATAAAATGCTTGCGCAGTACCCGGGCAACTATCCACTGAACCAGGTCAGGGTCGATCTGCTGCTCAAGCAGAATCGCCCGGCGGACGCCGAAAAGGCTCTGGAAAGCCTGCTCAAGACCCGCTCCGATGATCCGGACGTCTGGTACTCGGTGGCGGAAACCCGTGGCCTGTCCGGCAACATCATCGGCCTGCATCAGGCGCGGGCCGAATACTTTGCCCTGGTCGGCGACTATCGCCAGGCGATCCAGCAGCTGGATTTCGCCAAACGCCGCGCCGGCAGCAACTTTCCCCTGTCTTCGCGGATCGACGCACGTCAGCGTGAGTTGATGGACCAGGAGCAGATGGTCAAGGACATGATGCGCTGAGCCCGACCGGCGCCCACAAAAAAGCCCGCCTCTTCCGAGGCGGGCTTTTTATTGCGCGATCAACCCGCTAAGCGGATCACTCGGCCAGTTTGAAGGTAATGAAGCTGGCACGTCCCTGACGCAGGACTCGCATCGAGACCGAACGGTTCTTTGGCAGCGCCTGGGCGATTTCAGTGAAGTTCTTGGTTGAAGTGATCGCCTGATTGTTCAGGTGAGTGATCACATCGCCCGGCTGCAGGCCGATCAGCGCGGCTGGGCCATCCTGGACTTCCTTGATCACCACACCACCCTTGAGGTCGAAGGCTTTCTTCTGCTCATCGGTCAACTCGACCACCGCAACGCCCAGACGGTTGCTGCTGCGCTCGGCACCGGACTTGCTGATGACATCCAGGGTCTTGTCTTCGTCCGGAATCGCACCAACGGTCAATTCGACGTTCTTGCGCTTGCCGTCACGAATCACTTCAAGGTTGGCTTTCGCGCCTGCCTTGAGGGCACCGACCAGATGCGGCAGGTCCGCCGACATGATGATCGGTTGACCGTTCATGCTCAGGATCACATCGCCCACCTGCAGGCCGCCCTTCGCTGCCGGACCGTCGTCCTGGATCTGTGCCACCAGCGCACCGGCCGGTTTCTCCAGGCCGAAGGATTCCGCCAGGTCCTTGTTCACTTCCTGGATGACCACGCCCAGCCAGCCGCGGCTGACTTTGCCACCGGCTTTCAGCTGGTTGGAAACATCCATGGCGACATCGATCGGGATAGCGAAGGACACACCCATGAAGCCACCGGAACGGGTGTAGATCTGCGAGTTGATACCCACGACTTCACCGGCCAGGTTGAACAGCGGACCACCGGAGTTACCCGGGTTGATCGGCACGTCGGTCTGGATGAACGGCACATAGTTTTCGTTCGGCAGGCTACGACCGATGGCACTGACGATGCCCTGGGTCACGGTGTGGTCGAAACCAAATGGCGAACCGATGGCCACCACCCACTGGCCGGCCTTCAGGTCCTGGGATTTGCCCAGTTTCAGCACCGGCAGGTCCTTGCCATCGATTTTCAGCAATGCCACGTCGGAGCGTGGATCGGTGCCGATCAGCTTGGCTTTGAGTTCACTGCGGTCAGCCAGGCGGACAAGGATTTCATCCGCGTCGGCGATCACATGGTTGTTGGTCAGGATGTAACCGTCCGACGAAATGATGAAGCCAGAACCCAAGGACTGGGCTTCACGCTGGCGATCGCCCCGTGGCGAACGCGGCTGCGGCGGCATGCCACGCTCGAAAAACTCGCGCAGCATCGGCGGCAAGCCTTCGAGGTCTGGCATCTGGGCGGAAACCTTGCGGTCCGGGAGCTTCTGCGTGGTACTGATGTTGACCACTGCAGGCGATGCCTGCTCGACCAGTTGTGTGAAGTCAGGCAAGTCCGCCGCCTGCGCGGTAACGGCCTGACCGAGCACCAGCACAGTAGCGAAAATGGAGAGATAGGATTTCAAACGTGGTATCGACATACGGCTCCCATTACAACGAGCGTGGTTAAGCGATAGGGACAAGAAATACCAGGCGATTCGCGCAGTCCTTTTGTCCCGGAAACGACAAACAAGGCCAGAACCTAGTGGCTCTGACCTATAAGAAAAAACAGGGGGTTTTGCAAATGAAAATGTTCACCGAACATTTAGATATCTCGATTGCAGAGCTGGCATTGCAGACCTCTTACACAACCAACATTAACGCTCGATGAACACCTGGGCTGTACTCACTGCGTCTTGGGCGCAGCGGCGTCGGTACGCATCGACAAGGCGATCCGTTCGGCGGTGCCGATAGGGATCTCGCCCACCACCGTTACCATCATTTCGCCTTCAGGCGTGGTCAGGCGCCGGGATACCGCCACGGTCGGTCCCAGTTGAGTGCGAGTGTCGGTCACCGTCGCACCGTTGAGCGGCTCGAGGAACACCGAGAAGCGGGCCAGACCATCGTCATACATCAAGCTGTTGACCATGGCCTTGGTGTCGGGATCCTTGCGCGCACTGCTGCTGGTCAACTCGAAGCCTGGCGGTAACCAGTCGGAATGCCAGACCTGCGCAGCCTTCACCGCGGAAGCCTTGTCGCTGTCCAGGGCCACAGCCTTGCATTCGGCGCTGGCCTGCAACTCGCTGTCCTTCGGCACATCAGCCGTATCCAGGCGAGTGAACTGGAAGCGCTCGAGCAACTGCCCCTTATCGTTCAATAGCAACGATTTCAGCGGCAGGCCCGTCTCGCGGTCCAGATGCAATTCAAAACCATAACGGTGCTGGTCCCGTGGGGTCAGGGAAACAATGACCGCCGCACGCCCAGCCACACGCGACTTGCCGATGACGGCAAGGTCGTACCAATTCTTGAGCTTTTCTGGATCGAGTGAGTGGGCCGAAGCGTTGGGGGCATCCCCCAGTCCAGCCACCAGCGTACCGCTGACACATTGGGTACGCCCATCAACACGCACAACCTCTTGAGCGGAACCGTCGAGCTGAATCAACCGCTCGCGGACCTGGCCATCCTGGACGCGATGCCAGATGTTATGGGTAGAAAAACTACCGTTACGCTCGTAGACGAAAGTACCCTGGAAGCTTTGCTGCTGTTCGGCTTGCCCAAGACGTTTCAACCAATCCTGAGCTTCGTCGGCGTGGGCTGGAACGATGAACCAGCCACTGAGCAGAAGCGAGAGTAGAGGGATGGCGCGCATGATCCTCCTTAACGGTTTTCCAGGCTCGCCGCACGAGCATAAGGCAGAGCGCTTTCAGTGCCCTTCAGTGCAGCTTGTTGAGCATGCTGACGCAGGTAGCTTGGCAGACGCTGATCGTGCCAGCCTGGCTGACCTTGCAATACGCCGTTGGCCATAGGGCCAGTGGCTTCCGAACTCTCATTGTAGCCGGCCAATACAGCTGGGCCTTTTACTTGAGGAGCGGCCAGGGTTGGCTGGTTCGATTGCTGTGCCAGTTCGACACCAGCGATCTCGTCCTGGTTGTACAGGCGAACACCCGCCAGCACGGCAACGGTCACCGACGCGGCAACAGCCAGGCGACCCAGGCTGCGCCATGGACCACGAGTGGCCTTGGCCGGTACGGCTTCGTCAGCCAGCGCAGCAGAAACGGCCGCGGCGATGTCCAGACGCGGAAGCAGCAATTCCTTGTGCATGGCCGCCCGGGCGATCTGGTAACGAGCCCAGGTCTCACGGGTTTCCACTTCGTCGACGGCATTCAATACCCGACGTAATTCCAGTTCGTCCGCTTCGTTATCCATCACCGCGGACAGCGATTCCTGCAGGGCTTCACGACTCATGGCGGTTCCTCTCTTGGCTGTCGCCGCTGTCTCAGGTTTCCTGCAACAACGGCTGCAGGGCTTTATCGATGGCTTCCCGAGCGCGGAAAATCCGGGAGCGCACGGTACCCACCGGACATTGCATGACGCTGGCAATGTCCTCGTAACTCAGACCATCGAATTCACGTAAAGTTAAAGCCGTACGCAAATCTTCTGGCAGTTGCTGAATGGTTCGATGGACGGTGCCTTCGATCTCATCCCGCAGCAATGCGCGCTCTGGAGATTCGAGATCCTTGAGGCCATGATCGCCATCGTAGAACTCCGCATCCTCGGAACTGACATCGCTATCCGGCGGCCGGCGGCCGCGTGAAACCAGATAGTTTTTCGCCGTGTTGATGGCGATACGATACAGCCACGTATAAAACGCACTGTCACCGCGGAAATTACCAAGCGCACGGTAAGCCTTGATAAAGGCTTCTTGTGCAACATCCTGGGCTTCATGGGTGTCGTGCACGAAACGCACGATCAACCCGAGAATTTTGTGCTGGTATTTCAGCACTAGCAGATCGAAAGCTCGCTTGTCGCCGCGCTGAACGCGCTCGACCAGCTGCTGATCCTCTTCCTGGGTTAGCATGAACACTCCTCGATAAGCTCGGAGGAGGCTTGCATAACTAAACGATCAGGCTTGCAAACATAGACTCGGGCTTTTCGCAAAAGTTCTCCCCCTCCAAGCAAGTTTCCTGCGGGCTCTGATTTGGCACGCACGAAAAACGCAGCGCGGGCAAGGCCGGCTGCGCGAATAATCCTGTCGTCGAATTGAGTTGCATGACCACAACACAAGTCCTGCATAAAACCGACGCTGTCCCTTCTATCAGGCAACCTTCTATTGAGTTTGGGGCCGTGTCAAAAGTTCCCAATCTTTATAGCCGTGCAGGGCGAACATTGTGTAACCATGAAGAGAAAAAGGTTGCTACATCTTCGATACAGTCGCCAGCTCCCCGATTTGACGGAAAAATCGAGCCACCCATCACTGCCTCGCAAGACCGCCTTTTCCCGCGCCCATAATTTCATAATGCCACGAAGGCACCGCTATTGTGCCGATCCCCCCCTCTATATACTAGTGGGCTGCATGGCTGCTTTGACTCGCCGATCCAGGCGTCTTGCGCCAACCCCGACCCGGGTCGCTTTTGAGCGGAATCTTCCAATGAGCCAACAGTTTCAACACGATGTTCTGGTGATAGGCAGCGGCGCTGCCGGTTTGAGCCTTGCGCTGACCTTGCCCGGTCATCTGCGCATCGCCGTATTGAGCAAAGGCGATCTCGCCAATGGCTCGACCTATTGGGCTCAGGGTGGCGTCGCGGCAGTGCTGGACGACACCGATACCGTCGAATCCCACGTCGACGACACCCTCAATGCCGGTGGCGGCCTGTGCCACGAAGACGCGGTGCGGTTTACCGTCGAGCATAGCCGCGAGGCCATTCAGTGGCTGATCGATCAGGGCGTGCCCTTCACCCGTGACGAACAATCGGGCAATGAAGACGGTGGTTTCGAATTCCACCTAACCCGCGAAGGCGGCCACAGCCATCGCCGCATCATCCATGCCGCCGACGCCACCGGCGCGGCCATCTTCACCACATTGCTGGACCAGGCCCGGCAACGCCCGAATATCGAGTTGCTGGAACAGCGGGTCGCCGTCGATCTGATTACCGAAAAACGCCTGGGGCTGGAAGGCGATCGCTGCCTCGGTGCCTATGTACTCAACCGCGCCACCGGCGAAGTCGACACCTACGGTGCGCGTTTTGTCATCCTCGCTTCCGGCGGTGCCGCCAAGGTCTACCTCTATACCAGCAACCCCGATGGCGCCTGTGGCGATGGCATCGCCATGGCCTGGCGTTCGGGCTGCCGGGTGGCCAACCTGGAGTTCAACCAGTTCCACCCGACCTGCCTCTACCATCCGCTGGCCAAGAGTTTCCTGATCACCGAGGCCCTGCGCGGCGAAGGGGCACTCCTGAAGCTGCCCAACGGTGAACGCTTCATGCCGCGTTTCGACCCGCGTGCCGAACTGGCGCCGCGGGATATCGTCGCCCGGGCCATCGACCATGAAATGAAGCGCCTGGGTATCGACTGCGTGTACCTGGACATCAGCCACAAGCCGGAAGCCTTCATCAAAAGCCACTTCCCGACCGTGTACGAACGCTGCCTGGAATTCTCCATCGACATCACCAAGCAGCCGATCCCGGTGGTACCGGCCGCGCACTACACCTGCGGCGGGGTGATGGTCGACCAGCAGGGCCGCACCGACGTTCCGGGCCTGTATGCCATTGGCGAAACCAGCTTCACCGGCCTGCACGGCGCCAACCGCATGGCCAGCAACTCGCTGCTGGAATGCTTCGTCTATGCCCGTTCCGCGGCCGCCGACATTCTCGAGCAACTGCCACAGATCGCCATTCCGATCGCCCTGCCCGCCTGGGACGCCAGCCAGGTCACCGATTCCGACGAAGACGTGATCATTGCGCACAACTGGGACGAACTACGGCGATTCATGTGGGATTATGTCGGTATCGTGCGCACCAACAAGCGCCTGCAACGGGCTCAGCACCGGGTGCGCCTGCTGCTGGACGAAATCGATGAGTTCTACAGCAACTACAAGGTCAGTCGCGACCTGATCGAGCTGCGCAACCTGGCCCAGGTCGCCGAGCTGATGATTCGTTCAGCCATGGAGCGCAAGGAAAGCCGGGGCCTGCATTACACCCTCGACTACCCGAACCTGCTGCCCCAGGCACTGGACACTATTCTGGTGCCGCCCACCTACGGCGACTGAACTTGAGCCGCACGCGCAGGCGCCGATGCACATCGGCCGCCTGCGCATCCCGCGGCACACAGACCGACCTCACCCAGCGCTCGCCCGGCAAGCGAAAACGCAACACCACCAGCAACGGCAGCGCCAGGCTGTCAGGCCGCAGTTGCACCGGCCGCCAGCCCTGCCCCGCGCACCACAACTGCCAGCCATCGACATCGCGACGCAGACCGCTGAAAGCCGAGGGATGACTCAGCAGAATCCGCCGCGGCAACGTCCAGACTGCGTGGCCCAGGCACAGCAGAGCCCCGAACAGACCGGCCCAAAGCGGAATATCGAGCATCAGCAAGGCGCCCAGCGCGAACAGCTGGGCCAGGAGATAGGCCGCCAGCAATTGCCTGGAAGGCTGCCAGCGGCATTCGAAGGTGTTACTTGGGTTGGACACGATCCAAGATCATGCGGACCATGCGTTGCAGCTCGGGATCTTCGGATTCGGAGCGTTCCATGAACCAGCCGAACATGTCCTGATCTTCGCATTCGAGCAGCCTGACGTAGCAGGCACGGTCAACATCGTTCAGATGCGGATAGACTTCTTTCACGAATGGCACCAGCAACACGTCCAGTTCCAGCATGCCGCGGCGGCTGTGCCAGTAGAGGCGGTTCAGTTCAACATCTTCGACCATGGAGCGCTCCTCAAATAGAGCGCAAGTATACAGTCCGACGGACGCCAGAACAGTCGGCTTTGGTCGATCGCCACCCATCCTTTGTGAACTACCCATTTCAAGGGCACCACCTTATGATGTTCGCCAGACTTTTTACCCTGCGATGACCCATGGCTGATTCCGCTTTTTTCTGCTCCCTGTCCCACGAGGGCGTTCTCGCCGTCCGCGGCCCCGATGCCAGCAAGTTCCTTCAGGGCCAGCTGACCTGCAACCTCAATTACCTCAGCGATAGCCAATCCAGCCTGGGCGCCCGTTGCACCCAGAAAGGCCGCATGCAATCGAGCTTTCGCATCCTGCTCGAAGGCGATGGCTGCCTGCTGGCCATGGCCACCGAGTTGCTGGAGCCGCAACTGGCGGACCTGAAAAAATACGCGGTGTTTTCCAAGGCCAAGCTCAGCGATGAAAGCGCCCTGTGGGCGCGCTTCGGCCTGGGCAACGCCGATGCGCTGCTGGCCGGTCTCGGACTGCAGCTGCCGGCGGAAGACGGCGCGGTTGCCCGCAGCGACAGCCTGATCGCCATTCGTGTCTCAGCGGACCGGGCCGAGCTCTGGGCCCCGGCAGATAAAGCTGAAGGCCTGCGCGAAAAGCTGGCCGCGCAACTGCCCGAAGGCGATCTCAACCAATGGTTGCTGGGCCAGATCCGCGCCGGTATCGGCCAGGTCATGCCGGCCACCCGCGAGCTGTTCATCCCGCAAATGCTCAACCTGCAGGCCATCGGCGGCGTCAGTTTCAAGAAAGGCTGCTACACCGGCCAGGAAATCGTCGCGCGCATGCAGTACCTGGGCAAACTCAAGCGCCGCCTCTACCGCCTGGCCCTGAACGTCGAAGAGTTGCCGGAACCCGGTACCCCGCTGTTCTCCCCGACCCACGGCAGCTCCATCGGCGAAGTGGTGATCGCCGCGCGCGCCGAACAAAACATTGAACTCCTGGCCGTACTGCAAGCCGAAGCAGCAGAGGATGGCAATCTCCATCTCGGCGCGCTCGAAGGTCCCGGGCTGCAGTTGCTGGACCTGCCTTACCAGCTGGATCGCGATCGAGAAATCCAGCGCTGATCGCCGCAACTTCCTGCAATACCCCTAGAGAACAGAAATGAGTGAGCTGGCGGAAAAGGTCCAACAGGATTTGGTTGAGGCCATCGATAACGATGACCTGGTTCTGCCAACGTTACCGGAAGTGGCCCTGCAGATTCGCCGGGCCGCTGAAGATCCGGAAATCAGCGTCAGTACCCTGAGCAAAGTGATTGGCCGTGATACGGCGCTGTCGGCGCGCCTGATCAAAGTGGTCAACAGCCCCCTGCTGCGCGCCACCCAGGAAGTCACCGACCTGCACACCGCGATTACCCGGCTGGGGGTCAATTACAGCAGCAACCTGGCCATCGGCCTGGTCATGGAGCAGATTTTCCATGCTCGCTCGGAGGTGATCGCGCAGAAAATGCACGACGTCTGGCGCAAAAGCCTGGAAGTGGCCGGCGTCAGCTATGCCCTGTGCCGCAGCCATACCCAGTTGAAACCCGACCAGGCCGCCCTTGGCGGACTGGTGCATCAGATCGGCGTGCTGCCGATCCTGACCTATGCGGAAGATCACTATGAGCTGCTGTCCGACCCGGTCAGCCTCAACCACGTGATCGAACGCATCCACCCGTTACTGGGCGACAAGCTGCTACAGGTCTGGGAGTTTCCGGAACAGCTGGCCAAATTGCCGGGGCAGTACCTGGACTTCAAGCGTCAGTCCACACGTGTGGATTACGTCGACCTGGTGCAGGTCGCCAGCCTGTATTGCCACAAGGACACCAACCACCCGCTGGCGAAGATCGACCTCCTCAACGTACCGGCCTTCAAAAAGCTCGGAATCGACCCCGAGAACAAGGTGATGTGCAGCGACCTGGCCGAGTCGCAGTCAATGTTCTACTGAACCTGTACCGCAAAGCCCCTAGCCCGCGTTAAAACTCACCCGCACCTTCAGCCCCGCCTGAGCGCCATCGTGCAGGCTGATCTGCGCCAGATGGGCGCGACAGATTTCGCCGACGATCGCCAGGCCCAGGCCGGAACCGGCGACATGGGGGTTGCGCCGGTAGAAACGCTCGAATACCCGGTCGCGGTCTTCCAGCGGAATCCCCGGGCCGTCGTCCTCCACCTCCAGCACCGCCGGCGCGCTGACCCGCAGGATCACGTTTCCGCCCGGCCTGGTGTGGGCCAGGGCATTGTCCACCAGGTTGCTCAGCAGCTCGTTCAAGAGGGTCGGCTCGCCGCGTAGCCAGACCGGCTCGTCGGCTTCCAGGGCCAGGGCGATCCCCCGGGCGTGGGCCAAGGGCGCCATGGCCATGCCCAGTTCGCGGGCCAGCTGGCTGAGATCGAGCAATTGCGCGCCGCCCTCGGCAATCGCCCGGGCACCGTTTTCGATCCGCGCCAGGGACAGCAACTGATTGGCCAGGTGAGTCAGGCGATCGGTGCCCTGGGCGGCGCTTTCCAGGGTGCTGCGCCAAGTCTCGGGTTCCGACGCCCGCAGCCCCAGTTCCAGGCGTGCCTTGAGTGCCGCCAACGGGGTGCGCAATTCGTGTGCGGCATCGGCGATGAACTGCGCCTGGCGCTCGAACTGCCCACGCAGCCGCTCGGTGAAGTGATTCAGCGCCCGCACCAGTGGCCACAGCTCGCGCTGCACCTCGACCAGCGGCAAGGGGCGCAAATCATCGGGCTGGCGCTCTTCCACCGCGCTGCGCAAACGCTCCAGCGGACGCAACGCGGCGCTGACCGCGAACCACACCAGCAGCAAGGCCCCCATGGCCAGCATGCCCAGGCGCAACAGGGTATCGGCCATCAGGCTGCGCGCCATGCGGACCCGCGCCTCGTCGGTCTCCGCCACGCGAATCTCCGCCATGCCGTTCATGTTCGGCTCGCTGACCGCCTTGAGCAGGCTCACCACGCGGACGTTCTGCCCTTGATAGGTGGCATCGTAGAACCGCGCCAGCGCCGGGTAATCGTCGGTGCGCGGCGTGCCCGGCGGCGGACCGGGCAGGTTTTCGTAACCGGAAATCAGTTTTTGGTGGATGTCGTTGACCTGGTAATAGATCCGCCCGGCGCTGTCGTAGGCGAAGGTATCGAGGGCGACATAGGGCACATTGGCGCTCAGGCCGCCGTCGCGCTGGGACAGGCCGGCGGCGATGGTGCGGGCCGAGGCCAGCAGGGTCCGATCGTAGGCGGTGTCCGCCGCCTCGCGGCCGTTCCAGTAGGCACTCAGGCCGCTGGCCAGCATCAATACCACCAGCAGCAGCGCCAGGTTCCACAGCAGGCGCCAGCGCAGGCTGCTGGGCCTATGCATCGCGGCTTTCCAACAGGTAGCCGAGGCCACGGAAGGTGACGATGGCCACCGGCTGGCCGTCGAGTTTCTTGCGCAAGCGATGGACATAGATTTCGATGGCATCCGGGCTGGCCTCTTCATCCAGGCCGAAGACCTGGGAAGCCAGTTGCTCCTTGCTCATGACCCGCCCCGGCCGGGCGATCAGCGCCTCGAGCACCGCCTGCTCGCGAGAGGTCAACGTCAGCAGTTCCTCACCGAGGGTAAAGCGCCGGGTATCGAGGTCGTAGGCCAGTACTCCGCAGCGCTGCACCCGCTCGCCGCCGAGCACGCTGCGCCGCAGCAGGGCCTTGACCCGCGCTTCCAGCTCGGTCAGTTCGAAGGGTTTGGCCAGGTAGTCGTCCGCCCCCAGATTGAGGCCATGGACCCGGTCCTTCACATCGCTGCGCGCGGTCAGCATCAGCACCGGCAGGTTCTTGCCCCGTGCACGCAGGCGCGCCAGCACTTCGAAACCATCCAGGCGCGGCAGGCCCACATCGAGGATCGCCATGGCGTAATCCTCGCTGCCCAGGGCCAGGTCCGCGGCGACTCCATCGTGCAGCACATCCACGGTCAAACCCGTGCTCTTGAGCGCCTGGGCGACACTTTCAGCCAGCTGCAGGTGGTCTTCGACGAGAAGCACGCGCATGGATTTCCTACCTCGTTCAGGGGATCGACGGCACTTTTTATTGCCGCGGAGTTTACAGCCGGGACCGCTGCTGTGAAGCCCGAAAACCGTGAAAGTCTGCTGAAAGGTTAGCGAAAGGTTGGCCCTTTAGAGTCCTGTTACGGATTGTTTCGACTTCCGTGGCTACCTCCGGTGGCCTCCCGAAAAACGCCTCGAAGCGTTTTCGCCAATAAGAACAATAACGGAGTACAACACGATGCTGTCCATGCAGCCTCAGGCCTGCCAGCCTGTTCGTTTTTCCCGTCTCAGCCACACCGCCCTCGCCAGCGCCGCCGCCCTTGCCGGTTTCTCACCGATCAGCCAGGCCGCCTTCTTCGAAGACAGCAGCGCCACCCTCGAAACCCGCAACATGTACTTCAACCGCGATTTCCGCAGCGGCACCAGTGCCCAGCAATCCAAGCGCGACGAATGGGCCCAGGGCTTCATGCTCAACCTGCAATCGGGCTACACCGACGGCACCGTGGGCTTCGGCGTCGATGCGCTGGGCATGCTCGGCATCAAGCTCGACTCCAGCCCCGACCGCACCGGCACCGGCCTGCTGCCGACCCACGACGACGGGCGCGCCGCCGACGAGTACTCCAAGGTCGGCCTGACCGGCAAAGTGAAGATCTCCGCCACCGAACTGAAGATCGGCAGCCTGATTCCGGAACTGCCGACCATCAAGCCCAACGACGGACGCATCCTGCCGCAGACCTTCGAGGGCGGTCTGCTGACCTCCAGGGAAATCAAGAACCTGACCTTCACCGGCGGGCGCCTGGAGAAAGCCAAGGATCGCGACAGCACCGACTTCGAGGACATCGCCCTCAACAACAAGAACAGCCGCTTCGCCGGCACCGTCGCCGGCAAGCACTTCGACTTCGGCGGCCTGGACTACAAGTTCACCGACAAGATCACCGGCAGCTACCACTTCGCCCAGCTCGCCGAGGTCTACAACCAGCACTTCTTCGGCCTGCTCGCCTCGCAGCCGATGGGCCCGGGCACCTTCGCCACGGACCTGCGCTTCGCCGTCAGTGACGACCAGGGCCAGGCCCGCGGCGGCAAGATCGACAACAAGTCCCTCAACGGTTTGGTGAGCTATGCCCAGAACGGGCATAAACTCAGCGCCGGCTACCAGCACATGTCCGGCGACAGCGCCTTCCCCTACCTCGACGGGGCCGACCCGTACCTGGTCAACTTCGTGCAGATCAACGACTTCGCCGGCGCCGAAGAGCGCTCCTGGCAAGCCCGCTACGACTACGACTTCGGCAAGCTCGGCATCCCCGGCCTGACCTTCATGACCCGCTACCTGAGCGGTGACAACATCGCCCTGAAAAACGGCGACACCGGCAAGGAATGGGAACGCAACACCGAGATCAAGTACGTGGTGCAAAGCGGCACCTTCAAGGACGTCGCGGTGCGCCTGCGCAACGCCACCTACCGTTCCAACTATTCGGCCCGCGATGCGGATGAAGTGCGCCTGCTGGTGAGCTACAGCCTGGCGCTCTGGTAATCGACCGACCTTCGGCAAGTGCTGACACCTGCCGAAGCCCCTGGCATGCAATACACAACAACAACTCCTGTGGAGACAAGCATGAACCCATCACTGCGTAAATTGGCCCTCGCCGCCGGCTGTATGCTGTTCGCCGGTCAACTGCTCGCCGCCAGTGGCGAACCCAAGCGCCCGGAATGCATCGCCCCGGCCTCCCCCGGCGGCGGTTTCGACCTGACCTGCAAACTGGCGCAGAGCGCGCTGGTCAACGAAAAGCTGCTGACCAAACCAATGCGCGTGACCTACATGCCCGGCGGTGTCGGCGCGGTGGCCTACAACGCGGTGGTGGCCCAGCGTCCGGCCGACGCCGGCACGCTGGTAGCCTGGTCCAGCGGTTCGCTGCTGAACCTGGCCCAGGGCAAGTTCGGCCGCTTCGATGAAAGCGCAGTGCGCTGGCTGGCCGCGGTCGGCACCAGCTATGGCGCCATCGCCGTGAAGAGCGACTCGCCGTACAAGACCCTCGACGATCTGGTCAAGGCCCTGAAGAAAGACCCGAGCTCGGTGGTGATCGGCTCCGGCGGTACCGTCGGCAGCCAGGACTGGATGCAGACCGCGCTGATCGCCAAGGCCGCCGGGATCAACCCGCGCGACCTGCGCTACGTGGCCCTGGAAGGCGGCGGCGAAATCGCCACCGCGCTGCTGGGCGGGCACATCCAGGTCGGCAGTACCGACATCTCCGACTCCATGCCGCACATCCAGAGCGGTGACATGCGCCTGCTCGCGGTGTTCTCCGACAAGCGCCTGGACGAGCCGGAAATGAAGGACATCCCGACCGCCAAGGAGCAAGGCTACGACATCGTCTGGCCAGTGGTGCGCGGCTTCTACCTCGGGCCGAAGGTCAGCGACGAAGACTACGCCTGGTGGAAAGACGCCTTCGACAAGCTGCTGGCTTCCGAAGAGTTCGCCAAGCTGCGCGACCAGCGCGAACTCTTCCCGTTCGCCATGACCGGGCCGGAACTGGACGCCTACGTGAAGAAGCAGGTAGCCGACTACAAGACCCTGGCCAAAGAGTTCGGCCTGATCCAGTAATCGCCCCTGTCTAGCGGTCCTGCCCCTTTCGCGGGGGCAGGGCCCAGGAGTTTGCCATGCTCTTACAACGCATTTTCGCCTCGGTGCTGCTCCTGGTCTGCCTGGGCCTGGCACTGATGGCCTGGCCTTACCAGGCCGCTTTTTCCTACGAACCGGTCGGCCCGCGCGCCTTTCCCCTGCTGATGCTCGGGCTGATGGGCCTGGCGCTGCTGTACATGGTGTTTCGCCCGGCGCCGATCAAGCACAGCGAAGACGAACCGCCGCTGGACCGTGAAACCCTGACCAAGATCAGCATCTGCGTGGTCCTGCTGCTGATCTTCGCCGGTCTGTTCGAACCCCTGGGTTTCATTCTCAGCAGCATCCTGATCGGCATTCCGATGGCGCGCCTGTACGGCGGCCGCTGGGTGCCCAGCGCCGTGGTCACCACGCTGATGGCCATCGGTCTGTACGTGCTCTTCGACCGGGTGATGGACGTGCCACTGCCCCTGGGCCTGCTCGACGTTCTGGAGAACTGATATGGATACGCTTGGCTATTTGGGCCAGGGTTTCGGCGTCGCGCTGAGCCCCTACAACCTGGTCACCGCCCTGACCGGCACCCTGATCGGCACCGTGGTCGGCCTGCTCCCGGGCCTGGGCCCGATCAACGGCGTGGCGCTGCTGATCCCGATCGCCTTCGCCCTCGGCCTGCCACCGGAGTCGGCGCTGATCCTGCTGGCGGCGGTGTACCTGGGTTGCGAATACGGCGGCCGGATCAGTTCGATCCTGCTGAACATCCCGGGCGAAGCCTCCACCGTGATGACCACCCTCGACGGCTACCCGATGGCGCGCCAGGGCCTGGCCGGGGTGGCCTTGTCGCTGTCGGCCTGGAGCTCGTTCATCGGCGCCTTCATCGCCACCTGCGGCATGGTGATGTTCGCCCCGCTGCTGGCGAAATGGGCAATCGCCTTCGGCCCGGCGGAGTACTTCGTGCTGATGGTGTTCGCCATTGTCTGCCTCGGCGGCATGGCGGGTGACCGACCGATCAAGACCTTTATCGCGGCGCTGATCGGGCTGTTCCTGTCGTCGGTCGGCATCGACGCCAACAGCGGCGTGTACCGCTTCACCGGCGACAACATCCACCTCACCGACGGCATCCAGTTCGTGGTGCTGGTACTGGGCCTGTTCTCCATCAGCGAGATCCTGTTGCTGCTGGAAAAAACCCACCGAGGCCAGGAAGCGGTGAAAGCCACCGGGCGCATGATGTTCAACTTCAAGGAAGCGGCGTCGGTGTTCGTGGTGAACATCCGTTGCGGCCTGCTGGGCTTCATCATGGGCGTCTTGCCGGGTGCCGGCGCGACCCTGGCCAGCGCCGTGGCCTACATGACCGAAAAACGCATCGCCGGCGCCAGCGGCAAGTTCGGCCAGGGCGACAAGCGCGGCCTGGCGGCTCCGGAAACCGCGATCGGCGCCTCGGCCTGCGGCGCCCTGGTGCCGATGCTGACCCTCGGCGTCCCGGGCTCGGGCACCACCGCGGTGATGATCGGCGCCCTGTCGCTGTACAACATCACCCCGGGCCCGCTGCTGTTCCAGCAGCAACCGGACATCGTCTGGGGCCTGATCGCCTCGCTGTTCATCGCCAACATCATGCTGGTGATCCTCAACATCCCGATGATCCGCGTCTTCACCCGCATCCTCGCCGTGCCGAACTGGGCCCTGGTGCCGGTGATCGCAATCATCACCGGGATCGGCGTCTACGCGGTGCACGCCACCACCTTCGACCTGTTCCTGATGGTCGGCATCGGCATCTTCGGCTACATCCTGCGCAAGCTGGATTTTCCGCTGTCGCCAGTGTTGCTGGGCTTTATCCTCGGCGGACTGATGGAACAGAACCTGCGTCGCGCGCTGTCGATCTCCAACGGCGCGATGGAAATCCTCTGGTCCAGCCCGATCACCGTCGGCGTCTGGGTGCTGACCGTGATCATGCTGCTGATGCCGATGATCCGCATCTGGCGCAAGCGCTCGGCCCTGCAACGCGCCGTGGCCGATGTCTGAGGTCAGCTTCAAACAGTGGTGGGGGACGCCCCTGGTCGGTCTGGTCGGCGGTTACCTCGCCAGCCAGATCGGCTGGCCGCTGCCGTGGATGGTCGGCTCGTTGCTGGCGATCATCCTGGTGCGCTGCCTGACGCCCTGGCAACTGGGGGAAATTCCCGGCGGCCGCAAATGCGGGCAATGGGTGGTAGGGATCGGCATCGGCCTGCACTTCACCCCGGTGGTGATGGAGCAGGTCATGAGCCATTTCGGCCTGATCTTCTTCGGTGCCCTGGTCACCAGCCTGTCCAGCGTGGTCGGGGTCTGGCTGCTGCGGCGCACCGGTGAGGACCGGGCCACCGCGTTCTTCTCCAGCATGCCGGGCGGCTCCGGCGAGATGGTCAACCTCGGCGCGCGCAACGGCGCGGTGCTCAGCCGTGTGGCGGCCGGGCAGAGCCTGCGGGTGCTGGTGGTGGTCTTGTGTGTACCGGCGGCCTTCAAGTACCTGTTGGGTGAAGGCGTGCCCCAATTGCATCCGGCCAGCGTCGATTGGCGCTGGCTGGCGGTATTGTTTCCGGCGGGCGCCCTGCTCGCCTGGCTCTGGCAGCGTCTGCGCCAGCCCAACCCCTGGCTGTTCGGGCCGCTGCTGGTCAGCGCCGCGGTCAGTATCGGCTGGGACCTGCACATCGGCCTGCCGGACGGCGGCAGCCAGATCGGCCAGTGGCTGATCGGCAGCGGCCTGGGCTGTCACTTCAATCGCCAGTTCTTCCGTCGCGCGCCCTCGTTCATGGGCCGCACCCTGGTCGGCACCGCGCTGACCATGCTGATCGCCAGCCTCGCGGCCGTGGCCCTGAGCGCCCTGACTCATCTGGATTTGCGTTCGCTGACATTGGGCATGATGCCCGGCGGCATCGCGGAAATGAGCCTGACGGCCGAGACCCTGCAACTGTCGGTGCCGCTGGTGACGGCGATGCAGGTGATGCGCTTGCTGTTCGTGCTGTTTCTGGCCGAGCCGCTGTTCCGGCATTGGGACAAGAAACCGGACTGAAGCCGGTCCCCCGTAGCCGCTGCCGCAGGCTGCGATCGACCCCGAAAGGGGCGCAATATACAGAATCGCCGAGGTCCTTCGGACCTATCGCAGCCTGCGGCAGCGGCTACAGGGTTTGGCGTTGTTTCTGTAGGAGCGGGGCTTACCCGCGATGACGGCCTTCAACCCTCCATCAAACCGGCGGCAAGCGCCATTCGATCGGCGTCTCGCCATTCTGCTCGAGGTATTTGTTGGTCCGGCTGAAATGCCCGCAACCGATAAAGCCGCGGTACGCCGACAGGGGCGACGGGTGTACCGAGGTCAGCACCAGATGCTTGGTGGCATCGATCAGCTTCTGCTTGCTCTGGGCATGGGAACCCCACAGCAGGAACACCAGGTGGGGCTGGTGCTGGCTCACCACTTCGATGATCCGGTCGGTGAAATGCTGCCAGCCCCTGCCCGCGTGGGAAGCGGCGTTGGCCCGCTGTACGGTCATGGTGGTGTTGAGCATCAGCACACCCTGGTCGGCCCAGCTCTGCAGGTAGCCGTGGTTGGGCATGTCGATGTTCAGGTCGCGCTTGAGCTCTTTATAGATGTTCACCAGGGACGGCGGCGCCGGTACGCCGGGCTGTACCGAGAAGCACAGGCCGTGGGCCTGGCCCGGGCCGTGATAAGGGTCCTGGCCGAGGATCACCACCTTGACCTTGTCCAGCGGCGTGGAATTCAGCGCGTTGAAGATCAACGGGCCCGGCGGATAGATCTCCTTGCCGGCGGCATGTTCCTGACGCAGGAACTCGCGTAACTCCGCCATGTAAGGCTGGTCGAATTCGGCACGCAGCGCCTGCTTCCAGCTGGGTTCGAGTTTGATACGGTCGTCATCGGTCATGGTTGCACCCGGTAAAATCAATGGGCGCACCCTAGGAAAGCCCACCACGCTTGTCAATTGATCTGACGCAGAACCGCCACTTTCGCCTATAGCGATCATACTGAACGCTCAAATTCCCGATCGAGGTCACGATGAATCTGCACTTCGAAGAACTCACCGGCACCGATGGCGCACGCATCGCAATTGCCAGCCTGGATGCCGAACAATCCCTCAACGCCTTGTCCCTGCCGATGATCCATCTGTTGAGCGACCGCCTGGAAGCCTGGGCCAAGGACCCGCAGGTGGTCTGTGTGCTGTTGCGCGGCAACGGCGCCAAGGCCTTTTGCGCCGGCGGCGAAGTGCGCAGCCTGGTCCAGGCCTGCCTGGCCCACCCCGGCGAAGTACCGCCGCTGGCCGGGCAGTTCTTCGCCGCGGAATACCGCCTCGACTACCGCCTGCACACCTACCCGAAACCGCTGATCTGCTGGGGCCACGGCTATGTGCTCGGTGGCGGCCTGGGCCTGCTGCAAGGCGCCAGCATTCGTATCGTCACACCGAGCAGCCGCCTGGCGATGCCGGAAATCAGCATCGGCCTGTACCCGGATGTCGGCGCCAGCTGGTTCCTCTCGCGCCTGCCGGGCAAGCTCGGGCTGTTCCTCGGCCTGACCGGCGCGCATATGAACGGTCGCGACGCCATCGACCTGGGCCTGGCCGACCGCTTCCTGCGGGACGACCAGCAGGAAGCGTTGATCGACGGGCTGCTGCAACTCAACTGGCAGGAGCAGACGCCGATGCAGCTCAACAGCCTGCTCAAGGCCCTGCAACAGGAAGCCATGGCGCAGATGCCCGCGGCCCAGTGGCTGCCACGGCGCCAGCAGATCGACGAGTGGCTGGACGTCAGCGACGTACGCTGTGCCTGGCGCGCCATCAGCCAGTTGCACAATCACTCGGATGCCCTGCTCGCGCGGGCGGCGAAAACCCTCGGCGAGGGCTGCCCGCTGACCGCCTGCCTGGTCTGGGAACAGATCCAGCGGGCCCGGCACCTGTCCCTGGCCCAGGTGTTCCAGATGGAATACACCCTGAGCCTGAACTGCTGCCGGCATCCTGAATTCAGCGAAGGGGTGCGGGCGCGCTTGATCGACAAGGACCACAAGCCCCGCTGGCACTGGCCGGACATCAACAGCGTTCCCGCCGCCGTGGTGCAGGCGCATTTCCACAAGGCCTGGGAAGGCCGTCACCCCTTGGCGGATCTGTCGGACTTCTAAAAAAGCCCGCCATGAAAAAAGCGGCGCACCAGGCGCCGCTTGTTCGTTGTGGGCAGATCAGCGGTTGTGATGACGGTCACGACGGTGATCGTCGCGGCCGCGATCGCTCCAGTCTCGACCGCCACGCCGGCCGTCATGGTCGCGGCGGCCGTCATGACGCCGATAGTCGTTGTTCCAGCCCTGGCGGTGGCCATCCCAGCCACGGTTCGGGTAGGCGCGATAAACCGCCCGCGGCGCCGACTGATAGTAACGCGGAGCCGATTGGTAATACCGCGGCTGGTAGTACCGGGGCGCTGGCTGATAGTAGCGAGGCGCAGGTTGGTAATAACGCGGCGCGTAATAGCCGCGGCCGGAAGAATAATAGGAGCCGCCGTAGTAGACCGGCGCCGGCGTCGTATAGACCTCAGAGCGGTAGTAAGTGGAACCTCCGTCGTAGTCGTAATAGGGAACGCAGGCAGAAAGAGCCAAACCCAGGAACGCAGTGAGAAGAATTCGACGATACATGGCGGCCTCCTGGACCGCTGATGGGCCATGCCAGCGACGCTGGCCGGCGGCAGCCAAGGATGTTCTGGCTGACGGAATATCTGACCGCGAAAACCGGGTCTGGTGCGATTTTGGTTACACCTTGATACAAGTCGTCAGGCGAGGATTTTGGATCCGAGAAGGCCCGGTTTTCGCTGGCTGCGGGCCATTGCTGGCGAGCTATCAAATCACGCCGCTACTCGTCGACGCAGCCACTAGAATGCTTGCATCGGGTCACTGCCAGGGAATCGCCCATGCCGCTTAGTTCCCCGCTGTATTCGCAGCGCTGGTTGATCATCACGCTCATCGTGCTGCTGGGTGGCGGTTTTATGGCCACGTCCTTGCTCAGCTATTACGCCTCGCGAACCTCGATCCGCGACAACATCGTCAACACCGAGCTGCCGCTGACTTCCGACACCGTGTATTCGGAGATCCAGAAAGATCTGGTACGACCGATCCTGATTTCTTCGATGATGTCCCGCGATACCTTCATGCGCGACTGGGTGATGAGTGGCGAACGCGATCCCGAGCAGATGACCCGCTACCTCAACGAAGTCATGACCCACTACGGCGCCTACACCGCGTTCTTCGTCTCCAACAGCACCCTGACCTACTACCACGCCAAGGGCGTGCTGAAAAAAATCGCCCCTGATACCCCTCCCGACGCCTGGTATTTCCGCGTCCGCGACATGGCCACCCCGTATGAAATCAACGTCGATCCGGACCAGGCCAACCAGAACAACCTGACGTTTTTCATCAACTACAAGGTCTACGACTACCAGGACAATTTCATCGGCGTCGCTGGTGTCGGCCTCAAGGTGGATACGGTGGTCAAGCTGATCGACCGCTACCAACAGCGTTATCAGCGCAGTGTGTATTTCGTCGATACCCAGAGCCGGATCGTCCTCACCGGGGCCGAAGGCGGTCCGCAGGGCGCGCGGGCCGGCCAATCGCTGTCCGAACTGGAAAACCTGCGCGACCTGCAGGCCAGGCTGCCCAAGCCTCACAGCGGCAGCTACGAGTACAGCGCCCCAGACCAGCGGCACTTCCTCAATGTGCGTTTCATTCCCGAGCTGAATTGGTACCTGTTCGTCGACAAGCACGAGGGCAGCGCCCTGGGCGATATCCGCCGCTCGCTGTACCTCAACCTGCTGATCTGCCTGGTCATCACCCTGATCGTGCTGGCCCTGCTCAACGGCGTGGTCAGGCGCTTCCAGCGCAAGATCGAAACCCAGGCCACCCTCGACAGCCTCACCGGCCTGCACAACCGCCGCGGCTTCGACCTGCTGGCCGCCCAGGCCATGCTCGAAGCCCAGCGCGAGCCCAAGCCGCTGACCGCCCTGCTGCTGGATCTGGATCACTTCAAACGCCTCAACGACACCTACGGCCACCTCGCCGGCGACCAGGTGCTGAGCGGCTTCGCCCGGCACCTGGAAAGCTGCCTGCGCAAATCCGATATCGTTTGCCGTTGGGGCGGCGAAGAGTTCATCGTGCTGCTCAAGGACACCGACAGCGCCACGGCGCTGAAGATTGCCGAGAAAATCCGCCTGCTGATCGAGCAACAGCGCTACGCCTATGAGGGCAAGAACATGCAGCTGACTGTCAGTATCGGCGTGACCACGCTGCAGGCGGACGATACCCTGCACAGCCTGCTGTCGCGCGCCGACCATGCGATGTACCGTGCCAAGCAGACTGGCCGTAACCGAACCTGCGTGGAAATGCCTCACTCCCGTTATGAATGAACCGACCCTGAACAGCCCCAGCCTCTGCCCGGCCTGCGGCGCCCGCAACGACTGCAGCCAGGCCGACCCGCGTACCGCCGACCAGGCCTGCTGGTGCTACAGCGTGAGCATCGACCCGGCAGTGCTCCAGGCACTGCCGCCGGAGCTGCGCGATCGCGCCTGCCTGTGTCCGCGCTGCGCCCGGGTCGAGGCGCAACTGCAAGCGACCGCCAGGCCGATCCCGTAAGATGCGCAGCCCTTTGCCAGCCTGCCGATAGCCATGCGCGTTGACCGCTTCCTCAGTAACCTGCCCCGCTTCAATCGTCAGCAGGTGCGCCTGTTGCTGGTGGCAAAGCGCATCCGCATCGACGGCCAGGTGGTCAGCGATCCCCACGCCGAGGTGCGCGAATTCAGCCGGGTCGAGCTCGACGACGAAGTGCTGCAGGCCGGCAAGCCGCCGCGCTATTTCATGCTGCACAAACCCATGGGCTGCGTCAGCGCCACCCGCGATCCCGAACACCGCACCGTGCTCGACCTGCTGGACGAACCGGACAAGCACGAGCTGCACATCGCCGGGCGCCTGGACTACAACACCACCGGTTTATTGATCCTCACCAACGACGGCAACTGGTCGCGACGCCTGACCCAGCCGCAGACCAAACTGCCGAAGCGCTATTACGTCGAGACCGAACAGGACATAGGCCCGGAGTACGCCGAGACCTTCGCCCGGGGCCTGTACTTCGCCTTCGAGGACCTCACCACCCTGCCCGCCGAGCTGCAGATCCTGGGCCCCCGGTGCGCGCGGCTGAGCATCGTCGAAGGCCGCTACCACCAGGTCAAACGCATGTTCGGCCATTTCGACAACAAGGTCTTGCGCCTGCACCGCGAACGCATGGGACCGCTGGCCCTCGACGAAAACCTGGCGCCCGGCGAGTACCGGCCGCTGACCGATGAAGAAATCCGCCTGATCTGAGCACCTACAATTTCTGTAGCCGCTGTAAGCCATCGACGATGCGATGACCATTCAGCCGAAAGTTGTCGAACAATTTACCAACGGCACTTGCGAGACGGCGTTCTCCCTGCTTGAATCAGTCCGTCGGCCGAAATGTGACCGATTAGTCACGAACATACTTCTAAGAAATCCTTTGCCGTCCGAGCCGCCTGTGCTCATTCCTGTTGTCCGGCAAATTGCCCGCCTATAACAACACCCGTCGACCATCTGTTGCGGATCGACATGGGCTCAAAAATTCCAGGCGTATGCCTACCTGTCACAAATCTCGTGCACCCTCGGTTGCGCGCATACCCGCTTGCCAGGAGTCTTATGACATGAGGCCAGAAATCGCTGTGCTGGATATACAAGGTCAGTATCGGGTTTACACGGAGTTCTATCGCGCAGATGCCGCAGAAAAGACCATCATTCTGGTCAACGGCTCAATGGCCACCACTGCGTCTTTTGCGCAGACCGTGAAGAACCTGCATCCGCAGTTCAACGTTGTGCTCTACGACCAGCCCTACGCCGGTCGTTCGAAAGCCCACAACAGACACGAGAAAATGCTCACCAAGGAAGTCGAAGGACAGATCCTCCTGGAACTGATCGACCACTTCGCCGCCGAGCATGTGATGTCGTTTTCCTGGGGTGGCGCGCCGACGCTGCTCGCCCTGGCACAGCGCCCGCGACGCATCGAAAAGGCGGTGATCAGCTCGTTCTCGCCAGTGATCAACGAGCCGATGCGCGACTACCTCGAACGCGGTGTCGATTACCTCGGCAGCCTGGACCGCGACCGGGTCGGGCACCTGGTCAACGAGACCATCGGCAAGCACCTGCCGTCGCTGTTCAAGCGCTTCAACTATCGCCACGTCAGCACCCTGGCCGAGCATGAATACGGGCAGATGCACTTCCACATCAGCCATGTCCTCAACAGCGACCGCCAGTGCTACCTGAAAGCGGCGAAGAACATCGACGTACCGGTGCTGTTCATGAACGGCGAATGGGACGAATACACCGCCGCCAATGACGCCCGGCTGTTCGGCAACCATGTCCGGCACTCGACCTTCAGCACCATCCAGGCCGCCGGGCACTTCCTCGACATGGAACACAAGGCCGCCTGCCGGGACAGCCGCAACGCGCTGATGGGGTTTCTCAAACCGACCCAGCACACCAGTCGTCCGCGTTATCACTACCTGCAGGACCACCATGCCCTGGCTATCTGAAGTGGCGTCATCGCGAGCAACTCGTCCCCTGCCGCAGGAGCGAGCTTGCTCGCGATAGACCGCAAGACGGTCTTCGCCCCGTCACCGCGATGACGGCGTAGAAGCGTGCCCGTGCACGTCTCCCGCCGCCTCGCAGACACAGGCCCGGCAAAGAAAAACTTCAAATCCGCGCGCACTTCTGGTACAAAGTCAGCCGCTCCGAGCGGGTGTCGTATAATGGCATTACTCCAGCTTCCCAAGCTGATAACGAGGGTTCGATTCCCTTCACCCGCTCCACTATTTTCAAGGCCTCCAGCGGTATCGATGTAGCGTCAGGCGAGACTGGTGACAGTTTTGGTGACAGTTACTCAATATGCGTGGAAGCGCCGGTCAGCATCCCCTCCCTTAGCAATACCCCCGTTTTCAGTTGACCCATGGGAAAAAGGTAATTTTGGTAATGTCCTTTTTCACCACTCTGAAAGCTCAACAAAATCAAGCACTTATAGCCATTCTTCAAAGGTAATAATTGAGTAATAGATAGGTTAGAAAATTACCTATTCATTCAGTAATACCACGCCCTAACAAAACCCAATGAAATCAGGAACTTGGTGAAATATTACCTCCAGCCTTACCGAATATTACCTCTCAAGGTAATAAGTGGAAGCCGCGTCCGGTAAGGGTTCCATCCCATTCCTTGGTCTTCCTTACCAAAATTACCCTTTCGCCTAATCACTTCTAAATTTTCGAGGGCGCCCAGCGTGTGAAAGCTTGATCGTTAACCTTTTGCACCACTGACCTATCCTACGAAGAACGCAGAATGTAAATTATGCTGTTATTCGCTATGGATAACGGCAGGTACAAAAAGATTATGGAAATTTGGAACAGCGACTCGCTGGAGGGTTTCTCCAGCAAATTCGGTATCATTTTGGGTGAGGGCGAAGACCTTCCAAAACAAATAAATGAACTCGAAATAATAAGGGATGATAACTTCGGCATCCATATGATTACGCGATCACACGCGAATGATCGTCCCGAAAGAAAGCAAATCCCTCTCGGCCTCGTTTATCGCTTAGACAATAGCGTCGCTATATCCGGCTATGTGGGATCTGGAACAATACGAAGCTATTCTCAAACAAATGTTAGCATAAAATCCCTTAGCCCAAACCAAGACACAGCCACTACAGCAACATATAACATCGCAGAAATTGAGTATGCAAACTCCGACTCCGAAGCAATCTACACAATTGATCAAATTGCCAACCTACCAGATCACTATATTTGGTGCGATCGTTCTGAAAGTAAAAAATCAGGCGAGCATGAAATTACTTTCCCGGGACAGCCTGAGATAAACATAAAAACCTATCTACCAAGCAACACCAGCTTTACCACAGCATGTGCTAGATTTAATTTCGACGAACACGCCGTTATTATTTGTTCAGTTAAAGACTCATTCATACCTCTTTCAAACCGACCCGGATACATTTATTACAGTGGACATCCAGACAAAGCAACAAGAGAAAAAATCCGGACAAGTCTATCTTTCGCATTCGGATTACCTTTAGTTTATTTCGGTTCCAAATTCTTCACAGAACAAGGAGGGGTTATAGGTTTCGAGGCGGTGACCCCTTCAACCATCGGCGGTAGAGCATGGGATATAGTGTCGCAGCCATTCTCCCCCATCACGTCCAACGGTACGAATTTATTAAATAGTCCCCTCCTTCAAAAGATGGCCACGGGATTTTACAAAAACTACGAGCTTCTTGACCTGCAGAAATTCATTTTCCGACTATGGCATGCAGAGGTTTCGCCACCCTACATGAAAGCTGCTTATTACGGTGCAATGATAGAAACAATTCAAAAACGAGAAATTGAAAGAAGCAACTCAAAGATCAGTCACACCATCGTCGAAAAAGCCCAATATAGGCGCTCAATTAAAGTACTGACGAAGTACCTTCAGAAGCAAGGTATCCCTACTGAAGCGAAGGATCTTTTTCTTAAAAAAATACAAAATGGCAATATGGCACCCCAACGAACTTTAGCCGAGCGTTTCTATAGTTCACTTGGGCTTACGCTTGGAGTTCTTGAAAATGGTGCATGGGATAAGCGCAACAATGCGGCGCACGGAAATGAAGAGTTATCTGTAATCGAAAGTATTCGCTCCACAAAAATACTTAGAATCATACTCGGCAGGATTGTTATTAAACTAACTGAGGGGAGCGAAAAATACATTGACTACTATACATTTGGTCACCCTGTGAGGGATCTGCGCGAACCAATCGTAGAAAGTGACTGACAACAGAATGGGAGGAATATTCGCCAGGGATTTCGCGAGGTTCCATGGAAATGATGTGCAATCGGTGTGAAATCCAAACCCTTGTATAACGAGGGTTTCCAACCTTTAGGCTTAAGGACGAGTCTTTCAAATAGTAGGGTACCACTTAGTAAAAAATTCAGATTTTCGTGCTTTTTTTCAGTTCGCGCTTAGCAAAGCTGGGCATGTGGCTGATATGGCTATTGACTCCTGCTTTCTGCCGCTTTTGAAACGAAGCTGCAAATCCTTGCAAAAGGCTTCACAGATTGAAATTACCCCCTTGCACTCTCCCCCTTGGCGGGCGTGCTTGCCTAAACGGTTCGCATCACTGATGCGATTGCAAAAAACGACGAGATGAAGCCCGCTGGCGGGAGGGGGATAAGTGATTTCTCAGCAGATTTTTTCTCTCTGCAAGAAGTTTTGCTGGGCTGATGCTGCGCATAAAAAAAGCCCTCACCAGCCAAGGCCGTGGGGGCTTGTTTCAAGCGATCTGCCGCTGGGCTTAGGCCGCTTCCATCTTCTCTACGGAAAGCGTAATCCGACGCCCTAGCTCTTGTAGAGCACGCTCAACGTTCTCGATTTTGGAGTGATGGAGAAAGTCGACCAGGCGATCCACCTGAGGTCGATTAACCTCCAAGCGGCGGGCCAACTCGGCTTTGCTCACTCCCGATTCCAGGAGCGTATTCCACAACGCGACTTTCGACGCGGTGAGAGCTGGTAGACGCAACACGACTTCGCCCGTAGCCCCCCCACCAGTTGGGATAGCCCGACGATCATCGACATAAATTGACAAAGCTGTCTCGATTGAATCCAGTGCGCTGTCCAGCGCTTCCTCCAGAGTTTCGCCGGCGGCGTGCATCTCTGGAATCTCTACACATGACAACCAAACGCTGCCCGGCTCTTTGTGAACCTCTAACGTATACTCAAACATAAACGTGACCCCTCCGCGGCTTCCGCGACTACCTCGACTTCCTCGACTTCCTCGACTTCCTGCCTTCCTGCCTTCCTGCCTTCCTGCCTTCCTGCCTTCCTGCCTTCCTCGGCTTCCTCGGCTTCCTCGGCTTCCTGCCTTCCTTCCTGAATTGCTGATTTCCTGAATTGCTGACGAGGGGTAAAGCTTGGCCTCAATCCTTGAGGCCCAGCTGTTTGATTATCGACTTTCTCAACCCTTCGCCCATTTCCTTGGCGCCATGGTCGGGAAATACGGTTGACTTACCATCTAGAGAAACTTTGAAGTGGCTACCCTTGCCGGCCTGAAACTCTACGCCTTGGGCCTTCAACCAACGCCGAAACTCACTGTACTTCATCTGTATCCCTCGCCGTTTCGGTGAAGCCATTGTGCATCACTTATGATGCACGTGCAACACTTATGTTGCGCGTCGTTGGAATTCAATCGTAACAAGTTCCGTACAGTCCCCCCGCCATCGTTTTGACATAATTGCCGCAACAGGCGCGGCTCTAGTCCGCGCCTTTCGTCGTTTTGCAGGAGTGGGTTGGTGTCAGAAAGGATTAAAGGCTTGTGCGGGAAAATCATGTTCGACGTGGATGCTGTCTACTGCATTTCGTTGAAAGAGCGCTCAGACCGGCGAGAGCTGTTCCGGGACTCGGTACAAAGCCTTATCCGAAACCCGGTGGTGTTCCATGTCGTGGAGCGGAACGCGGACCCTGTCCGAGGCTGCTATGAGTCGCACCAGGACTTGGCACGGATTGCGCTCGAGCGCGGACTTGACCGGGTATTGATCTTCGAAGACGACGTTGCACCGTATGAGCTGAAAGCGACCCCCATCCGCTGGATCAATAAATTCATCCGTACTCGGCAATTTGAAGCGCTGCACTTGGGGTACAGCATGGGCAGGACCTGGTTAACCTGGTTCCCCTTTATCGCCCGGGGTCGCGTCGTTGCGCTGCACGCCTATATCCTGTCTCGTGAGGGTTGTCAGATCCTGGCGAACACCCCGTACAACGGCACGCCTGTTGACGTGATTTTCAAGAAGCGCATAAAGCAGCACTGCGCCTTCCCGATGCTGTTCCGCCAGCAGCCGGCCACCCTGGCCGGTAGCGACATTGAGACCGAAGTGAAAAACGAGGATGAATGGTGGCAGCGCAATTGGGACAAGCACCGGATCTCGCCAATTAAAAACCTCTGGCGGACGATGCTCAGGCTCAACTTTTAAAGGGTGATTGGCTTCATCTTTCCGCCCAGCAGGTTGGCCTTGGCTGCCGCTGCAGTGAATGCAGCGGCGTTGCCCGGCGGCGGTGTCGGCCCATGGGTGTGAGTCGCCAGATGGTTGTTCATGTCGGCCACCAGGTCGAGCAGATCGCATATCACCTGCAGCGCATTAACCCCTTCTGACCCTATCCAGGTTCTTGGCGCCTGCAGGTGCTGGTTGACGGCCGCCACACTCCGGCGCAGCCCCTGGATTCTCTCCTGCATGTCACCGCCGACGGTGGCGTTATGTTTCTGCCCCACCACCAGATTCAGGTCGCGGCCGGTGGCCTGGTGCAGGTCATCCACGGCCGCCAGGCTTGCGGACCCGCCTGAAAGCAGCTTGAGCGCGCCTAGGGCCTCGATCTTCTTCACTCCACCCACTGACTCGGTCGAATGGTCGTCGATCGTCTGGGTGTGGCTCTGGAACTGCTCGCGGTTGTCCAGGGCCTCCACCTCGCGCTCGATCGCCTTGTCCTGGATCTTGCCATCGGTTTGGCGCAACCAGTTGCCATCGGCATCGACGCGCTGCTGGCAGGCCTCGCTGTGCTGCCAGACCTGATTGCCTTTCGGAACCCGGGGCAAGCTCAGGCCATGCGGCAGAACCTGAGTGATGAAAGGTTTCCCAAGCTGATAACGAGGGTTCGATTCCCTTCACCCGCTCCACTTCCCCATTCCGGGACGTCTCGACCCAAGGCGGACGAACCTGGAAACGCTGCTACTACCGGGCGGACACGCAAAACCCCATCTCCCCCAATCGACCAAGACTTCCAGCCCACGCCAGCGTGATGGTTCTGTTGGGCCTGCCGCGTCAGATATTACTGAAACATCTCAATGAACATCCTTGTCGCAGCCATGGTTTGCCCGATTGTATTGGCAGCCACTGAAGGGTTACGCCGCGGCGGGGCAGCCATTGCCTGCGTTGGAAGCGCTGCGGGAGCCGGGAAAAACACGCTCTGGCCGCCGTGTCATACAAGGCCGTTTTTAAGAACCTTCTTATGTTCTCAGTGCAGAAACGGCGGGGAGAATTGCGCATTCGAACTCGCCGCACACTCACGAATCGTTGACGACTCGTGGAGTCGGCGCAGTCGAGGCACTCCTGCCAACCCTTCACGCCCATCGATTCTGTACGAATGAAATCCATCAATATCGCAGTCTGATGATTCGATAATTCGTGTGGAGCGGCGTCCAGCGGAGCCCTACTCCATGACACTGAAGCCGACTCGCCTCTCTCTCGCCATCCTGGCGGTGTTGTTCCCGTCACTCTCCATGACCGCGGCAGCGGCCACCTATCCCAGCATCGACCTGTCCTCGCCCAATGGCGAATCCATGCTGCTCGATCCCGGCGATACGGTGGTCAATCGGCAAGTCGCTCCAGCCATCCTTATCAGTGGGGCCGGCAACGCTCTCGCGGGCGATCGCGTCAGCATCGAATCCGGGATCGCCGATACGGGAGTCGGGGCCACGGGTATTACCCTGAGATCGGGCGGGACACTGGACCTGTCCAATAGCACGATCAACACCCAGGGCTACCGCAATGCCCAAGGCGTAGTGGTGCAGGACGCCGGCAGCAAAGCCGTCCTGAATGGCAACACGATCACCACCGAAGGACAGGAATCCCACGGCGTATACGCCCGCGAGGGCGGCCAGGCCGAAGTCACCGGGGGGACGATCAGCGCCCGGGGCTATGGCGCCCATGGCCTGAATAGTGCGGGAGCAGGTTCGACAATTACCGCTCAAGGCTTGGAAATTACCGCCTGGGGAGCGGAAGCCGCCGCGGTCAATGCCGAGGACGGTGGGAGTATCGTCCTGGACAAGGCCAGGCTGAATGCCAACGACACTGCCACGCAATGGGGCAGCAGAGGCATCATGATCAACCGTGGCTCGGTCACTGCGACCCATACCGATATCCGCACGCTCCGCGGAAGGGGTATCGAGACATCCGGGGGAACGCTTTCGCTCTCCCAAAGCACCATCGACGCCTATAGTTCCGGTGTTCACCTGGGCAGCGCTTCGGGGGCCAGCATCACCCAATCCACAGCCAAGTTGACCGATGTGAAGATTCATTCCGAGGCGGGCTATGGCCTCAACGCACAAAGTGAGAGTCGCGCCACCCTGGAACGCGTACAGATCGACAGCAACGGTTCCCAGGTTTCAGGCATCTGGCTGCCGAGCAAGGCGGTCGTATCCGTCAAGGACTCGACCATCGAGATGACCGGCGCCAATGGCGTGGGTGTCGACAACCGCGCGGGTACTTTCACCATGGACGGCGGTTCGATCACCACCCACGGGACCAGCGGCCACGGTCTCTACTCATCCGAAGCCTGGACCGGCAGTGGCGGCCGCGCGACCAGTACGCTCCGTAACGTTGCCATCGAGACCTTTGGTCAGGCGGCCATCGGTGTGGTGTCGCGTACCGCTGTGTCCGATATCGCGTTCGAAGGCGGTTCGGTGACCACCCATGGGAAGACCGCCTACGGCATGCTGGTCAATGGCGGTCGCCTGCAGGCCACGGGGACGACAGTACGCACCACGGGAGATTTCGCCACCGGCTTGAGGATGGGCAACAGCGGCGCAACGGTCACGCTAGACGGCGTTGACATGCGCACCAGCGGTACGGGCGCTGCCGGCTTAATGGCCTACTCGATGAAGGCTGGAGTCGACAATGAAGTCACCATCCGCAACAGCCATATCGAAACCGAGGATGGGCATGGCATCACCGTCGAAGGTTCCGGCCTGACAGCGAACCTGGTCGATAGTATGGTCATCGGCAAATCGCGAAATGGCGGCAATGGCACCCTCCTGCAACAGGATGAATGGACCGGCAGCGACAACGCCAAGCTGAACATCGCCGCGCGTAACGTGCAGCTCAATGCACTGCGCAGCCGCCTCGAAGGCGATGTAGCGATCGATAGCGGATCGGCGAGCCTGAGCTTGCAGGACCATTCCATGCTGACCGGCGCACTGCTCGATCGGAACGGGCGGACCGTGGACAAACTGAGCATCGACGACAGCAGTGTCTGGCGCGTGCGCGGCAACTCGGCAGTAGCGGACCTGGACACGACGGGCAGCGTTTCCTTCGACACCCCTGGAAGCGATTTCAAGACGCTGGACATCAGCGGCAATCTCAAGGGTGGCGGCCTGTTCGAAATGCGCACCGACATCGGCTCCGGCCAGGGTGATCTGCTGCGTGTCGCAGGCACCGTCGAGGGCAATCACCGCGTACTGGTGGCCAACAGCGGGACCGAACCTGCGACGGCCAATGGCGCCCTGAAGCTTATCCAGACCGAAGGCGGTCCAGGCTCCTTCTCGTTGGCCAACAGGGGCCAGGTCGTGGACGTCGGGACCTACCGTTATGAGCTCAAGCGCGATGACAGCGCAGGCGGCCGACCTACGGACTGGAGGCTGTTGAATACCGGACGAAACGCCCCGGTCGAGCCTCCTGCGATAATCCCCCCTCCAGTAACTCCGCCTCCCGTGGAGCCCCCGCCTGTGCTGCCGCCACCGGTTCCGCCTCTCCCCGTCGATCCGCCACCGGTCACTCCCCCTGGCCCTGACAAGCCGCGGCCGGAACATTTGTCGACGGCTGCCAACGCGGCGATCAACACCTCGGCCGCCAGCACCGCGCAGGCGATCTGGCATGCGGAGTCAGGCACGCTGGCCAGGCGCATGGGCGAGCTGCGTCAGGGCAAGGATCAAGACGGGCTCTGGATACGCAGCTTTGGCGAGCGTCAGAAGCTCGATAACCATGGAGCGCGAGCATTCGAGCAGACCGTCAGCGGGATGCAAATCGGCGCCGACAAATCCCTGCCGGTCGAGGATGGCCGTTGGTACATCGGCGGCATCGCCGGCTACAGCTCCGCCGACCGCCACTTCTCGGGCGATGGCTCGGGCAGTGCCAACAGCTATCACCTGGGCGCTTATACCACCTGGTTGGCGGATTCCGGTTGGTACGTCGATGGCGTGCTCAAGGCCAACCGTATACAGCAGGACTTCAAGGTGGAGGCCACCGATGGCCAAAGGGTGAAAGGCAAAACGTCCCAGAACGCCATCGGCGCCACCCTCGAAGCGGGGCGCCAGCTGCAATTGGGCGAGGGCTGGTTCGTGGAGCCGCAGGCTGGCATGGCGGTCGTCCACGTCAACGGCGATAACTATCGAGCCAGCAACGGGCTCGACGTTTCGGCGGGAGCCGGCAATTCACTGCAATTACGGGCAGGCTCCGCGCTGGGTCGCCGCATCGAACTGGCCAACGCAGATTTTATCCAACCCTATGTCAAGGTAGGCCGTGCGCAGGAGTTCAACGGCAAAAGTACGGTGCGCACCAACGGCATCGCCACCCGCACCGACCTGTCCGGTGGCCGTACCGAGCTGGGCCTGGGCATCGCTGCCGCGCTGGGTGCCAGCCACCGCGTCTATGCCGACTATGAATACGCCAACGGCTCGAAGCTGGATAAACCCTGGTCGGTCAGCGCCGGCTACCGGTATACGTGGTGACAGCTCTCTTTGAGTCGACGCACTCATTGCCCGGCAAGTACACACGTCCATTCGGTATTTGAAACCGCCCTGGCGTTCGGGCAAAAGGTCGAGGCCCTGCTCGCCCGTTCGCCGCGGTGAGACTTTAGTCGTACAGGTCGCCCACAGGCACGCGCGGACGAGTACGGCTACGCCCAGGTCGTATCCGGTGCATCGGCAGCGCTCGAAACTTCTACGATGGGCCCTCGCCTTTCACCATAGAGACCGACCATGCGCCAGATCCTGCTCGCTCCCTTGCTCGCACTTTCACTGGTCGCCGGCAGCTGTCTGGCCGGCCCTTCGTTCGATCATCTCTACGCCTTTGGCGACAGCTATTCCGACAACGGCGCCAGCGACCGCTTGACCCGGGACATGCTCGCCCAGCAGCTCAAGGACGCTCAGCAACTGCCCGGCGAGCTGTACTGGCAAGGCCGCTGGAGCAACGGTCCGACCGCCGTCGAAGTGCTTGCCAAAAGCCTGCGGCTGCCCCTCACCGACCACGCCGTTGGCGGCGCGAAAAGCGGCCAGAACAATTACTACGCCTGGATGACCGCATACCGCGACACAGGAGTGAGCGGGCAAATCGACGACTACCTGGCCAACGCCAAAGGCCAGGCCGACCCTCGCGCGCTGTACTTCATCTTCATCAGCGCCAACGACTTTTTCGAGCACGCCGACTTCGGCCACCAGGAGCCGATCGACGAATTGGCCGCCAGCAGCATCGGTCATATCCAGAACGCCGTCAGCCGCCTGGCCAAGGCCGGGGCCAGGCATTTCCTGGTAATCGGCAGCACCGACCTGAGCCATGCTCCGGCAGTGGTGGCCAGCGGGCAGCGCGAACCGGCGCTGCGCTATCAGCAGATACTTGAACGGCAACTGCCGCCGCTGCTGGTGGCCGAGAGCAAAAAGCTCGATGTACAAATCACCTACTTCGACCACATCGCCTTCAGCGACCAGCTGCGCCGCCAGCCTGGCGAACAGGGCCTGACCCAGCTCGACCAGCCGTGCCAGCCGACCTACCCCGAGGTGAAGCCGGCATGCGCCCATCCAGACGAATATTTCTATTGGGATGAATGGCACCCGACCCGCAAGGTTCATGCCCTGGTGGGGGAAGCCATGGCCAAGGCCCTCGGCCAGGCCCACTAAGCCACAGCCTCATCGATGAGCAGCAGCCCTGCCCTAGACGCAGGACTGCAACGGAAAACGATTCGCCCCGCTCCAGGCCAGGAAGCGCTCCTGCAACATCGGCCGGGCGAGGAAATAGCCCTGGGCCTCATCGCAACCGAACGCGTACAGCATCTGCAGACATTTGAAACTCTCGATACCCTCGGCCACGGTGCGATAACCCAGTTCGCGGGCCAGGCTGATGATCGAGCGGGTGATCTTCTGGTGCTGGGTGTTGCGTTCCAGGTCGGTGATCATCGACTTATCGAGTTTCACCACATTGGCCGGGATCTGATGCAGGTAGGCGAAGTTGCTGTAGCCAGTGCCGAAATCATCGATGGCCACATCCATGCCCAACTCGCGGATGCGCGTCAGCTGCGCCAGGACATTCGGGTTGGAACGTAGCCACTCGCCTTCGGTGATCTCCACTTCAAGCCGCCGCGGGTCGATGCGATGCAGCTCGCAGGCGCGACGGATCAGCTCGGCGATATCCTGGTCCTCGAAATCCTTGGGCGACAGATTGATCGACAGCTTGCTGCTCTCGGGCAGGCTCCAGCTGTGCAACTTGCTCAGCACCGTGTCGATGACCCAGCGGGTCACCTGATGAATCAGGCCATTGCGCTCCATCACCGGAATGAACTCGGCGGGCGAGATCGGCCCCAGCCACGGATGCTCCCAGCGCAGCAAGGCTTCGGCACTCACCTGGGCCCCGTCGGGCAGGGCGAAGCGTGGCTGGAACATCAGGTAGATCTGGCCACTGCGCAAGGCATCGTTGAGGTCCGAGGCCAGGTTGAAGGCGCGGCGCTGGGCATGATCGCGCCCGGCATCGTAGTGCGCCCAGAAGCTGCGCCTGGCCATGGCCAGCTCCAGGGCGAACATGGCCTTGCGCAAGGCATCGTCCACCGACTGGGTATCGATCTCGAACTCCACGGTTCCGGCGCAGACCGTGGGAATCATGGGAAACCCCAGCCCGGGCGGCTGGCGGCGCAGGCGACTGACCAGGGCATCGAGCAACTTGTCGAGTCCTTCGGCCGGCGCCGGCAGCAGGAAACCGAAGCGCTTGACCGACACGTGATAGACCCGCACATGCCGCCCCAGGTACTCCTGCAGGCGCAGCGCGAGAAAACGGATGATGGTCTCGAAAGGTGCCAGCCCCAGGGCCAGGGTCAATTCGTG
Organism: Pseudomonas sp. SBT1-2; assembly: GCF_028640875.1. Classification (NCBI taxonomy): domain Bacteria; kingdom Pseudomonadati; phylum Pseudomonadota; class Gammaproteobacteria; order Pseudomonadales; family Pseudomonadaceae; genus Pseudomonas; species Pseudomonas sp. SBT1-2. The sequence continues at coordinate 240,250 of NZ_JAQZAA010000115.1, read as the reverse complement.
GGCGACCTTCATGTCCAGGGCATCGATCAACACCAGCACGCGCTTTTCGCCGAGGTGATGCTCGGCCAGATCCCGCAGGTCGCCCTGGAACTGCTCGCGATTGGCCAGGCCGCTGACCGGGTCGCGACGCCGCAGGCGCTGGCGCTGCTCGACCTGCTCCATGACCATCGCCGCCATGTCCCGCAACTGCTGGCGTTCGACGATGCTCAACTGCTGCTCGACCTTGTCGATGATGCACAGGCTGCCGATGGCATAACCGGAGGAGGTCAACAGCGGCGCCCCGGCGTAAAAGCGGATGCCTTGGTCCCGGGTCACCAGCGGGTTGTCGCAAAAGCGCGGATCGAGCGCCGCGTTGCGCACCTCCAGCACCTCGCGGCCTTGCACCGTGAAGACACAGAATGACTGGCTGATGGGGGTCTGCGGCTGATCGAACCCCACCCGCGACTTGAACCACTGGCGATCGCGATCCACCAGGCTGATCAAGGCGGTCGGCACCTTGAAGTACTCGGCCGCCATGCGGCAGATCCGGTCGAAATTCTCGCAACTGGCGGTGTCCAGCAACTCCAGGGCATGCAGGGCGGCCAGGCGCCGCTCCTCGGCAATCGCCTTATCGGGCATACACAACCTCGGGCCGGGATAACGCGATCATCACAATAAACAACCTATTCGCAGGGAGGCTGGAGGGACGCGACGACCTTGAATGCGATAGTGGCATTAGGACATCGCCCTCCAGAATGACTGACGGGCAGGCGCTTGCCAAACCCATCCGTCGGACGAACGGTATCGGTTACAAAAAAGTGCGGTTCTCAAGACCTTCGGTCTAGAGCGCTTTGACGGTTTTCGGCGCTGATCTCAGGCGCCAAAACGTGCGATAGCCGCATCGATGAAGTGCCGCAGCTTGGCGGTCATCTGCCGGTCCGGCCGGTACAGCAGATGCATGGCGCGACTCGGCGCCTCATAGCCGGGCAGCAACTGCACCAACTCCCCCGCGGCCCGCGCCGGTTCGAGAAAATCCGCCGGCCCCAGGACGATGCCGAAGCCATCCACGGCCGCCGATAGCAGGGCCCTGCTCTCGTTGACCTGCAAGCGGCTGCGCACCTGAACCTCATGCACCTGGCCGGTGCGGCGGAACTGCCATTGGTGGTCCGCCGGCCGGGACCAGTAGACGTACCCCAGGCACTCATGCTGTTCGAGATCGGCCGGCACCCGTGGCGTGCCCCGGGCGGCGAGGTAGGCAGGCGCTGCGCAGGCGATCAGCCGATAGGGCGCCAGCGGCCTGGCGGTGAGGCTGGAGTCGGCCAGTGGCCCGATACGAAAGGCTGCCTCGTAGCCCTCCTCCACCAGGTCGATGTAGCGATCAGTGAGGTGCAGGTCGATTTCCACCTCCGGATGCTCGCGCAGAAACGCCGTCACGAACGGCATGAGGCTGTAGGAGCCGAAGGTCACCGGCGCGCTGATGCGCAGCTTGCCCCGGGGCGTGGCGTTCATGATCTGCGCCAGGGAATCGGCGGCCTGGGCCTCGCCGAGGATGTGCTTGCAGCGCTCGAGGTAGGCACTGCCCAGCTCGGTCAGGCTTTGCCGGCGCGTGGTGCGGTTGAGCAGGCGCGCGCCCAGCCGCTGCTCCAGCGCCGCGACATGCTTGGCGACCATCTGCGGCGATAGCCCCAGGCGAGTCGCCGCACGGGCATAGGAACCGCTTTCGGCGGCCACGACAAAGGCCTCCATGCTGGTCAGACGATCCATCATTCAACACTCCCAGTAACGAGACCCAGTACCAGATGCTTATTTATCGCCATTGAGTGGCGAATCATCATAGCCGCTCGACCCTTTCAACGGAGCATGGACATGCGTATCGGCATTATCGGAGCAGGTTTTATCGGGCGCGCCGTGGCGCAACTGGCCCTGGCGGCGGGACATGAGGTGCTGCTCAGCAACTCCCGCGGCCCGCAGACCATGAGCAGCGTGGCCAGCGGCATTCGCGGCAGCCGCATCGGCAGCGTCGAAGACGCCGTGCAGTTCGGCGAGCTGGTGCTGGTGGCCATTCCACTGGCCCACTACCGCAGCCTCCCCGCGGCCCTGCTGGCCGGCAAGACGGTGCTGGATGCCAACAACTATTACCCGGATCGCGACGGCCATATTGAGGCCCTGGACCGCTTCGAAACCACCACCAGCCAACTGCTCGCCGAGCACCTCGAAGGCGCCAGGGTGGTGAAGGTGTTCAATGCCATCCTCGCCCAGGACCTGCTGACCGACGCCCGCCCCGACGGCGCTGCCGATCGTCGGGCCCTGCCGATTGCCGGCGACGATCCGCAGGCCAAGGCGCAGGTTGTGCAACTGCTCGACGAGCTGGGTTTCGACGCTGTCGATGGCGGCGGCCTGGCGGACAGCTGGCGCTTCGAACGGGCCAAACCGGCCTACTGCATCCCGCTGGATAAACCGGGGCTGCGCGCGGCCCTGGCGCAGGCGCAACGCGAGGTCGAACTGCCCGAAGGCTGGTGGCGCTCCTAACGCCAGCAGCATTTGATGTCGATCAGTCAAAGAAAGGGTAGGAGCGAAGCTTGCTCGCGATGGTCGCTAACGATAACGCGCATCTACTGGGTAAACGCGGCGCTCTCAAGTCCATCGCGGGCAAGCCTCGCTCCTACAACGGATTACCTTCGCTTTTATAGCTGGGGCTATTCTCGCTCAACTGGCCCAGCCACCCGCATGCAGGTGCCAGCCATCGCCGCGACGCTCCCAGAACGGGTGCACATAATGGTACCCGGGGCGCAACGGCTCCCAGTGGCCATGGACCGCCACATATTGCCGGCCATCCCAGTGCCAGTAAGCCCGGGACCAGACATAACCCGGGCGATGCATGGGCTCGACTTCGATAACCCGCACCGGCGGTGGCTGCGACGCAACCACCTCGGTGTACTCCACCGGCGCCGCGCGTTCGACCACCCGCCGCTCATGCACCACCCGTTCCTGCACACACCCGGAGGCCACTACGACCACCGCCATCAGAGCCGTGTAACGTAACAACATGCTGCCTCCCCGGCGCTTGACGCCGACGTTTGAACTGCTGACAACGCCCCCTGCAACCACCCGGCTCCTGCCAGGCGTACGGAGTGTTTTAACAGCTCGAAACTGTCTGCTTGCTGAACCTGGTAGCGGCCGGCAGATCGCGACAGCGGGGTGGCGACAAACGGCCAGCCAGCGGCGGCAGATCAAGGTCGTCGAGCGTCGAAATCCGCCCGGGTCATCTCGAAGAACTTGCTCGGCAAGCCTTCGAACTCGCCGTCGCGCACAAAACGAAAACCCACTTTGCGCGCCACCGCCAACGACGCCTGGTTCAAGGCATGGGCATCGGCGACGATGCGTTCGACTCCAGCGCCGAGAAAGGCATGCTCGACGATGCGCCCCGCCGCCTCGGACGCAACCCCCTTGCCCCACGCCCGCCGCACCAGGCGCCAGCCCATTTCCAACTCGGGGCCGACGGCCTCGTAGGGAATGAACGACACCCAGCCGAGAAACTCCTCCGGCGCGGACTTGGCAAAGATCGCCCAGTAACCGCAGTGCTCACCAAAATCACGCTCGATGCGCGAACGCACGAAGTCACGGTGCTCCTCGCCACCGTCCCAGGGGCCGGGAAGGTAACGGGTGACGTGCGGATCGAGGTCCATGGCGATGCACGCCTCGAAGTGTTCGAAGGTGCGCGGGCGCAGCAGCAGGTTGGGGGTTTCGAGGTGGTGGTTCATCAACTGGATATCCGTATTCACCGATGGAAAGATGCCGCAGAGAAAGTAGCAGGTCGGCGTCGGCATCGCCGGATATCCGTAGCAGAACCGCCCCCTGACACGCAGACAGCTTTAGGAGCGAAGCTTGCTCGCCACCACAGGCCACCACCCTGTTCCAGGCAGCAACCCCTTTCTGAAGGCCTGCGACGCCATCGCGGGCAAGCCTCGCTCCTACAGGAAATCGTGGTTACTACGCCAACAGCGCCTGGATATCGTTGAACAGCGCGAGTGGAATCTGCACGCCGTGTTGCATGCTGCGCGCCCTGGCCTCGAAACGCCGCTGCGACGGCAGCCGCGCGCCTTGCGCGGTGATGGCCGCGAATAGCCCTTCGGCGCGCGCCAGGCCGTTCTCGTAGTCCTGCCCCAGAAACACCTTCGGATCGAACGCCAGGATCAGTTCGCCATGGCAGGGCGCGGCGCCGACGCCGGCGTCGAAGGCCATGGACTCGGCGCTGGTGAGGTCGCCGATCAGCGCGCCGGCCAGCAGTTCGATCATCGCCGCCAGGGCTGACCCCTTGTGCCCGCCGAAGGTTTGCATGGCGCCTTGCAGGGCCGCCTTGGCGTCCGTGGTGGGCTGGCCCTGGGCGTCGATGGCCCAATGTTCGGGGATGGCTTTGCCTTGGCGCGCGTGCAGTTCGATATCGCCGCGGGCGATGGCGCTGGTGGCGAAGTCGAACACGAACGGCTGGCCCGACGGTCGTGGCCAGGCGAAGGCCAGGGGGTTGGTGCCGAACACCGGCTTGCTGCCACCGGCCGGCGCCACCCAGCTGTGGCTGGGGTTCATGGCGATGCCCACCAGCCCTTCGGCGGCAATCGCCTCGACCTCCGGCCACAGCGCCGAGAAGTGGAAGCAGCGCTTGATCGCCATGGCCGCGAGCCCCTGGCTGCGGGCCTTTTCCGCCAGCAACGGCAAGCCGGTCTGGAACGCCAGCAAGGAATAGCCGTAGTGCGCATCCACCTCCAGCACGCCCGCGGAAATAGGCCGCAGGCTCGGTTCGGCCTGCGGATCGACCTGGCCCTCGCGCACGGAACGCACACAGCCCAGCAGGCGATACACCCCGTGGGAGCGGCACTCGTCGCGCTGCCCCTGGGTGATGACCTCGGCAATAGCCCGGGCATGGGCATCGGACAGGCCGTGGCGGGTCAGGACTTTGAGGGATAGTGCCTGGACTTCGGCAAGGGAAAGGGTAACGAGATCGGACATAGGGACTCCTGGTCCGGTGGCGACAGTCAAGGCCGGGGAAACCCGACCCTATTGGATTGAAGGTGAGATCGCCGAAGGCCTGCGGCCTTATCGTCCGAACGCGGCCCGAACCTTCGGCAGCGGCTACAGACTCTCAACGCGGCCGCTCACCGTTGAGGCGCTGCGGAACATGCCAGGGGTTGTCGCTGCGCAGGGCCTGCGGCAGCAGTGCTTGCGGCAAGTCCTGATAGGACACCGGACGCAGGAAACGCTGGATCGCCAGGCTGCCCACCGAGGTGGTGCGCGTGTCCGAGGTGGCCGGGAATGGCCCGCCATGGACCATGGCATGGCCGACTTCGACACCAGTGCCAAAACCGTTGACCAGCAGGCGGCCGGCCTTTCGCTCCAGCAACGGCAGCAGTTCCCGGGCTTGCGGATGGTCGTCGTCGCTCAGGTGCAGGGCGATGGTCAGTTGACCTTCCAGGCTCGCCAGCAGCACTTTCATCTGGGCCGCATCAGTGCAGCGCACGAGCAACGAGGCCGGGCCAAAGACTTCTTCGCGCAGCGCAGCGCGGGCCATAAAGGCCGCCGCCGACGTGGCGAACAGCACAGCCCGGGCCTGATAACGCTCGCCCTCGCCGCCCTGCCCCAGGCAGTCCACCTCGGCATGCCCCAGCAGCCGCTCGACACCCTGGCAGTAGCTGGCGTGGATGCCTGGCGTCAGCATGGTCTGCGCCGGCGCCACCTTGAGCGCCGCGGCCGCCGCGGCTTCGAATGCCCGCAACGCCGGGCTGTCGACGGCGAGGATCAACCCCGGGTTGGTGCAGAACTGGCCGGCACCCAGGGTCAGGGAGCCGACAAAGGCCTTGGCAATTTCTTCGCCCCGCTCGACCAGCGCATTGGCCAACAGCAGCACCGGGTTGATCGAACTCATCTCGGCATAGACCGGGATCGGCTCCTCACGGGCCGCGGCGATCTGCATCAACGCCACGCCGCCGCTACGCGAACCGGTAAAGCCCACGGCCTTGATCCGCCCATCCGCCATCAGCCCCTGGCCGATGCTGCGGCCGGCATCGAACAGCAGCGAGAACACCCCTTCCGGCAAGCCGTGGCTGTGCACCGCCTGCTGGATCGCCTGCCCTACCAGTTCCGAAGTGCCGGGGTGCGCCGAATGCGCCTTGACCACCACCGGGCAACCGGCGGCCAGCGCCGAGGCGGTGTCGCCACCGGCCACGGAAAACGCCAGGGGGAAGTTCGAGGCACCGAACACCGCCACCGGCCCGATGGCGATCTGACGCAGGCGCAGATCCACCTTGGGCAAAGGCTGGCGTTCCGGCTGGGCCGGGTCGATGCGCGCTTCCAGGAAACTGCCGTCGCGCACCACCGCCGCGAACAGGCGCAGTTGACCGACCGTGCGCCCGCGCTCACCTTCCAGGCGGGCGCGAGGCAGGCCGGTCTCGCTCATGCAACGCTCGATCAGCTCGTCGCCCAGGGCGAGGATGTTGCTGGCGATGCTCTCGAGGAACGCCGCCCGTTGTTCCAGGCTGGTTTCCCGATAGCGGTCGAATGCCGCTTCGGCCAGGGCGCAGGCGCGCTCCAGGTCATTCGGGCCGGCGCCGCCAAAACTCGGCGCCAGGGCCTCGCCAGTGGCGGCGGCCAGCGCATGCACTTCGCCGTGGCTGCCACGCACGCGGGCTTGGCCGATCAGCAGTTGTCCTGTTACAGGCATGGGTTACCTCTCCGAATAGATGGTATGAACAGCGGTCATTCGTCTTCCCCTTCCAGCACCAGCTTGCTGCCTGGCACCCCGGTATTGGCGCCCCAGTAGTAGATGCACAGGGCCATGACCGTGACGGCCAGGGTGTCGTAAGGGTGAGTGAGGGTGCCGATACCGCCGAAGCTGCCCAGGTAGGAAATGACCATGGTCAGGGCGTAAAAGGCGATCAGCCACAGGGACGAGCGCACCTGTTCGCTGAGGCTCAGGTGGTCGGTGGGCACCAGGCGCTTGCAGCCCAGGTAGATGACGAACATCAGGATCTGCAGGCCCAGCAGCCAGGACACCGTGCCCCAGCCGGACCAGTAGACGATCAGCGCGGCGATGACAAAGGACACCGGCCCCAGCAGGCCGAAGCCGCTGACCCGGAACGGCCGCGGCAGGTCCGGCGCGCTCTTGCGCAGCGCCGCCACGCTGATCGGGGCAATCGCATAACTGAGCACCAGGGCCGCCGACACCACGTTGATCAGCGCTTCCCAGGACGGGAACGGCAAGGTCCAGAACACCGACAGGCCGAAGGTCAGCCACAGCGCCGGGCGCGGAATGCCGGACTGCTCGTCGATGCGGGTGAAGATCTTGAAGAAGGTCCCGGTCTTCGCCCAGCCGTAGACCACCCGTGGCGTAGCGTTCATGTAGATGTTGCCGCAGCCGCTGGGGGAAATCACCGCGTCCGCCACCACCAGATAGGCCAGCCAGCCGACGCCCAGGGTCAGGGCGATGTCGCGGTACGGCAGGGAGAATTCCTTGCTGATGCTGCTCCAGCCGTTGGCCAGCATGTCGGTGGGAATGCTGCCGAGAAACGCCAGTTGCAGCAGGCCGTAGATCAGGGTCGAGAGCAGCACCGAAAGGATCAATGCGATGGGAATGGTGCGCTGTGGATTACGCACTTCGCTGGCCACCGAAATGATCGGCGTCAGGCCCAGGTAGGCGAAGATGATGCCGCCGGCGGAGACCGCCATTTCGATGCCGGACAGACCGAAGGGGGCAAAGCCCTGGACGTGGAAATTGTCCGGTTTGAAGAAGGTGAACAGCACGCCGATGACCAGCAGCGGCACGACGAACTTGAACAGGCTGATGAGATTGTTGGACTTGGCGAAGGTCTTGACGCTGGAGTAATTGAGCCAGAAGAACAGGCACAACAGGGCGAATTGCACCAGCCAGCCGAGAATGGTCGGGTTGCTGTTGCCGGCATGGGTCAGCCCCGGAAACCAGGCCGCCGCGTATTGCCGCGCCGCCACCACTTCAATGGCCACCAGGCTGGAAAACGCGATCAGCGTGATAAAGCCCATCAGGTAGCCCAGCAGCGGCCCGTGGGAGAACACCGGATAACGCACCACCCCGCCCGCTCGCGGCAAGGCCGCGCCCAGTTCGCAATAGACGATGCCCAGCAGCAGGACGGCAAAGCCGCCGAGCAGCCAGGAGAAGATCCCCGCCGGCCCGGCGATGGCCGAGACATGGCTGGCGGCGAACAACCAGCCGGAGCCGAAGATCGCCCCCAGGCCGATGAAGGTGAGGTCAACCAGAGAGAGCTGTTTCTTGAATTTGCCTTGGCCTGACATAGGCGCGCCTTCTTATTGAGTTATTGGAGTAGGCAGATCGAATGTCGCGCCGGCCTTCCGCGGACGGGGTACCGACGTGGTGAAACACGGCACTGCGCGAGTGCCTGATTGTTCTTCTCGTGGACCAGGACGCCCCGCAAGCCACTGCGCGGGGGCGTCCTGTCGGCGGGCCTACAGACCGACGTCGGGCAATTGCGGACGCTCGGCCAGGGCCTTGGCGACTATCGCCTTGACCTCGGCCAGGGTCTCGCCCTGCAGGGCCAGGCGCGGTGGGCGGGTGATCGAGGAGCCGCGACCGACCAGTTCCTCGCAGAGCTTGATGCACTGCACCAGGTCCGGACGCGCATCCAGGTGCAGCAGCGGCATGAACCAGCGGTACAGCGTCAGGGCCTCTTCAAAGCGTTTTTCCTTGGCCAGGCGGAACAGCGTCTCGCCCTCTTTCGGGAAGGCGTTGGACATGCCGGAGACCCAGCCTTCGGCGCCGACGGCGATGCTTTCCACCACCACGTCATCCAGGCCGGCGAACAGCACGAAGCGGTCACCCACGGCATTGCGCAGGTCGATGAAGCGCCGGGTGTCGCCGGAGGAGTCCTTGAAGCAGACGATGTTTTCGCAGTCCTGCAGGGCGATCAGCACGTCCGGGGTGACGTCGTTTTTGTAGATCGGCGGGTTGTTGTAGACCATCACCGGCAGGTCGGTGCCGGTGGCGATGCTGCGAAAGTGCGCGGCGGTCTCATGGGACTTGGCCGAATACACCAGGGCCGGCATCACCATTACCCCGTCGACCCCGACCTTGGCCGCTTCGCGCACGGTGTTGCGGGCGAACTCGGTGGTGAACTCGGCGATCCCGGCGATCACCGGTACGCGGCCGCCGGCGGCGTCCTTGGCGACCTCGATCACCGAGAGTTTTTCCGCGGTGCTCAGCGAGGTGTTTTCGCCCACGGTGCCGCACACCACCAGGCCCGACACGCCGTCGGCCACCAGGTTGCGCATGACGCTGTGGGTGGCGTCCAGGTCCAGGGAAAAGTCAGCTTTGAACTGGGTGCTGACAGCAGGGAACACACCGCTCCAGTGGATGGCTTTACGGCTCATGGTCTTGTCCTTGTTGGTTGAGTCGGCCGGGCCGACAGGCGTTGAAAACGAAAAACAGATTCCGCCTTTCGCCGCCCTGGAGCTTGAGGTTTTTCCCGCTCAAGCAAGACGAAATCGGCACATTCACCCAATCGTCCACAGACCTTTTCCGTCCATTGCGCCTGCGCACTACCCTCCTTCGACCCGCCTGAAATCCCCTGCACCAGCAGCCGCACCGCACGCCTGTAGCCGCTGCCGAGGTACGAGGCTGCGATCGGCTGCGCAGCAGACGCAGAACCTGTATCCCCGGTCTTTCTGTCACACCACGTCGTCCGATCTGGCGGACGCTGCGCGTCCGTGCGCAGCCTGCGGCAGCGGCTACAGGATGGGCGAGCCCCGGCACTGTGCCAATTTCGTCATCCGCCGCAGAGAAAACCCACAAGCGATACAGCCCTTTCCCGAGCCAATCTGTAGGCCTTTTCCGTCAGGTGCTGCCATGAAAAAAATAACCGTCATCGATTCACATACGGGGGGCGAGCCGACTCGCCTGGTTGTCGACGGCTTTCCCGACCTGGGCAGCGGTTCGATGGCCGAACGGCTGGCCGTCCTGCAAGAGCGTCACGATCGCTGGCGCACGGCCTGCGTGCTGGAACCGCGGGGCAGCGATGTGCTGGTGGGGGCCCTGCTGTGCGAACCCCAGGCGGCGGATGCCTGTGCCGGGGTGATCTTCTTCAACAACAGCGGCTACCTGGGCATGTGCGGCCACGGCACCATCGGCCTGGTGCGCTCGCTGCATCACCTGGGCCGCATCGCCCCCGGCGTACACCGCATCGAAACCCCAGTGGGCACCGTCAGCGCCACCCTGCACGACGACCTCTCGGTCAGCGTGCGCAACGTGCCGGCCTACCGTTACCGCAGCGGCGTCGAACTGCAGCTGCCCGGCCACGGTATCGTCCGCGGCGATATCGCCTGGGGCGGCAACTGGTTCTTTCTGATCAGCGAGCATGGCCAGCGCATCGCCCTGGACAACGTCGAAGCTCTGACCCACTACACCTGGGCCGTGCGCGAAACCCTGGAGGCCGCCGGCATCAGCGGCGCCGACGGTGGTGTGATCGACCATATCGAGCTGTTCGCCGACGACCCGCATGCCGACAGCCGCAACTTCGTGCTGTGCCCCGGCAAGGCCTACGACCGCTCCCCCTGCGGCACCGGCACCAGCGCCAAGCTGGCCTGCCTGGCCGCCGACGGCAAGCTGGCGCCCGGGGCGATTTGGCGTCAGGCCAGTGTAATCGGCAGCCAGTTCAGCGCCCGCTACGAGCAGGCGGGCGAGCAGGTCATCCCGACCCTTCGCGGCACCGCCCATATCAGCGCCGAAGCCACTTTGCTGATCGAGGACAGCGATCCCTTCGCCTGGGGCATCGTCTCGTGAGCGAGCCGGCCGAAGCCGACGTGCTGGTGATTGGCGGCGGCATTGTCGGGGCCGCCTGCGCCCACGAAATGGCCCGCCGCGGCCTGCGGGTGCGGGTGCTCGACAACGCCAGCGGCGGCGCCACCGGCGCAGGCATGGGCCACCTGGTGGCGATGGACGACAACCCCGCCGAACTGGCGCTGAGTCACTACTCCATCGGCCTGTGGAACCAGCTGCGCGCTCACCTGCCGGCCGCCTGCGCCTACCGCAATTGCGGCACCCTGTGGCTGGCGGCGGACCCGGCGGAAATGGACCTGGCCCGGGCCAAGCAGGCGACCCTGGCCCAACACGGCGTGGCAGGCGAATTGCTCGACAGCGCGACCCTGGCCGGACTCGAACCCATGTTGCGCAAAGGTCTTGGCGGCGCCCTGAAGATTCCCGGCGACGGCATTCTCTACGCCCCGGCCACGGCCCATTGGCTGTTGCACAACACGCCTGGGATCAGCTGCGAGCGAGCCACGGTCAGCGCCATCGCCGCCCAGCGCGTGGAGCTGGATGACGGCCGTGTGCTGCGCGCCGAGTACGTGGTGCTGGCCAACGGTCTGGCGGCGCGGAGCCTGCTGCCGGAGTTGCCGTTGCGACCGAAGAAGGGCCACTTGCTGATCACCGATCGTTACCCCCGACAGGTGTCCCACCAACTGGTGGAGCTGGGCTACGCCGCCAGCGCCCACGCCAGCAACGGCACCTCGGTGGCGTTCAATGTGCAGCCACGGCCGACCGGGCAATTGCTGATCGGCTCGTCCCGCCAGTTCGACACTCTCGACCCGGCCATCGAGCCCGAGGTGCTGACGCCGATGCTGCAACGGGCCGTGGCCTATCTGCCGGGCCTGGCGCAATTGAACGGCATCCGCGCCTGGACCGGCTTTCGCGCCGCCACCCCGGACGGCCTGCCGATCCTTGGCGAACACCCGCGATACACCGGCCTGTGGCTGGCGGTCGGTCATGAAGGCCTGGGCGTCACCACCGCCCCCGGCAGTGGCCGGCTGCTGACCAGCCTGATGCTCGGCGAACGGCCGGGTATCGATGCCCATGCCTATCGCCCCGAACGCTTCGCCGAGCTGACCGCCACCCTGACAGGAAGCGCCCCATGATCATTTACCTGGACCGTCAGGCGCTGACCGTGGGCGATGGCCTGAGCGTCGCCGCGGCCATCGCCGCCAGCGGCGACCCACGTACCCGAACCTCTTGCACCGGCCAACCCCGGGCGCCCTTCTGCGGCATGGGCATCTGCCAGGAATGCCGCATGACCATCGACGGCCGGCGCCAACTGGCCTGCCAGACCCTGTGCCGCGAAGGCATGCACGTGGAGCGCACGCCATGAAGCAACAGCGCCTGAGCTGCGACATCCTTATCGTCGGCAGTGGCCCGGCCGGCCTCGCGGCCGCCCGGGCGGCGAGCCGCAGCGAGCTCTCCATCATTCTGCTCGACGACAACCCGCGCCCCGGCGGCCAGATCTGGCGCAACGGGCCCGGCGTCACGCTCCCCGGTATCGCCCGCGAAGCCTTGCAGGTGCTGCAACACTCGCGGCTGCGCTACCTGCCGGGCACCCGGGTGGTGGCCGGCGCCGGTGCCAATGCCCTGCTGCTGGAAGATGTCGAGCAGGCTCTGCTGGTCCGCTACCAGAGCCTGATTCTGTGCTGCGGCGCCCGCGAACTGCTGCTGCCCTTCCCCGGCTGGACCTTGCCCGGAGTGACAGGCACCGGGGCCTTGCAGGCGCTACTGAAAAACGGCCTGGCCGTGGCCGGCGAGCGGGTGGTTATCGCCGGCAGCGGGCCGTTGCTGCTGGCCAGCGCCGCCACCGCCCGCCAGGCCGGTGCCCGGGTCGAGGCGGTCCTGGAACAGGCCCCGCTGGCCTCGCTGGCGACATTCACCGCCGGGCTCTGGCGCTGGCCGGCCAAGCTCGGCCAGGCTGTCGGGCTGGCAACCACTTCCTATTGCTGCAACGCCCATGTGCTCGAAGCCCTGGGCGACGATCGCCTGGAAGCGGTGCGCATCCAGCAGGGCGAACAGGTGCGGGAAATCCCCTGCGAGCGCCTCGCCTGCGGGTTCGGGCTGGTGCCCAACACCACCCTGGCCAGCCACCTCGGCTGCCAGCTGCAAGCCAACGCGATTGCGGTGGACCGTTACCAGGGCACCAGCCTCGCCCGGGTCTACGCGGCCGGCGAATGCACCGGGGTCGGCGGCAGCGAACTGGCGAGGGTCGAAGGCGAGATCGCCGGGCTGGCCGCCAGCGGGCAGACCCGGGAGGCCACCGCGCTGATCCAGCGCCGAGCCCATTGGCAGGCGTTCGCCGAGCGAGTGAGTGAAACCTTCGCCCTGCAACCGGCGCTTCTGCGCCTGGCGCGAGCTGATACGCTGCTGTGCCGCTGCGAGGATGTGCCCTACGCCGCCGTGGCTGGCGAAGCGGGCTGGAGCGAGGCCAAACTGCACAGCCGCTGCGGCATGGGTGCCTGCCAGGGGCGGGTCTGCGCCACGGCGGCACAGGCCCTGTTCGGCTGGACCGTACCGACACCACGAGCGCCCCTGGTGCCGGCGCGGATCGAGACCTTGCTGATGGAGTCGACGCCCGGCGCGAAGTGACGAGCAGACCGTTGCCGCTGGCCGCCCGCCAACGGCGCCGTGGGATTCAAGGATGAGCCAGTAGACCCAAAGTCGCGGGGCGCGCCCCGCCCCCTAACAAGAGCAGCCCTTGATGATCGACACCGCTCAGCTGCACCGCCTGCCCGAAGCCATCGCCAGCCAGGCGCCCGAGGATATTCACGACCTGCTGGGCAGCATGGCCCTGGTGATCCCGCTGCTCGACACCCTGCCCAACGCGGTGTTTTTCATCAAGGACCTGCAAGCCCGCTACCTCACCGCCAACCTGACCCTGGCCCAGCGTTGCGGTTTCAAGAACGTCGCGCCGCTGCTGGGCAAGACCTCGGCCGAGGTGTTTCCCGCCGTGCTCGGCCCGGTCTATACCGAGCAGGACCAGCGCGTGCTGCGCCAGGGCATCACCATCAAGGGCCAGCTGGAACTGCACCTGTACGGCAGCCGCGAACCCGGCTGGTGCCTGACCCACAAGCTGCCGCTGCATGGGCGCGACGGGCGGATCATCGGCATGGCCGGCATCTCCCTCGACCTGCAGGCCGCCCGCGACGCGCACCCGGCCTACGAACGCCTGGCCGCGGTCGACCGGCATATCCGCGAGCACTACAACGAAGCCATCCGCCTCGACGACCTGACCCACATCGCCGACCTGTCCATCGCCCAGCTGGAGCGCTACTGCAAACGCATCTTCCACCTCACCCCGCGGCAGATGATCCACAAAGTGCGCCTGGAACACGCCTCGCGCCTGCTGCTCGGCGAACTGCCGATCACCGACGTCGCCCTGCAATGCGGCTACACCGACCACAGCGCCTTCAGCCGCCAGTTCAAGGCCCTGACCGGCGTCAGCCCACGGCAGTTCCGGCAGAACGCCGCGCACTGACCTGGGCCCATTTTTCCTGGGGTGATAAAAGAGCATGCCGTTAGAGCCAGAAGCCCCTGGCTCATAACCGAATGTTCCATATCGGCCTTATGACTCCGCTATTTTTCATGCCCCCGCACGGCATAAGATGGCGACGGGAAAAACACCCCGTAACCGTTGAACAGCCCAGCCGCGCCTACCCGTCCACATCGACGCCCTGGCCCCGTGATAGAACATTTAACGGATTAAATTTCTGTGCACACCTCTTTCAATTCAACGCCGCGGTCAGTGTGGTCCTTTGTGGCTTTGGGGGTATTACTTATACTTTCCGAAGCCATCTACGACCTGGTATTCGCCAACCTCGCCTATTCCATTAGCGGAACGACGCTCGCTGTTACCACCACCTACGCCGTCGGCTATAGCGCTGAAATACTGGTAACCCTGCTAGGCGCGGGTTTTATCGATCGTTTCAACAAATGGAAACTGTTCATTGCCACGCAACTGGCCAACATTGCGGTGTTTGCCCTGGCTGTTTTTGTCCTCAGGATCTACGACAGCTCCGTGGAGTGGGTGTGGTTTTTTGCCTTCTTCGTCGACCTGATCCATCAGTACTCACGGCTGATCATGTTTGCCTTGATCCCGTTCCTTTTCACCGCTGACAACATCCCCAGAATCAACGGCCTGCTCGCCACCTTCAATGGCATCGCCAGGACCCTGGGGCCGGTCATCGGCGCCCTGGTCATTTTCAACGTCGGCTTGTCGATCTCACTGCTGGCCTCCATTGCCTTCATGCTGGCGGCGCTCGCCTTGACGATCAGCCTGAGCGCCTTGAATGAGAAGACCTCGACCCTCGATATCTGCAGCACGTCGTTTGCCCAACGCTTCCAGGAAAGTGTCACCGGCGCATCAAGAGCCACCATCGATCTGTTGCGCGCTCCACGCTGGCGGTATTTCCTTGCCTCCTATGCCACCTGCCTGCTGGTGGTCAGCGTGCTGGCGCTGCTGTGGGTCCCCTTGCTGCGGGGCTTTCATGGTTTTTCTGAAGCACAGACCGGCTACCTGTTCTCAGTTGGAGCAGCAGGCGCCATAGCCGGCGGACTCGCCTTGCGCGCCAGTGGCCAGGCCTCCCGGGTGCCGGGCACGATATTGCTGTCCCACCTGATCATGATCTCGGGGGTCTGCATCACGTTATGTCTGCGCGGCAACCTCTGGCTCGCGGGCACCGGCATGTTCGTGTTCCAGTTCGGTACCACGCTGTATTTTCGTACCACAGCCAGTGCCATCCAGCTCACCGTACCCAAGGAAATCATTGGCAGCTGGTATGGCTCGATAGACTTCATCAGCCGCTTTGCCGGACTCGTGGGCATTCTGCTGGCGGGTTGGGCCTACGATAAGCTCGGGACCTACGCCATCTACTCGATCCTCTTACTCTTGCTGGCACTGAGCAGTTTCAACTGGCGCGGCAGTCGCCAGGCTCGCTGGTTGGTCAATACCTGAGGCTGTGCCCCCTCGGTCCGTCTCAGTGCCCATGACCTGAAGCATGGGCACTTTGCGCGAAAGCCTCCTTGCCCGACGTTACTCGAGCAGCTCGCTGCATAGCTCGTCAGCATCTTGTCGTCCTCCGCTTCTGCATCATCGTTATCAGCATTCCCTGCTCCGAAGGCGCAGGCAACCGCAAGAGACGGCTGGATAGCACCACTCATTGCAGACCTGAGACGATCATTGATTTGATCATTGAGAAATTGACCCACCATTTTTCGAGTCAGCTCATAAAACTGTTCCCGGACTTTTTGGGTAATCACTCCGTCGTACACCCGCGATGCAAAGACATGGTTTTTTCCAGCGCCAGGGCACGCCGGCCGCACAACCCGGATCAATTTCGTGAACGCCAGGACTTGCGATGAATTATGATGCGCGCCCTTTCGGCTCGCGTTTCAGCGCAGGCTCACAGCGCCACCCCCTCGTTCGCCATCCAAGGCCAGGAACCCTACATGCTTCACCTCAGGAGCTTCACCCGAACGCTGCATCGGCAGCAGATCGATGGCGTGACCTTCCATTTCGATCCATCCCACCGGCACGAACTGGACAGGCTGCTACGGCGTTTTTTGGCCAAGCCCGAGCAATACCCCACGCTGGATATTCCGGAAGACACCCGGGGCGTATTCCTGCTCGAAGGCGAACGCCAATGGGTGCTCAAGCGCAACCGCCTGACTCACTGGAAAAAGCAGCTGCAGAACTTCCTCGGGCTCAAGCGCAGCTTCGGCCTGCACGACCTGACCAACGAATTCATCAACCTGTCGGTGGTGTCGGGCAAATCCGCCCTCTCGCCCCAGGTCTCGGCGTTTGGCTACAAGGGGCGTTTTCCGTTCCTGCGCGAAGAGTACTTGCTGGTGGGTTTCTGGGCCGATCATTGCAGTGTCGACGACCGTCTGCTGGCCCATCCCGAGCAGGCTGAAACCCTGTTGTCGGCGATCTTCCGGCTGTTCGGCCAGATGCTCGACGACGACTTCGTGCACATGGACCCCCACCCGAAAAACATTCTGGTCGCCGCCGATGGCCGACTGCGCCTGATCGACTTCGAGTGCTGCGCCCACTCGGTACTCGACCGCGACTTCAGCCTGGGTTTCCTGCTGGGTTACTTCTACCGCTTCTGGTTCCGGCGCTTCATCTCACAGCAGGATTACGACCGGCTTTGCGAGGCCTACCTGAGCGCGGAGCAACCCCACCTGGACCGCACCATCTTCCAGCCGGTGTACCAGCGCTTTCGCGACCAAACCGTCTCCCGCAGCACGCGCTACCGCATCCTCACCTGTGCCCGGGCACAAGCGGCGTTCCAGCGTGAAATCAGCGGTCTGCCCGAGCAAGCGCGGAAGCCGAGTTGAATCGATATTGAACAATGCCTGGGGGAAACGGCGGCACTGGACGCGGTGCGCCTTCAGGTCATGCCCAAAGACACATCAGCGGCAGAGCCCCACTCAGCCATCCAACTGATCCAGGGCCCGCCCAGCCTTGAGGGCCTTGGCCATTTGTAGGTGGTTTTGCAGTTTCGGCAGGGTCTCTTCGGCAAAGGCCTTGAGTTCCGGTACCTCGGTGATTTCGGCCTGTTGCTGGATCTGCTCGATGGCCTCTTCGGTGGCCTTGACCTGGCTCTCGGCATAGGCGGCGTCGAAGGCTTCGCCTTCCGGGACCTCGGGGATCAGCGCCTTGGCCTTGCTGATCACTTCTTCCCTAGGCGCCACGGGCAGGTCGAGCTTTTTGGCGATTTTCGCCAGGTGCTGGTTGGCGGTGGTGCGGTCGTTGATGACCACGATGGTGTAGTCCTTGACGGCCTTGGAGGACGTCTTCTGGTGGGCCAGGCGACTGGCCTCGATGTCTGCCATGCCCTTGGCCGAGGCGTCATCGATAAACTCCGCGGGGGACTGGGCGAACGCCGCGCTGGCGCTCAGGCCGAGCAGCAGCGCGAGGCAGGTGCGGGACAGATGGGTGGCCATGAAGCTCATGGTGTCGGCCTCCTTTGATCAGGTGACGGCGCACGGCGCCTGCACAGAGTGAGAGTTTTCAGGCCATCGAAGGTTTGAAAAAGTTGCATCGGCCACGACGAACGGTTGGCAAAAAAAACGGCCAGCTCCGCCGCTTCCGTCAAGCGCGGGATGGGCTTCGCTGGGCGCGCTTGGCCGCGTACATCGCCTCGTCGGCGTGCTTGAACAACTGCTTTTCGTCATGGCCGTGTTCGGGGAACAGGCCGATACCGATGCTCGGCAGAATGCTCAGCTGATGGCCGTCCAGGCGCAGCGGCTCGTTGAGTGCCTGGCGAATCTTCCCGGCGACGATACCGGCATCTTCCGCGTGCTGGATACAGCCGAGCAGCACCACGAACTCATCGCCACCGATCCGCGCCACGGTGTCGCTTTCGCGCACGCAGGCCTTGAGCCGGTTGGCCACGGCCTGCAACAGCATGTCACCCACGGCGTGGCCAAGTGTGTCGTTGACCTGCTTGAACCGGTCCAGGTCGACATAGAGCAAGGCCATGCGCCCGGACTCGCGACGGGCTCGGGCCAGGGCGTTGCGCAGGCGCTCGCGTAGCAGTTCGCGGTTGGGCAACTGGGTCAGCTGGTCGTACTGGGCCATGTACTGCAGGCGCGCATGCAGCTGCTTGCGCTCGATGGCGGTGGCGAGCTGGGCGCAGACGTATTGCAGCAACTCCTTGTCCTGCTCGGTGTATCGCTCGTCGCCCGGCGCGCTCTTGACGATCAGCGCGCCGATGGTGCCCTTCTGCGAATTCAGCGGCACACCGAGCCAGCAGGGTGAATGCGGGTCGGCGCTGGCATCCGGCAGCGGCACATAATCGTCAGGGGTCAGCAGCAACGGCTGGCCACTGCGGATCACCTCGGCACACAGGCTGCCGGTCAGCGTGCCCGCCTGCTCCGGGCAACGCTCGCGGTCGTCGACGTGATAGGGAAAGCTCAGCGCCTGGCATTGCTCGTCGTACAGCGCGACGGAGAAATTCAGCGCCGGCAGCCATTCCCCGATGATCCGGTGCACGCGCCGGAACAACGCCAGCAGGTCCTCGGCGGCATGGGCCGCTTCGGAAATTGCATACAGCGCCGCCTGCCGCGACTCGGCCTGCTTGCGTTCGGTGATGTCGCGGGCCACGGCGATGCGCAGCTGGTCGACCTCGGACCAGCGCGCCGACCAGAGGATATGTGCGACCTGCCCGTCCTTGCGCAGGTAACGGTTCTCGAAGTTGGGCATGGGTTCGCCGGCCATGATCCGGTCGGCGGCCTGCAAGGTGCGCGCACGGTCCGCGGGGTGCACCAGCTCGATCATGCGCCGGCCGACCAGCTCGTCCGGCGTGTAGCCGAAAATCCGCTCGCAGGCGGCGCTGACGAAGACGAAACGGCCTTCGACATCCACCGCGCAGACGGCATCCAGCAGAAGGTCGATGAAACTGGCCAGGGGCGCGGAGTTGTTGGTTGCCATCAGGGAACGACACTGCCTGTGAAGATAAAGCGCCGAGTATCAATCCCTGGGTTCCGGCAGCGGCGCAAAGCCGCTGCTTGTCCGTGACTGTCGCAACCTTGCGAACAGCCTTTATGCCTTGTTCGCCAGCAATCCCGGAACGGCATGCAGCAAGGCGTTGATGGCAAACCCGATGAACATCACGCCGCAAAGCCGGGTGATCGCCAGTTCGTGGCGCTGATACAGGGTCCGCACCCGCCGCGCACCGACGATGCCAATCAGAATAGCGTATGCGCCGATGCCGCCGAGGAAACTGAGGAAGATCAGCCAGGGCAGCATCGACCAGTTGAGCAGCTCGGCGCGACTGGACAGCAGCGCGGTGAAAGTCGCCACGGCCACCGGGTACGCCTTGGGGTTGGTCAGGCCGAACAGGATGCCGTGCCAGAACGGCTGGCGCGCCGGCCCCTGGGGCTCCTGCCCGCTGCTGCGCTGGCTGCGGATTGCCCGCAGGCCGAGCCAGAACAGATAAAGGCCGCTGAGCACGCCCAGCACATCGAAGGCACTGCTGCCGATCTCCCGCGCGCCGACGATGGCGATCAGCGCGGTGCTGCACCAGACCACATCGCCCAGCAGATGCCCGCAGAGAAAGCTGGCCCCGGCCCGCCGCCCGCGCGCCGCGCCAATGCCGAAGACCGCCAGCACGCCAGGCCCTGGGGTAATGCCGTAGATAAAGCCCGAGGCGAGGACAGCCAGTAACAGCGAAGAAGTCATGCCACACTCCGAAGCGCCGAAGGTGGCGCGGTTTTGATCGCAGGATTCTGCCGGCTTGTGCGCCCCCGCACCACCCCACCATGGTCGTCACAGCGACAGCCAGTCGTCTTGAAGCGGCGGCGAGCGGTCATTCGTCGGTAAAGATCGTCATCCCGGCATAGGGTTGCTGCCGACAGGCGCGCAAGCGCGAGGCCAGATCGCCGACATGGGCTTCCAGCTGGTGGCCGTCGGGGTCGAGGAAATAGAACGAGGCGCCTTCGCTACGGTTGTCGCGCCACTCCCGCACACCGGCAGCACGCAGGCGCTGGACGAACGCCACGAAATGCCCGGCCTCGATGCTGAAGGCGTAATGGGTGTAGTCCGGCACCTCCGCCGAACGGCGCGACGAGTCCAGCGACAGGCACAACCACAGGCCCGGCAGCGACAGATAGGCGCCGCTGTCCCAGCTGGCGTCCAGGCGCAGGCCCAGCAGGTCGCGGTAAAACCCCAGGCTGCGGTTGAGATCGGTAACGGCGAGGGTCAGGTGGTTGAGGCCGGTGAGCATGCAAAGTCCTTGTTAAGAGGAAGGTCCTGAATCGTCTTGAATCAAAACAGCGTTCGCACTGGACGAATGGCTCTGGCGGCAAGCCTCGGGTGGCGATGTAGTGTGCTGCATCACAAACCACTCCATCGAGATCACCATGTCCGTCATGTCCTTGCGCCTGCCCGATGATGTTGCCAATTCCCTGGCTCACTTGGCCAAGGCGACAGGCCGCAGCAAGTCATTCCTCGCTGTGGATGCACTGAGAGAATATCTGGCCCGCGAAGCCTGGCAAATCGACGAGATCCAGAAAGCCCTGACTGAAGCAGAGGCAGGCGACTTCGCCAGCGCCGAAGAGCTGGATAACGTGCTCACTAAATGGACTGGCAAGGCACGTTGAGTGGCTGCGCACCGCCCTCAAGAACCTCGATGACGAAGCCGCCTACATTGCACAGGACAGTCCTCAGGCCGCCGCGGAATTCGTCAAAGCCATCCTGAGCAGCATTCAACACCTGAGCCGTTTTCCTGCCAGTGGTCGCGAAGGTCGCCTGCCCGGTACCCGGGAGTGGGTGGTCCCCAATCGTCCTTACCTGATCCCCTACCGTGTACGTCAGGGACACCTGCAGATACTGCGGATTTTCCATACCCGGCGCTTGCCGCCTGCCGGTTGGCAAGACGACCGCCAATAGCTCGTGCATTGGGGCCAGCGGCGGCGCGCCCAAGACAGCAAGTCCCGAGCGCGCGGTAAAACATCTGTAGGTATCAGAACGCGCTGCGGAAGATTTCCTCGATCTGGCGCTGGTCGGCGGTGCGGGGGTTGGTCAGGCCGCAGGCGTCTTTCAGGGCGTTGGCGGCCAGGATCGGGATGTCCGTCAGCTTGGCACCCAGGTCGCGCAAGCCGCTGGGGATCTCGACATCCCGGGCCAGGCTGCGAATGGCGCTGATGGCCGCCTGCGCGCCCTCCTCCGGGCTGAAGCCACGAATGTCCGCGCCCATGGCGTGGGCCACATCGGTCAGGCGTCCGGCGCAGACCATGGCGTTGAAGCTCTGCACATGGGGCAGCAGCACGGCGTTGCACACGCCATGGGGCAAGTCGTAGAAGCCACCCAGCTGGTGCGCCATGGCATGCACGAAACCCAGCGACGCATTGTTGAAGGCCATGCCGGCGAGGAACTGGGCGTAGGCCATGTTTTCCCGGGCCACCAGGTCGCTGCCGTCGTGCACCGCCTGGCGCAGGTTCTGGCTGATCATGGTCATGGCTTTCAACGCACAGGCATCGGTGATCGGGTTGGCCGCGGTGGACACATAGGCTTCGATGGCGTGGGTCAGCGCGTCCATGCCGGTGGCGGCGGTCAGGCCCTTGGGCATGGCGACCATCAGCGCAGGGTCGTTGACCGACAGCAGCGGCGTGACGTTACGGTCGACGATGGCCATTTTCACGTGGCGCTTTTCGTCGGTGATGATGCAGAAACGGGTCATTTCGCTGGCGGTGCCGGCGGTGGTGTTGATGGCGATCAACGGCAACTGGGGCTTGGTCGAACGGTCGACGCCCTCGTAGTCGCTGATATGCCCGCCATTGGTGGCGCACAGGGCGATGCCCTTGGCGCAGTCATGGGGCGAACCGCCACCGAGGGAAATCACGAAGTCGCAGCCACTTTGCTGCAATTGCGCCAGGCCCTTCTCGACATTGTCGATGCTCGGGTTGGGCTTGGCGCCGTCGAAGATCACCGAATCGATGTCCTGCATCGCCAGCTTCTCGGCAATCATCCCGGCCACCCCGGCCTTGGCCAGGCCGGCGTCGGTGACGATCAGCGCCTTGCGAAAACCGTAGTTGCGAATCGCGACCATGGCCTCGTCGAGACAATCGATACCCATGATGTTCACGGCGGGGATGAAAAAAGTGCTGCTCATGGTGCGTCCTCCAGGCTAGGGGCGGATCGACCGTGCCGATCCGGCAAATGCGCACAGGATCGACCCATCGGTCACGCGCGTTGTTGATCTGGCTCAAGGGTCGGTCGTGATAAAGTCGGCGCCCTGTACACCTTCTGCCTTGAGACGACGAACCGCGATGATGGATTTCCAGGAATTTGATACCGACCTTGAAGACTGGAACGCCTTGCGCGCCAGCACGCCGATCGCCGGCCTGCTGATCGGCAACGGCGCCAGCCGCGCGGTGTGGGAAGACTTCGCCTACGACTCGCTGTTCGAGAACGCCCGCACCGTCGAGGAAAAGCCCCTGAGCCCCTCCGAGCTGAGCGTGTTCGACGCCCTGCAGACCCGCAGTTTCGAGCAGGTGCTGGGCGCGCTGAAGACCACCAGCCGGGTCAACAAGGCCCTGGCCGTCAGCTCCGCGGCGCCGCGCAATCGCTACTACGCGATCAAGGAAGCGCTGATCAATACCGTGCACGCGGTGCACATTCCGTGGCGCCTGGTGCAGCCGGCGAGTCTTTCGCAGATCAACCAGGAACTGCGCCGCTACCGCACGGTGTTCACCAGCAATTACGACCTGCTCAACTACTGGGCGATCCAGCACGACGCCCAGGGCATCGACGACCTGTTCCAGGGCGCCGACCCGAGCTTCGACATCGGCCAGACCGCCAGCCAACAGACCCGCGTGCTGTACCTGCACGGCGGCCTGCACCTGGTGCGCAACCAGGACGGCACCGCGCGCAAGCTGGGTTCCACCGAGGGCACCCTGCTGGGCAACTTCGCCATCAACAACACCCTGAAGACCCTCGACGATGTGCCGCTGTTCGTCAGCGAAGGCCCGGTGGCGGACAAGCTCAAGACCATTCGCAGCAGCGACTACCTGTCGTTCTGCTACCAGCAGTTGCTCAACCACAGCGACGCGCTGTGCATCTTCGGCCACGACCTCGGCCCCCAGGACAGCCACCTGGTGCAGGCGATCCGCCAGTCCGGGGTGCAGACCCTGGCGATCTCGATCCACCCGCGCAGCAAGGCCTTTATCCAGAACCAGAAGCGGCGCTACACCCAGCTGTTTGAAGGGATGGAAGTGACGCTGCGCTTCTTCGATTCGAAGAGCCATGCCCTGGGCGCGCCTGCGCTGTCGGTGCCGGTCGAACGCTGAAAGCTACCCGCGATCCGTAGGAGCGAGGCTTGCCCGCGATCCAGGCACTGCGGTCTGCCCGCAAGGACGCCATCGCGAGCAAGCTTCGCTCCTACAGTTTTCATGCTGGTACGCCACCTGTAGCCGCTGCCGAGCGCAGCGAGGCAGCGGCTACGGGCCTACGGGGCAGCGGTTCGGCGCCGATGGTGTAGGAAAATCCACAATCCGCAGGAGCGGGCTCATTCCTCGCCGCTGTGCACCACCACCAGCAACTGTGCCTGCACCTCGCCCACCGAGCGCAGGCGGTGGGGTTTCTGCGCGTTGAAGTGCAGCGCATCGCCACGGTTGAGGATCACCCGCTCGTTCATGAAATCCACTTCCACCTGCCCTTCGTGGACAAACAGGAACTCCTCCCCCAGGTGTTCCTTGAAGCTCTTGTCGGTGAACTCCCTGGGCGGATAGATGATGAACGGCAGCAGGCTGCGCTCGCTGACCTGATGCGCCAGCACCGCGTAACCCGGCGCCTGGTCGTTGGCCGCCAGCGACTGGCGTTCGTCGCTGCGCACCAGGCTGTAGCTGTCGAGGCTGACCTTGTCTTCGGCGAACAGCTCCTCGACGTTCACGTTCAACGCCTTGGCCAGTTTCAACGCCGCGGCGATCGAGGGCGTGTTCAGGCCGCGTTCGACTTTCGACAGGTAACTCTTGGTCATGCCGGATTTCTCGGCCAGGGCCTCCAGCGTCACGCCAAGTTTTTTTCTCAATAATTTCAAACGGATAGACATGTAGAACGGTTAACCCATCAAGGAGCCGACGATTTGTCCTTGCCAATGACACAAAGTGTCATATAGCCTCTTTAGTGTCATTTGCTTTCACCCAACGACCTTGCGAGCAGCGGGAGCTGGCAAATCCGACGTCCATTGAAACGACCAAAGGACACCGATATGGCCAAGACATTAGCACTACCCAAAGAGCAACTGGTCAAGCAAGCCTTGACCCAGATGCAAAACACCCTGGCGGATAATACGTGGACCGACCGGCAAAAGCTGGCGCTGACGTGCCGCATCCTGTTCGAGAACGGGCATGACTCCGGCCTGGCCGGGCAGATCACCGCCCGCGGCCCGCAGCCGGGCACTTACTACACCCAGCAACTGGGCCTGGGCTTCGATGAAATCACCGCGGGCAACCTGCTGCTGGTCAACGAAGACCTGGAGGTGCTCGAAGGCCACGGCATGCCCAACCCGGCCAACCGTTTCCACAGCTGGGTGTACCGCGCCCGCCCCGACGTGAACTGCATCATCCACACGCACCCGACCCACGTCGCCGCGTTGTCGATGATCGAAGTGCCGCTGGAAATCTCCCACATGGACCTGTGCCCGCTGTATGACGACTGCGCCTTTCTCAAGGCCTGGCCGGGCGTGCCGGTGGGTAACGAAGAAGGCGAGATCATCTCCGCGGCCCTGGGCGACAAGCGCGCCATCCTGCTCTCGCACCACGGCCAGCTGTCCACCGGCGCCAGCATCGAGGAAGCCTGTGTGATCGCCCAGTTGATCGAGCGCGCCGCCAAGCTGCAGTTGCAGGCCATGGCCGCCGGCACCATCAAGCCGATCCAGCCGGAGCTCGGTCGCGAGGCCCATGACTGGATCTCCAAACCCAAGCGCCACGCCGCCGCCTTCAACTACTACGCTCGGCAGAACCTCAAGCAACACGCCGATTGCCTGAACTGAAACCACCCTATTCGCTAAAGGAGCGTCGCCATGTCGAACACCCACATTCACGGCATCATCGGCTACACCATCACCCCGTTCACCGCCAACGGTGAGCAACTGGACCTGGACACCCTCGGCCGTTCCATCGATCGCCTGATCGACAGCGGCGTGCATGCCATCGCGCCCCTGGGCAGCACCGGCGAAGGCGCCTACCTGAGCGACGCCGAGTGGGATCAGGTCGCCGAATTCAGCATCCGCCACATCGCCAAGCGCGTGCCGACCATCGTCAGCGTTTCCGACCTGACCACCGCCAAGGCCGTGCGCCGCGCGCGCTTTGCCGAGGCCAAGGGCGCCGATGCGGTGATGGTGCTGCCGGCTTCCTACTGGAAACTCAGCGAAGCCGAAATCCTCGGCCACTACCAGGCCATCGGCGACAGCATCGGCGTGCCGATCATGCTCTACAACAACCCGGCCACCAGCGGCACCGACATGTCGGTGGAGCTGATCCTGCGGATCTTCAATGCCGTGGAAAACGTGACCATGGTCAAGGAGAGCACCGGCGACATCCAGCGCATGCACAAGCTGCAACTGCTGGGCGAAGGCCAGGTGCCGTTCTACAACGGTTGCAACCCGCTGGCCCTGGAAGCCTTCGCCGCCGGCGCCAAGGGTTGGTGCACCGCCGCCGCGAACCTGATCCCGCAGCTCAACCTGGACCTGTACCAGGCGGTGCTGGACAACGACCTGGACCGCGCGCGCGAGCTGTTTTACCGCCAGTTGCCGGTGCTCGACTTCATCCTCAAGGGCGGCCTGCCGACCACCATCAAGGCCGGGTTGAACATGACCGGGCTGCAGGTCGGCGACCCGCGCCGGCCGGTGTTCCCGCTGGGTGAGGCTGGGCGTAATCAATTGCAGGCCATGTTGAACGCCGTGCGCTGATCGGGCCTTCACTGTAGCGGCGAGCTTGCGGGCCTCATCGCCGGCAAGCCTGGCTCCTACAGAAGCCAAAGACGCCACCGACCTGTAGGAGCGAGCTTGCTCGCGATGACGCCAGCAGGAGCGCCGCACAACTTGCCCGAGATAGCGGTGCATCAGGCAAAACACCTTGCCTTAAAACGCCGCCCAACAAAAAGCCCGACAGGTTGTCCTGTCGGGCTTTTGTGCTTCAGAGCAGAAAACTAAACGGTCTTGTCCTTGATGGTGGTGGTTGGACCGTTGGTCTTGACGCTTTCGATACCGCCGTCGCGTGCCGCCTCGGACGAATAGCGCTGGCTATTGCCGATGATCTGGTGGTTCGCCGCCTTGAGGTTGAAATAAGGCTTGCCGTCCTTGGAGACTTCCTTGGCGTAGCGGGCCTCGTTGGGGCTGTTGGTCTGCACCGAAGCGATGCCGTTTTCGGCGGCGCTGCGGGAGGAATACAGCTCACTCGTCAAAATGGTTTCAGCGTTGCCAGCCTTGAGAACGAAGCGGAACTGCCCGTCACTGCTTTTGCTTAATTCATACCATCCAGCCATGGTCCTGCTCCTGAGTGTCCAAAGATGCGAATGCACTTCGGATTAAAGCTTGTCTTTGCCGGTTTACCAGCGTTTGGGGTGTGTTGCTGAGGCACGCAGCATCAGACAGGAAAAATCGCATCCGGTTCATGAAGCGAAACTCATGCAGACAAATAGTAATAATTCTCGATATCATTCACGACCTTTCTGCCCGGCAGTACTTGCGAAGGATTTTCATGTCTCGCTTCAAGCCCGACCCCACCTCGGCGGACCCCGTCCGCGGGTTCTATGCGGACATCCTGCATTACCTGCGTAAACGCACGGACAACGCCAGCGATGCGGCGGACATGACCCAGGACGTCTTCACCCAATGGCTCGATTACCGCGACCGGGCCAAGGTCGAACAACCCCGCGCCTTTCTGTTCCAGATGGCGCGCAACCTGCTACGCGATCACTGGCGCCGGCAGAAGGTCAGGCACAAGGTGCACCACGAACCGCATGCAACAGAACCCGAGCCGCTGGCCGACGAACACCACGAGCCACTGCCCGCGGCCCAGCGCCTGCAACGCCTGGAGCGCTTGAAGAGCGTGCTCGCCGAACTCTCGCCGCGCCGCCGCGAAGCCCTTATGCTGCACCGCTTCGAAGGCCTGAGCCAGGCGCAGATCGCCGAACGCATGGGCATCTCCCTGAGCATGGTGGAAAAACACATCGCCTTTGCCCTGCTGCACTGCAAGCAGCGCCTGGAACAGGAACACGGCAAGGAGCAAGCGCAATGACCCGCCCCCACGACACCGAGCAGCAGATCGACAGCATCGATGCCCAGGCGGCCGGCTGGTTCACACGCAATCGCGACGATCGCAGCCAGGCCACGCGCGACGCCTTCGCGGCCTGGTCCAGCGAACCGGCCCACGCCCGGGCTTATGCCGAGTTCGAGCGCTTGTGGGCCGACCTGGCCGAACTCGAACCACTGAACCGACCGACGCCGCTGCCGCTGAGCCAAAAGCCGCGCTGGCGTCCGGCCCTGGCGGTCGCTGCCGCCTTGGTCTGCGCGCTGCTGGCCATCGAACTGGGCGCCCCGCCGGCGATCTATTCGCAACAGATCGCCGCGCAGCGCCAGGGCATGCGCAGCTTCAACCTACCCGACGGCAGTACCCTGTACGTCAACGCCAACACCCGTTTGCGCATCGACTTTACGGCGCAGCAACGCAACCTCTATCTGGACCAGGGCCAGCTGTACCTGGAAGTCGCCGCCGACAAGGAACGGCCGCTGTGGGTGCATGCCGGCGCGGCCCGGGTGCGGGTGGTCGGCACCGGCTTCGATGTGCGCCGCGGCGAAAAACAATTGGTGGTCAGCGTCGCCCATGGCCAGGTGGCCTTCGTTCCCGACGAACAAAAAACCGACCCGCTGCTGCTCGGTGCCCGCCAGCGTGGCATCTATGACTACGCCAGCGGCACCCTGCGGGAACAGCCCGTGAACGTCGCCGAGGTCGCCGACTGGCGCGGCGGCCACCTGGCCTTTCGCAATCGCGACCTGGCCAGCCTGGTGGACGAGTTGAACCTCTATCGCCGCCAGCCGGTGTTATTGGCCGACGGCGCCCTGGGCAACTTCAAGGTCTCGGGCAACCTCGATGTGCGGGATCCGGACGCCCTGATCAAGGCCCTGCCGGCGCTGATCCCGGTGAAAACCGTGGCCCTGGCCGACGGCCGCGTGCGCATCGAAGCCCGGCGCTGAAACTCATATGCGAATATTTTTCATTCGCATATGAGGTTTTAGTTTACTGACGCGTCTTCCTCCGGTCTGCGTTGTTTACGCACACCTTTTCTGGCCTTTGTCGCCGCTCCGGGGGATTTCATGTTTCGCGTGCCTTATCACTTGCAGCTCATCTGTTCGCGTCCGACCTTGCTCGCCGCCTGCCTGGCGTTCAGCCTGCAGGGCCAGGCGCAGATTCAGGCCGAATCGTTCGCCTTCGCCCTGCCCGCCCAGCCGCTGGCGGCCTCGCTGAGCCAGGTGGCGCAGCAGGCGAAGATCCAGTTGCTGTTCGACGAAGAGTTGCTGCGCAACGTGAAGGCCCCGGCGCTGAAGGGCGACTTCAGCCCCGAGGCGGCGATCCAGCAGCTGCTGGGCGGCAGCCAGTTCAGCCTGGTCAAGGTCGACCAGACCTACGTGGTGCGCCCCGCGGAAAACAGCAGCACCCGCAGTTCGGCGCTGCAGCTGGGCGCCATGAGCGTCATCGGCAGCGGCCTGGAAGTGGACTCCGCCACGGTCGGCCGCTCGACCCTGAACCAGGCCGAGATCGATCGCCACCAGGCCACCAACATTCCCAGCCTGATCGCCACCCTGCCCGGCGTCAGCCTCGGCGGTTCGCTCAAGCCCGGCGGCCAGACCATCAACATCTGGGGCCTGGGCGATGCCGAAGACGTGCCGATGAGCGTCGACGGCGCGACCAAGAGCGGCTTCGAACGCTACCAGCAGGGCTCGATCTTCATCGAGCCGGAACTGATCAAGCGCATCGAGGTGGAAAAGGGCCCGCACTCGCCCGAGACCGGCAACGGCGGCTTCGGCGGCACCGTGCATATGGAGACCAAGGACGCCCCGGACCTGCTGCAAGAAGGCCGCGACACCGGCGCCATGCTCAAGTACGGCTACAGCAGCAACAGCCATGAGCAGGCCTACACCGGCGCGGTGTACGGGCGCACCGAGGACCGGCGTTTCGACGCCCTGGCCTACTGGACCAAACGCGACGGCGACGACATGAAGCTGGCCAGCGCCCAGCCGGACCCGCGCAACGCCTACCCGATCAACCCCAAGCGCCTGCCCAACACCGCCCAGGACCTGGACGGCGAGCTGTTCAAGCTGAACATGCAGCTGACCGACGAACATCGCCTGGGTTTGAGCTACATGCGCTCCAACAGTGATATCTGGGCGCCCTTCTCGGCCAAGAGCTACCCGACGCCGCCGACCCAGCGCGATATCGACAAGTACGGTTACGACGGCGCCACCCGGCGCTTCCTCGCCCAGCGCAACACCATCGACACCACCTGGCAGGCCAAGTACCAGTACACGCCGCTGGACAACCCGTGGATCGACTTCGAGGCCAAGTACTCCGACTCCAAGACCGACCAGACCGACGAGCGCGGCCCGAACGCCTACGCCCAGCCGGCCTCCGGTGGCCGCAAGATCACCGTGGGTTACGAGGACAGGATCCTCTCGCTGAAAAACACCAGCCGCTTCAACACCGGCCCGCTGGAACATGCCCTGACCCAGGGCATCCAGATCCGCAAGCACGACCGCGAAGTGGACATGTGGATGCCGGGCAAGACCTACGAGGTGCCCAAGTACAACAACGGGCATTACCAGCCGGGCTTCATGCCCCATGGCAAGGTCGACAACAACGCCTTCTATATCCAGGACGCCATCACCCTGGGCAACTTCACCCTGACCCCGTCCCTGCGCTACGACCATGTGCGCAACCGTGGGCAGAAAAACGACGCGCCGGTCTACAACAGCCCCGACCCGGTGGTCGGCCACGATTACGGCGACAAGACTTACACCGGTTGGTCGCCACGGCTGTCGGCGTTCTGGACGGTCACCCCGCAATTCGCCCTGTTCGCCGACTACAGCAAGACCTGGCGCGCGCCGGTGATCGACGAGCAGTACGAAGTCCAGGCGGCCGGCACCACCCGCTCCTCCACCAGCCGCGACCTCGACCCGGAGCGCATCACCGCGTTGCGCGCCGGTAACATCACCCGCTTCTCCGACGTCCTGACCCAGGCCGACAGCCTGCAGATCCGCACCACGGTGTTTCGCAATGAGATCAAGGACGAAATCATGAAGAACCTGGGGATCGGCTGCCCCGAGCAACTGAGCAGCGGCAAGAACATCGGCCAGGTGTGCAACCAGCCGACCATCGGCGTCTACCGCAATATCGGCGACCTGACCATCAAGGGCTTCGAAGTCGAGAGCTTCTACGATTCGACCTACCTGTTCGGCTCGCTGTCTTACTCCTGGATCACCGGCAAGCATGAAGGCGCCTACACCAACCCCTGGGGGCCGAATGTCTGGGCCCGGGACATCCCGCCACGCAAGTGGGTCGCCACCCTGGGGGTGAAAATCCCGCAGTGGGATGCGCAAGTGGGCTGGCAGGGCCAGTGGGTACGCCAGACCGACCGCGTGCCGAGCGACATCTACCCGAGCGGCCCGGCCAGCGCCGCGGGCGATTCCTACTGGGACCAGTACGAGAACGACCGCTACAACGTGCAGGGCCTGTTCGCCAACTGGAAACCGCAGCAGCCGTACCTCAAGGGCACCGAGGTCAACTTCACCCTGGACAACATGTTCAACCGCGATTACCGCCCGCCCCTGAGCGGCGAAAACGCCTCCAGCCTGGGGCGTAACGCCAAGATCAGCGTGACGCGGTTCTTCTGAAGCGGCGTTGCCTGATCGATCGCCATCGCGAGCAAGCTCGCTCCTACAAAGGAACGCCTATCCCTGTAGGAGCGAGCTTGCTCGCGATGGCAGTACGTCAGACACACCGCGTTGCCCGCATCGCCGGCAAGCCTGGCTCCTACACAAGCCAAGATCGCCACGGACCTGTAGGAGCGAGGCTTGCCCGCGATAGCGGTACGTCAGACACACCACATTGCCCGCATCGCCGGCAAGCCTGGCTCCTACACAAGCCAAGACCGCCACGGACCTGTAGGAGCGAGGCTTGCCCGCGATAGCGGTACGTCAGACACAGCGCATTGCCCGCATCACCGGCAAGCCTGGTTCCTACACAAGCCAAGATCGCCACGAACCTGTAAGAACGAGGCTTGCCCGCGATAGCGGTACGTCAGACACAGCGCATTGCCCGCATCGCCGGCAAGCCTGGCTCCTACACAAGCCAAGATCGCCACGGACCTGTAGGAGCGAGGCTTGCCCGCGATGACATTCTCACAGCCGCTGGAGGTCCTGCGACCAGCGTGGCCCGGACCATCGCAGCCTCGCTGGGGCTCGGCAGCGGCTACAGGTATTGGTCAGGGAGAGGTGCTGGGCGGAGAAGAAGTTTCGCTTTGTTTTGTAAGGTATTTCCTAGAAAACCCCCAACGCCTTTGAGCGTCTTGTCCCCCTCAAACCGATCAGGCAGTCTGCCTGGGTCGCTGCAAAATCAGCGGCCCGGATGTGGAAGTCTGGTTCTGGAGAGCGTGCAATTCGTCTCATACGAAAACATCAGTGACCTTCAGTCCTGGTGAGTTCGTTTTATGGCGGCTGTATGTGGGGCACCCTCGGGTGCGCCGGTTCTTCAGTCCGGTCTTCCACACCTGCGTACGGCTGCCACCTCTCATGTGGAAGTGAGACCCGGCGGTTCCTTGAACAACTGGAGAAATCACCTCATGAAAAAGCTCGTCCCCGATCCCCCCTGCAATCCCCTCGTAAACTGCGCGACCCGGAACTGGATCGCGCCAACGCCAGCCTGATCGCCACCTTGCAAGGCACACGCCGCCGCCCCTTTGGCCTGCGCGATGGCCAGCACAACCCACTGTTCGCCGTGCAACCCGGCGTCAATGCCGAAGACGCGCTGATGCACGTTTCCCTGCTGCTCAAATGCGCCGAGGAGGTTTCCGATGAAATCACCGAACGCGCCAGCGGCGTCGAGCGCGGGCTGATCTGGTCCATGGTGCATTCGGTGGAAATGGCCCGGGCAGTGGTGGATGCCCTGCTCGATGGCACGCGCCCGACCTCATGACCTGAAACGAATCCTGTAGCCGCTGCCGAGCCTTGGCGAGGCTGCGATCGGGGCGCAGCCCCGTAAAACCTGGCGACACGGTATGTCTGATGTGTGGCGTCGCCTGGCTTGGCGCCTGCTACGTCGGAGTGCCGCCCAAGTCGATCGCAGCCTCGCCAAGGCTCGGCAGCGGCTACAGGGATTGCGGGGATCGCAGGGTTATTTGGTGGCGCTGCGCACTACGCTGAGTTCCGGCGTGGCGCTGCGGCGCTGGCTCAGGTAGCGGGTGCAACTGACCCGCAGGAAGGAGGCGAAATTCACCACCTCGCCGCGGTAATCCATCACTTCTTCGTAGAGCTTGGCGATCAACTGGTTGGTGGTCATGCCATCGACTTCGGCGATTTCGCTGAGGATGTCCCAGAACTGGTTCTCCAGGCGCAGGGTGGTGACCACCCCGCAGATGCGCAGCGAGCGCGAGCGGGACTCGTAGAGGATCGGGTCGGCTTTGACGTAGAGCTCGCACATGCTGGGCGCTCCTCGGTTGGCGGTAGGACGATGGCGCTGCTTCCTGACAGAAAAGCAGCGCCAGCGGGTCATCCGTTTACAGGGTGATTTTGGTGCCCAGCAGGCCGAGGAAACCGGCCAGCCAGCTGGGGTGCGCCGGCCAGGCCGGGGCTGTCGCCAGATTGCCTTGAACGTGGCTGTCCGTCACCGGGATATCGATGTAGGTACCGCCGGCCAGGCGCACTTCCGGGGCGCAGGCCGGATAGGCGCTGCACTCGCGGCCTTCGAGAATACCCGCCGCGGCCAGCAGCTGGGCGCCGTGGCAGACGGCGGCGATCGGCTTGCCAGCCTTGTCGAAGGCCTGCACCAGTTGCAGGACCTTTTCGTTCAGCCGCAGGTACTCCGGGGCGCGACCGCCAGGTATCAGCAGCGCGTCATAATCGGCCGCCTCGACCTTGGCGAAATCGAAGTTCAGGGCGAACTGATGGCCCGGTTTTTCGCTGTAGGTCTGGTCGCCTTCGAAGTCGTGGATCGCGGTGCGCACGGTCTGCCCGGCCTTTTTGTCCGGGCACACCGCATGCACGGTGTGGCCGACCATCAGCAGCGCCTGGAACGGCACCATCACTTCGTAGTCCTCGACGTAATCGCCGACCAGCATGAGGATTTTTTTCGCGGCCATGGAGATGACTCCTCTACAAGGGAAAACAGGAATGTTCAAGGTAGTCCTTATCCGCGAGGCCGGGTAATAACCCGGTACTACGCCCTCAACGCTTCTGTAGGAGCGAGGCTTGCCCGCGATAAAGGCACCGTGGATTACCTGGCACACCGCGTCATCGTTCATCGCGAGCAAGCTTCGCTCCTACAAAAAAGCGTGACCCATGGCCTGCAGGAACGAGGCTTGCCCGCGATAAAAGCGACGCGGATTGCCTGATACACCGCGTTATCGTTCATCGCGGGCAATCGAGCGTCGACCGGCCGCTCCTACAGAAGCCGAACTGTATGGATAACTCTGCGTACAGCTGTAACAGGGTGCCGCGGTGGGTTTATGGCTAGATAAGCGCACCTGCCCTTCCCCAATAAAAAACGGTTGTCATCATGTCTTCCCGCGAAAACACCGGCATGGCCCTGGGCCTGCTCGGCGTGGTTATTTTCAGCCTGACCCTGCCCTTCACCCGCATCGTGGTGCAGGAACTTCACCCACTGCTCAACGGCCTGGGACGGGCGCTGTTCGCGGCGATCCCGGCGGCGCTGCTGTTGCTCTGGCGGCGGGAAAAATGGCCGACCTGGCACCAGATCAAAGGCCTGAGCCTGGTGATCGCCGGGGTGATCCTGGGGTTTCCGGTGCTGTCGGCCTGGGCCATGCAGACCCTGCCGGCGTCCCACGGCGCGCTGGTCAATGGCCTGCAACCCTTGTGCGTGGCGCTGTACGCGGCGTGGCTGTCCCATGAACGGCCGTCGAAAGCCTTCTGGGGCTGCGCCGCACTGGGCAGCGCATTGGTCCTGGGTTACGCGCTGATCAGCGGCGCCGGCAGTATCCAGGCCGGCGACTTGCTGATGCTCGGGGCGATTGCGGTCGGCGGGCTGGGTTATGCCGAAGGCGGCCGGCTGGCCAGGGAGATGGGCGGCTGGCAGGTGATCTGCTGGGCCCTGGTGCTGTCGACGCCGCTGTTGATCGGCCCGGTCTGGTACCTCGCGGCGCAGCATCAGGGCGCGGTTTCGGCAAAGACCTGGTGGGCCTTCGGCTACGTGGCGCTGTTCTCGCAGTTCATCGGCTTTTTTGCCTGGTACGCCGGGCTGGCCATGGGCGGTATCGCCCGGGTCAGCCAGATCCAGCTGCTGCAGATCTTCTTCACCATCGCCTTCTCGGCGCTGTTCTTCGGCGAACAGGTGGAACCGGTCACCTGGCTGTTCGCCGTGGGCGTGATCCTTACCGTGATGCTCGGGCGCAAGACTGCCGTGCAGCAAGCAACCCCAGCACGCGCCCTGTAGCCGCTGCCGCAGGTTCGGGCCGCGTTCGGACGATCGACGGCGTAGCCGGCGCAAAGGCGGTATCCCGGCCCTGTCAGATGTAGCGCGTCGCCTGGTTTGCGGCCCCTTCGGTGCCGATCGCAGCCTGCGGCAGCGGCTACAGGCGCGTGGTCAGCTCAGGTAGCCGTCGGCCCGCAGCAGGGTTTCCAGGCAGTGCTCGCTGATGTGGTAGAACGCCTTGAGTTCGCCGATCTTCGCCAGCAGTTGGGTCGGGTCCTGGGGTTCGGCACGTTTGACCGCGAGGATCATCTTGTTCTTGTTGGTGTGTTCCAGGGAGATGAACTCGAAGACCTTGGTCTCGTAGCCACAGGCTTCGAGGAACAGCGCGCGCAGGCTGTCGGTAACCATCTCCGCCTGCTGGCCCAGGTGCAGGCCGTATTGCAGCATCGGCTTGAGCAGCGCCGGGCTCTGCATCTGCGGGCGGATCTGCTTGTGGCAGCACGGCGAGCACATGATGATCGACGCACCGGAACGAATGCCGGTGTGGATCGCGTAGTCGGTGGCGATATCGCAGGCATGCAGGGCGATCATCACGTCCAGCTCGCTCGGCGCCACGCTGCGCACGTCGCCGCATTTGAACTCCAGGCCCTGATGGTCCAGGCGCGCCGCCGCGGCGTTGCACAGGGTCACCATGTCTTCGCGCAGTTCGACACCGGTCACCTGCCCTTGCGCCTGCAAGGTGTTGCACAGGTAGTCGTGGATGGCGAAGGTCAGGTAGCCCTTGCCAGAGCCGAAGTCCGCCACCCGCACCGGCTGCTGCAGGTCGATCGGCGACGAACTCAGCGCATGGCTGAAGACCTCGATGAACTTGTTGATCTGCTTCCACTTGCGCGACATCGCCGGGATCAACTCGTGCTGCTTGTTGGTCACCCCCAGGTCGGTGAGGAAGGGCCGGCTCAGCTCCAGGTAGCGGTTCTTCTCGCGGTTGTGCTCGGCGGACGGCACTTCGCGCTGCTGCTGGGCCTTGCCCTTGAACAGCGAGCTTTTGCCCTTCTTGCTGTATTCGAGCTGCACTTCATCGGTGAGCGACAGCAGGTGCGCGTTCTTGAACGACGCCGGCAGCAGCCCGGCGATCAGCGCCACGCCTTCGTCCAGGGGGAAGTTCTTGGTGATGTCGCGGGTCTTGTAGCGGTAGACGAAGGACAGGCACGGCTGCTCCTTGACCGTCAGCTGCTTGATGATCAGCCGCTGCAAATCCGCCTCGGCCCCCACATGCTTGGCCAGCACCAGTTTGATAAAGGCGTTCTGCGCCAGGCTGGTTTCCAGCAGCTCAAGAAACTGGGCGTGATGATCCGGCGCAAGGCTGGCGGGGGTTGCGGTTGCAGACATGGAAAAAGGCGCCTCGGGCGGTGCGGGTGTGAATCGGGGAATGGCGGGTATTTTAGGGGGGATGGCCCGCCGGGGCACGGAGTTATTTACCCGGCGGCGCAGATTCTGCGGGAGCGGGCTTCCTGTAGCCGCTGCCGAAGGCTGCGCAAGGTCCGCAGGACCTCCAGCGATCTTGCGGACGCCACGGCCTTCGGCCGATTGCAGCCTGCGGCAGCGGCTACAGGAGCGGGGGGGATCAGGCCAGGACCACCAGGCGGTTGGGCAGTTCGTTGCGCACGTGGGTCACCGGCACATGCACCTTGAGCAGTTCGCCGCAGGCCTCGATGCAGGTGATGAAGCCTTGCAGGGTCTGCCCCTGCTTCACCTGCTGGGTGAAAGCCTGGACGATGGTGTCCCAGGTCTTGTCGTCGAGGCGCTTGGAAATGCCCTCGTCCACCAGGATCTCCACATAGCGCTCGGCTTCGCAGACGAAGATCAGCATCCCGGTGCTGCCGACAGTGTGGTGCAGGTTCTGTTCGAGAAACTGGCGGCGGGCCAGGTTCGAGGCGCGCCAGTGGCGTACCGAGCGCGGAATCAGGCGGGTGGTGATGCGCGGAATGCGGAACACCAGGCAGAGCACGATAAAGGTCACCCACTGCACCAGCAGCAACAGGTGCATGCTCATCCAGCCGGTGGCGTAATGCACCACGCCCGGCACG
Organism: Pseudomonas sp. SBT1-2; assembly: GCF_028640875.1. Taxonomy (NCBI): domain Bacteria; kingdom Pseudomonadati; phylum Pseudomonadota; class Gammaproteobacteria; order Pseudomonadales; family Pseudomonadaceae; genus Pseudomonas; species Pseudomonas sp. SBT1-2. Next base: position 203,191 of record NZ_JAQZAA010000115.1, on the reverse strand, counting down.
ATCAGCGCCAGCAGGCTGGCCCAGAGCAAGGGGATATAGGCATAGTCGTCGGCGCGGGCGGCCAGCACGGTGACCAGTTCGGCATCGGTCTGCTGTTCGACCCGGGCGATCGCCTCGGCGACCTGCCGTTGTTCGTACTCACTCAGTAGTGCCATGTCTTCCCATACTCATCGATTATTTTTAGTCACCAGCCGCCTGACGATCCGCCGCCGCCAAAGCTACCACCGCCACCGCTGAAGCCCCCCCCGCCTCCGCCGCCAAAGCCTCCGCCACCAAAACCGCCCCCGCCAAAACCGCCGGAACCGCCACGCCCGCCGCCACCGCTGGGCAGGATGCCAAGCAATTGGCAGACGAAGATCGTCACGAAAAACAGCAGCACCAGGAACACCAGGGCGCCGGGATGCCGATCGAAAAACTCGCTGCCGCGCTCGCCGCCACCGTCATAGGCGGCGCTCGGCTCGTCCAGCGGATTGCCGCCCAGCACCAGCAACATGGCCGACACGCCGTCACTGATGCCCTTGCTGAAATTGCCGGCCTTGAAGGCCGGGGTGATGACCTGATGGATGATCACCGAGCTTTGCGCGTCGGTCAGGCGGTCTTCCAGGCCATAACCGACTTCGATGCGCAGCTTGCGATCATCGCGGGCGACGATCAACAAGGCGCCGTTGTTCTTGTCCTTCTGGCCGATGCCCCAGTAGCGCCCCAGCTGATAGCCGAAATCCTCGATGCTGGTGCCTTGCAGGTCCGGCAGGGTCACGACCACCACCTGCTCGCCAGTGGACTGCTCGTGGGAGGCCAGCTCCTGGGTCAGTTGCTGGCGCACCGTCGGCTCGATCATCTGGGCGTTGTCCACCACCCGCCCGCTCAGCGCCGGGAACTTCAGCTCGGCCTGGGCCGTTATCGCAAACACCCAGAGCAACAGCACCAGGCCAACTCTCAACACGCGCATTGGAACCTCATCCGTGGTAACGCCGGGCCGGATCCCGCGGCCGCTCGTGCGATCCGCGGGCAGCCGCTGCTGATCAGAACTTCACTTCTGGCGCTTTGTCGGCGTCGGGGCTGGTGGCCTCGAAGGTCTCGCGCACCGGCAGGTCGCTGTACATCACGCTGTGCCACAGGCGGCCGGGGAAGGTGCGGATCTCGGTGTTGTACTTCTGCACCGCGAGGATGAAATCGCGACGGGCCACGGCGATGCGGTTCTCGGTGCCTTCGAGCTGCGACTGCAGGGCCAGGAAGTTCTGGTTGGCCTTGAGGTCCGGATAACGCTCGGACACCACCATCAGACGGCTCAAGGCACCGGTCAGCTGGTCCTGGGCCTGCTGGTACTGCTTGAGTCTTTCCGGGTTGTCCAGGGTGCTGGCATCGACCTGGATCGAGGTGGCCTTGGCCCGCGCCTCGATCACCGCGGTCAGGGTCTCCTGTTCGTGCCTGGCGTAGCCCTTGACCGTTTCCACCAGGTTGGGGATCAGGTCGGCGCGACGCTGGTACTGGTTCTGTACCTGGCCCCAGGCCGCCTTGGCCTGTTCGTCGAGGGTCGGGATGTTGTTGATCCCGCAGCCACTGAGCAGGCTGCCGAGCAGCAGCAATGCCATCATGGGCCAGCTTGAGCACAGGCTCTGTCGTACGTTCATGGTGGTGACGCTCCTTGCAACCTAGGGGATGGAACCTGTAACCCTTTGAATCGAGTGCATCGACATAATCTGCCGCCACCACTGGATTGCATCGGGCCAATCGGCTAAAAGATGCCCAGCGCGAAAAAGAGTTCAGAAGTGTGCTGCATTTATCCGAACAACAATAGTCGTTCCTTTATTAGCCGCTCTCCCAATTTTCGGCCGCTCGACGCGTACTGATCGCGTCTGTTTTAGGCCCTAGAGAACAATATTCATGAAGAAGCTGTGTTTGCTGGGCTTGCTGGTCAGCCTGGCCAGTCACCCTGCCCTGGCCGCCACCACGCCGGTAGCGGCCCAGGAAAAACCCTTTTCCGATGCGGTCCTGCAGAACAAGGACGCCTTCATCGACAACCTGCTCAAGCAGATGACCCTGGATGAAAAGATCGGCCAGTTGCGCCTGATCAGCATCGGCCCGGAAATGCCCCGCGAGATGATCCGCAAGGAAATCGCCGCCGGCCGCATCGGCGGCACCTTCAACTCCATCTCCCGCCCGGAAAACCGGCCGATGCAGGACGCGGCCATGCGCAGCCGGCTGAAGATCCCGATGTTCTTCGCCTATGACGTGATCCACGGCCACCGCACGATCTTCCCGATCCCCCTGGCCCTGGCGTCGAGCTGGGACATGGACGCCATCGGCCGCTCCGGGCGCATCGCCGCCCAGGAAGCCAGCGCCGACAGCCTGGACATCACCTTCGCGCCGATGGTCGACATCTCCCGCGACCCACGCTGGGGTCGCACCTCCGAAGGCTTCGGCGAAGACACCTACCTGGTCTCGCGCATCGCCAAGGTCATGGTCAAGGCCTACCAGGGCGACAGCCCGAAGAACGCCGACAGCATCATGGCCAGCGTCAAGCACTTCGCCCTGTACGGCGCGGTCGAAGGCGGTCGTGACTACAACGTCGTCGACATGAGCCCGGTGAAGATGTACCAGGACTACCTGCCGCCCTACCGCGCCGCGATCGACGCCGGTGCCGGCGGGGTGATGGTGGCGTTGAACTCGATCAACGGCGTGCCGGCCACCTCCAACACCTGGCTGATGAACGACCTGCTGCGCAAGGAGTGGGGCTTCAAGGGCCTGGCGGTGAGCGACCACGGCGCCATCGTCGAGCTGATGCGCCACGGTGTCGCCAAGGACGGCCGCGAAGCCGCCAAGCTGGCGATCAAGGCCGGCATCGACATGAGCATGAACGACTCGCTGTACGCCAAGGAGCTGCCGGGGCTGATCAAGTCCGGCGAGGTCAGCCAGCGCGACCTGGACAACGCCGTGCGCGAAGTACTGGCCGCCAAGTACGACATGGGCCTGTTCGCCAACCCCTACCTGCGCATCGGCAAGGCCGAGCAGGACCCGGCCGACACCAACGCCGAAAGCCGCCTGCACCGCAGCGACGCCCGCGATGTGGCGCGCCGCAGCCTGGTGCTGCTGAAGAACGCCAATGAAACCCTGCCGCTGAAAAAGGCCGGCAAGATCGCCCTGGTCGGCCCGCTGGCCAAGGCGCCGATCGACATGATGGGCAGTTGGGCCGCTGCCGGCGTGCCGGCGCAATCGGTCACCCTGTTCGACGGCATGAGCAACGCCCTGGGCGACAAGGCGCAACTGATCTACGCCCGTGGCTCGAACATCACCGCCGACAAGGCCGTGGTCGACTACCTGAACTTCCTCAACTTCGATGCCCCGGAAGTGGTGGACGATCCACGCCCGGCCCAGCAGTTGATCGACGAAGCGGTGAAGGCCGCGCAGCAGGCTGATGTGGTGGTGGCGGCGGTGGGCGAATCGCGGGGCATGTCCCACGAATCCTCGAGCCGTACCGACCTGCACATCCCGGCCAGCCAGCGCGAGCTGATCAAGGCCCTCAAGGCCACCGGCAAGCCACTGGTGCTGGTGTTGATGAACGGCCGGCCGCTGGCGCTGCTCGACGAGAACCAACAGGCCGACGCGATCCTGGAAACCTGGTTCAGCGGCACCGAAGGCGGCAACGCCATCGCCGACGTGCTGTTCGGCGACTACAACCCGTCCGGCAAGCTGCCGATCACCTTCCCCCGCTCGGTGGGGCAGATCCCGACCTACTACAACCACCTGACCATCGGCCGGCCGTTCACCCCGGGCAAGCCGGGCAACTACACCTCGCAGTATTTCGACGACACCACCGGCCCCCTGTTTCCGTTCGGTTATGGCCTGAGCTACACCACGTTCAGCCTGTCGGACATGGCCCTGTCGTCGACCACCCTGAACAAGAGCGGCAAGCTCGACGCCAGCGTGACCCTGAAAAACACCGGCAAGCGCGACGGCGAAACCGTGGTGCAGCTGTATATCCAGGACGTCGCCGGCTCCATCATCCGCCCGATCAAGGAGCTGAAGGGCTTCCAGAAAGTGCAGCTCAAGGCCGGCGAACAGAAGGTGATCCACTTCAGCATCAGCGAAGACGACCTGAAGTTCTACAACGCCCAGCTCAAGTACGCCGCGGAACCGGGCGAGTTCAAGGTCGAGATCGGCCTGGACTCCCGGGACGTCAAGCAACAGAGCTTCGAACTGCTGTAACCCTCCCCCCGGCCTCGCTCCTATGTAGGAGCGAGGCTTGCCCGCGATAGCGATTTCCCTGACACACCGCGTTGCCCGCATCGCCAGCAAGCTTGGCTCCTACAGAAGCCAAAGCCGCGTCGCTTCTGTAGGAGCGGCCGGTCGACGCTCGATTGCCCGCGATAGCGATTCTCCTGACACACCGCGTTGCCCATATCGCCAGCAAGCTTGGCTCCGACAGAAGCACAAGCCGCGCCAGGTCGGTGTAGGAGCGAGGCTTGCCCGCGATAGCGATTTCCCTGACACGCCGCGTTGCCCGCATCGCCAGCAAGCTTGGCTCCTACAGAAGCAGAAGCCGTACCAGGCCAGGGCGGGGTCAGTCGCGGCGATTGAGCAGGTTCACCACCAGCCGGTCCACCCAGCCCCAGATCCGCTGCTTGATCCGCCGCCACAGCGGGCGGTTTTTCCAGGCTTCGAGGCTGACTTCCTGGCTCTGGTCGAAGTCGGCGAGGAAGCTCGCCACCACCGCATCGGTCAGTGGCATGTCGAGGGCTTCGAGGTTGGCCTCGAGGTTGAAACGCAGGTTCCAGTGATCGAAGTTGCACGAGCCGATGCTCACCCAATCGTCGATCAGCACCATCTTCAGGTGCAGGAAACGTGGCTGGTATTCGAAGATCTTCACCCCGGCCCGCAGCAAGCGCGGGTAATAACGATGCCCGGCATAACGCACCGACGGGTGATCGGTGCGCGGCCCGGTCAGCAGCAGGCGCACGTCCACCCCGCGTCCGGCCGCGCGGCGCAGGGAGCGGCGGACCTTCCAGGTCGGCAGGAAATACGGAGTCGCCAGCCAGATCCGCCGGTGCCCGCTGTTCAGCGCGCGCACCAGCGATTGCAGAATGTCCCGGTGTTGCCGGGCGTCAGCATAGGCCACCCGGCCCATGCCCGCGCCCTGGGCCGGCACGCGCGGCAGGCGTGGCAGACCGAAGTTCGACGCCGGCTTCCAGGCGGTGCGATGACGGTTGGCGATCCACTGCCGGTCGAACAGCATCTGCCAGTCGAGCACCAGCGGGCCGCTGATCTCCACCATGACTTCATGCCAGTCGCAGCTGTCCTGCAGCGGGTTCCAGAATTCATCGGTCACGCCAGTGCCGCCGACCACCGCCAGCTCCTGATCCACCAGCAGCAACTTGCGGTGGTCGCGATAGAGGTTGCGCACCCCGCGGCGCCAGCTCAGGCGATTGTAGAAACGCAGCTCGACCCCGGCGCCGGTCAAGCGTTGGCGCAGGCCCATGGTGAAGGCCAGGCTGCCGTAGTCATCGAACAGGCAACGCACCCGCACCCCGCGCTCGGCGGCCTGGGTCAGGGCCTGGACCATGGCCTCGGCGCAGGCGCCCGCCTCCACCAGGTACAGCTCCAGTTCCACCTGCTCACGGGCCCGGGCAATCGCCACCAGCATCCGCGGGAAAAAACTCGGACCGTCGATCAGCAACTCGAAACGATTGCCTTCACGCCAGGGAAAGACTGCGCCCGCCATATCAGCGCGCCGTGAAGATCAGCACCGCACCCACCGGCACCGACAGGCTGATCGCCGACAGGCCGGCCGCCTTGCGCAGGGTTTCGAGCCCCGGCACCAGGTCGAAATCGGCAGCGTTGAGCACCAGCGGCTCCAGGGTCACCACCTGGAAGCGTCGGTCATCCAGGCGCGTGGCCAGCAGTTCGGCGGTGTATTCGTGCTGTTTGCCGTGCAGGGTGACATTGACCGGCAGACGCAGTTCGATCTGCGCGCCGGGCGCCAGGTCGTTGATCGGCCGCAGGTTGATTTGCGCGTTGATCAGGGCATCCGGATGCCGGTCGATCTCGAACAGCTCCTTGCGCATGCGCTCGTCGCGCAGCGGAATCCCGCTGTTGATCGAGTCCAGCTCGACTTCCAACTGCGCCATGCCCTTGGCGTCGACCTTGCCGTGCAGGACCAGGAAACGATGGACTTCGGAAACATTGGCATTTTTGGTGGTGACGAAAGACAGGCGCGAGGACTCGTTGTCCAGGTACCAGTTGGCCTGGGCCGGCCAGGCCGCGCAGGCCAACAGCAAAGCGGCCAGGGCCTTGGGGAAAGAGGCGTTGAACATGGAAGACTCATGGGGTCGAGAAATCTGAGCCGAACCTTAACCGGCCCGCGTGCGCTTGCAAACAGCGACAGGGCCGTGAACGGCGAATACTCGGAGTGCATAAAGACGAAAAAGATCCCCGGTCCCCTGTAGCCGCTGCCGTAGGCCACGATGGCCTTGCAGCGGCCCCGAACAGGGCAGCCGGTGGTCCGGATACGCCGCAATGCCAGGCCGAGCGGCTGAGTCTAGATCAAGCTGCGCTCGACATCGTGGACAGTCGCCTCGAGGCTCGCCAGGTGCAAACTCAGCACCCGCTCCACCGGCGCCTGGTCCATCGGCCAGTGCAGGGCCATGCTGCCCACCAGCCGGCCCTGGTCACGAATCGGCAAGGCCACGGCGCGGATCAGGAACGGCAGCCGCACCGGGTACTCCCAATAACCCTCGGTGCGCTGGCCGAAACCCTGATGCTGGGATTGTTCGCAGGCGCGGTACTGGTCCTCCTGGGGCACCCGCTCGCGGACGGCCAGGCGCTGGACTTGCTCGTGATCCAGTTCGGCCAGGCAGGCCTTGCCCATCGCCGAATGGAACAGGCTCGAATAGTGGCCGACGATCTGGCAGTTATGCGGGTAACGCTTGCGCAGCACTGCCGGGATCGAACTTTCCATGACCTCCAGGCGTTCGCCGTCGAAACACGACAGGTCGACCACCAGCCCGGTGCGCTCGCTCAACGCCTGCAACCAGGGCGCGGCACGCTCCACCAACTGCCGCTTGAAGCGTTGCTGCTGGTCGCCGAACAGCCGCCTGGCGCACAGCCGATAGCGCCGGTCGCTCAGGCCGCGATAGATCCAGCCCTGCTCCTGCAACGTCAGGAGCATGCGCGATACCGTGGCCTTGGGCAGCGCCGTCAGGTAGTGCAGTTCCTCCAGGCCCAGGGCCTGGTGCTGGCCCAGCAGCTCGACGATCGCCAACGCCCGTTCGACCGAACGCACACTGCCGGTTTCTACCTTGCTGGCCATATGCCGACCTCCCTGATAAGCGGATGGATGAGCGTTTTACGCAGCAAGATGCGGGCCCGATAAACCCGCACACCCCGGTTCGAGGGTTACAACGGATGACCAGGCGGCCGGCGCCTGACCCACTGCGTCAGTTGTTCGTGGGCATGACCGAGCTGCAACACCGCCCGGTCGGCCTGGGCCGGGCCGATGATCTGCATGCCCATGGGCAAGCCCGCCGGATTGAAGCCGACCGGCACGCTGAGGCTCGGCAGGCCGGCCAGGGTCGGACCGATCACCACTTCCATCCAGCGATGGTAGGTGTCCATCTCCCGCCCTCCGACAAAGCGTGGCCATGGCACCCCTGCATCGAAAGGGAACACCTGGGCGCTGGGCAGCAGCAGGAAATCGTAACGTTCGAACAGGCGCTCCAGGGCCCGGTACCAATCGCTGCGAACCTGCGAGGCGCGGTAGACCTCCGCCGCGCTCAGGCCCAGCCCGCCCTCGACTTCCCACTGCGCCTCGGGCTTGAGCAGGTGGCGCTTCTGCGGGTCGGCATACAGCGGCCCCAGGTTGCCCTGGACCAGCCAATGCCGATGCACCAGCCAGCACTGCCACAGCGCCGCCATGGAAAACGCCGGCTGGCAGGCTTCGACCTCGCAGCCCAGTTGGCGAAAGTCCCCCAGCGCCGCTTCGCACAGCGCCAGCACGCCGTCGTCCATGGCCAGGTAGCCGTCAAAGTCCCCCAGCCAGCCCAGGCGCGCGCCGCGAAAATCCCGTTGCAAGGGCTCGTTGAAGATCGCCGGGTCGTCCTTGAGCGACAAGGGCACCCGCGGGTCGTACCCGGCCTGGGTGCCCAGCAAGCGCGCGATATCGGCCACGCTGCGGCCCATCGGCCCCTCGGTGGCCAGTTGCTGGACGAACAGCTCCGGTGCCGGGCCGTGAGGCACCCGGCCCTGGGACGGGCGCAGGCCAAAGACATTGTTGAAGGCCGCCGGGTTGCGCAACGAGCCCATCATGTCGCTGCCATCGGCCACCGGCAGCATGCGCAGCGCCAGGGCCACCGCCGCCCCGCCACTGCTGCCGCCGGCATTCAGCCTCGGGTCGTAGGCGTTGCCGGTGGTGCCGAACACCTTGTTGTAGGTTTGCGAGCCCAGGCCGAACTCCGGCACGTTGCTCTTGCCGACGATGATCGCCCCGCTGGCCCGGACCCGCGCCACGCAGATGGCGTCGTGGGCCGGTATCTGTTCGGCGAACAGCGGCGAGCCCAGGGTGGTGCGCAGCCCGGCGGTGGCCGCCAGGTCCTTGATCGCCTGGGGCATGCCGTGCATCCAGCCCATGGACTGGCCCCGGTCCAGCTGGCGGTCGCGCTCCTCGGCCTCGGCCAGCAACACCTGGCGCTCGCGCAGGGACACCAGGGCATTGACCCGGGGGTTGCAGCGCTCGATCCGGTCCAGGTAGGCCAACATCACTTCGCGACAGGAAAACCTGCGGGCGTGGATCGCCCGGGACAGTTCGACGGCGCCCAGCTCAACGATGGGCCCAAAGTCTTGTGCTGCGATATCCATCAAGGTTTCACCCCGAAATTCAGTGCGCTCGGTTTCTTCTCTTTGGGTGCCTCATGCAGGCAATAAGTGCCCAGCAGCGTCAACACGCAGGCAAACAATACATAAAACGCCGGGGCCACCGGGGTGCCCAGCACCTTGCTGAGCCAGGTCACGATCAGCGGGGCAAAGCCGCCGAAGACCATGACCGCCACGTTGTAGGCCACCGACACCCCGGTGGAACGCACCTGCACCGGGAACTGTTCGGCCAGCGCGGTCGGCGCCGGGCCGAAGAAGCCGCCGATGGCGCTGCACAGCAGCACCTGCATCACCAGCAGCCGCTCGATCGACGGCGCCGCGGCCACCCAGACGTACAGCGGGTAGACCATGACAAAAAACGCCAGGGTAAAGGCCAGCAACACCGGGCGCCGCCCCAGCCGGTCCGACAGGGCGCCGGACAATGGAATCACCACCGTCATCAGCGCCACCGCGAACATCTGCACCAGCAACACCTGGTCCAGCGGCAAGCCGAGGTTCTTGTGGGCGAAGGTCGGCATGTTCACCAGCACCACGTAGAACGACACCGTCGCGCCACAGGCCAGGCCCATGGACACCAGGATGCTGCGCCGGTGCTCACGTATGACCTGCATCAGGCCCGGGCCGTTGCCGCGCACCTGCTTGCGGGCCTCGACGAAGGCTTCCGGCTCTTCCATGTACTTGCGGATCCACAGGCCCACCGGACCGATCAGCAGGCCGATCACGAACGGCAGGCGCCAGCCCCACAGATCGAGGTCCTCGGGCGAAAACAGATGGGTGACCAGCGCCACCATCGCCGCCCCGGAGAACACCGCCAGGCATTGCCCGACCAGTTGCCAGGAGCCGTACAGGCCCTTGCGATGGGCCGGCGCGCTTTCCACCAGGAAAGCCGTGGCGCTGGCGTATTCGCCGCCGGTGGCGAAACCCTGCAGCATCCGTGCGACGACGATCATCAGCGGCGCGCCCATGCCGATGGCCGCGTAGTTGGGGGCAAAGGCGATCAGGGCGATGGACACCGTCATCAGGCGGATGATCAGCTGCATGGCGGCCTTGCGGCCTTTGCGGTCCGAATACATGCCCAGCAGAACGCCGCCCACCGGCCGCATGAAGAAGCCCACGCCGAAGGTGGCCAGGGCCATCAGCAGCGAGGCGTACTCGTCGTCGGAGGGAAAAAACTGCCGGGCGATGATGCTGGCCAGAAAGCCGTAGACGATGAAGTCGTACCACTCCAAGGCGTTGCCGATCACCGCGGCGACCACTTGCCGGGTACGCGAAACACTGGATCTCGAGGCGTGCATGAGCGCTGTCCTTCTATTCTTGTCGGGCCTCTCGGGTAACGAGTCGGGCCCTTATGGGAAGTGCCGGGCGCTACGGCGCCCGATTCAGCGGCAGAAGAAAGGGAAAACTCAGGCCGGCTCGAGCCAGCTCTCGGCCAGCGCGGCCCAATAGGCGGCGCCGGTCAGCAGGATGTCGTCGTTGAAGTCGTAGCCGGGGTTGTGGACCATCGGCCGGGACAGGCCGTTGCCGATGAACAGGTAGCTGCCGGGGCAGCGTTGCAGCATCCAGGCGAAGTCTTCGCTGCCCATCAGCTTGCGCGTGTTGCCGTCGACCGCCTGCTCGCCCAGCAGCGCCACACCCACCTGGCGGGCGAATTCGGTCTGCTCCGGGCTGTTGACCAGCACCGGATAGGCCGGGCGGTGTTCGATGCTGGCCGAGCAGCCAAAGCTCTGAGCCTGGGTGTGGATGATCGCCTTGACCCGTTCGAGCATCTGCTCGCGCACTGGCGCGTTCAGCGCCCGCAGGCTCAGGCGCAGCAACGCCTGTTGCGGAATGACGTTGGCCGCCTCGCCGGCCTGCAGCGCACCGACCGTCACCACCGCCGCCTCCTGGGCATCGATGTTGCGCGCCACCACGGTTTGCAAGGCCATCACCACACTGGCCGCAGCCACCAGCGGATCGACCGTCAGGTGCGGCATCGAACCGTGCCCGCCCACGCCTTCCAGAGTCACGGTGAGCAGGTCCTGGGAGGCCATCATCGGCCCTTCGCGAAAGCCCAGGTGACCGGCCGGCAGCCCCGGCATGTTGTGCATACCGAACAGCGCATCGCAGGGAAAACGCTCCAGCAGGCCATCGGCAAGCATCGCTTCGGCACCGCCCTGGCCTTCTTCGGCCGGCTGGAAAATCAGGGTCAGGGTGCCGTCGAACTGGCGCGTGGCCGCCAGGTAGCGCGCCGCGCCGAGGAGCATGGCGGTGTGGCCGTCGTGCCCGCAGGCATGCATGCACCCGCTGTGGCGGCTGCTATAGGCCACACCGCTGTTCTCGACGATCGGCAAGGCGTCCATATCGGCACGCAGTCCCAACCGGCGCGGGCTGCTGCCGTTACGCAGCACACCGACCACACCGGTCTTGCCGATACCGCTATGCACTTGGTAGCCCCATTCCTCCAGGGAACGGGCAACCAGCGCCGCGGTGCGGTTCTCCTCGAAGCCGAGTTCGGGGTGGGCGTGGATATCCTGGCGCACGGCGCGCAGGTCGCTGGCGACGTCGTCGAGCCAGGCAAAGATATGCGGGAAACGGGTCATGACGTATCTCCTTGGCCGGGTGTAATCCCGTTCTTTTTTTCGGAGCGTCTCACGGTGCAGCAAGGCGTGATCGCGGCGTGCCCTCAGATAACCGCGAGCCGTCGCCTGCGACAATCAAATGTGGTTCCACAGGGTGGAACCTTGTGCGGGGAGCCAATCAGCACAGGGGCTGGCAGCCCCGGGAAAGGATTACCGATCGTTGCGTGGCGCCGTTCAGGGCTCCAGTCGACAGCCCTGGCGCTCGCTCAGCCAGACAGCGCTGTGGCTGCGTCCCAGGCCGCTGGCGCTCACCCGCTTGTGCTCGGCATCGTCGTGCAGACTTTTGAGCGGCAGGTACTGCTGCACATAACCTTCGCAGTACTCGGCAACGTTGTGCATCACGTAGCGGCAGGAACAGTACTCCTTGGCACTGTAGGCGCTGAGGATGTCCGGGAAGGCCCGCAGCGCGACCCGCTCGCTCCAGCCCCAGCCGAACAAGGCCAGCAGCGCCAGCAACAGCAGGCTGGCGAAGGGATGGCGCACGACCCACGGACGCCGGCTCATGGCTGCACCTGCCGGGCGAAAGCCGCCTGGGCCAGTTTGAGCAGCTCGTTGTGGCTATAGCTGCCGTCGCGGTCGTCGGCATAACGCACAATCACCAACCCGGCGCTGGGGATCACGTACAACGCCTGCCCCCAATGGCCCAGCGCCGCGAAGGTATCGGCCGGCGCGTCTGGCCAGGGCGATGGGGCGCCGCCGACGGCGCGATTGAGCCACCAGTGGCCACCGGGCACCAGCTCGTCCTGGTTCGCCTGATAACCGGCGAACGGCGTGCGACTGAATTCGACCCAGTCCCTGGGCAACAACTCGCGCTCGCCCCAACGTCCGTCGCGCAGCATCAACAGGCCGACCCGCGCCAGATCGCGGGCAGTGAGGTAGGTATAGGAGGAACCGACAAAGGTGCCGGTGGCGTCGCTTTCCCACACGGCGTGGGTAATGCCCAGGGGCTCGAACAGCGCCTGCCAGGGATAGTCGGCATAACGCTGGGCTCCCAGCATGCCTTTCAGGGCCGCCGACAGCAGGTTGCTGTCGCCGCTGGAGTAACGAAACACCTGCCCCGGCGGGCTGAAGGCCGGGTGCTCGGCGGTAAAGGTCGCCATATCGCCGTGGCCGCGGGTGTAGAGCATGGCCACCACCGAGGACTTGAGTGGCGCGTACTCGTAATCCTCCTGCCAATCCAGGCCCGAGGCCCAGTGCAGCAGGTCGGCCAGGCTGATGTCCGGATGCTGGCGCAACGCCGGAAGGAAGCGGACGGCCTTGTCCTGCAACTGGAAACGCCCTTCGCCATAGGCCACGCCCAGCACCGCGGCCAACAGGCTTTTGCTGATGGACCAGGTCAGGTGCGGGGTGTCGGCACTGGTCGGGCCGGCGTAACGCTCATAGATCAACTGGCCATCGCGGATCACCAGCAAGGCGTCGCTGCGGATGCCCAGGCGGGTCGCCTCGTTGCGGGGTGCGAAGGCGTAGGCCTCCAGCGCCTCGAGGGCCGGGCCGCTGGCTGCGGGGCCCGTGCTCCATTGCGCGCCGGGCCAGTTTTCGGCCCAGGCCGGTGGGAGCATGAATAGCAGCGCGAGCAGCAGGGTCGAGCCTTTGAGCATGGCGGGAACTCGGGCAAGGGAACCCGCTGAGGGTAGACCAGGGAGATGACAGTTTTTTGCCACCCGCGGCCCTTCGGGCCTATCGCGAGCAAGCTCGCTCCTACATGAGCAGCGTCGCTTTTCTGTAGGAGCGAGCTTGCTCGCGATGTGCCGCGCAGCGGCCCCTCCTTTATAAGGCCAGCGCCTTGGCCAGGCGTTTGCTCCGCGCCCCCGCCGCCAGGTCCAGCACTGCCCGATCGCGCTTCCACAATTCGGCCCACTCCGGCGGGCCATCGGCAAAGGCTTGCTCAAGGGCCGGCTTGAGCCCGTCGAACTGGGCGAACAGGCCACCCAGCAACACATGCCCACTGCCCAGCGACGGGTTCTGCCGGCTGACTTCCGCGCAACCGGCGAGCAAGGCCAGCAATTGCAGGAGCAGGGTCTGCGGCCAGTCGTTGTCCTGGCCGACGCCATACAGCCAGGCCGTCATGGCGCTGAGCACATAAATGTCTTCCAGGGTGCGGAAGGGTTTGACGTAGGCATCCCAGCCGTCGCCCGCCAGCAGTTCGCACAGGGCGTTATCCAACTGCAGGCGGCCGTGGCTGATGTCCGGCATCAGCGGGATCGCCGGCAGCTTGTCGACCTTGACCCCAGGCTCGCCAGCGTAGACCACAGCCAGGCTCAGGCGCGGCGATTCACCTTGGGCCTCGCAGCGGGCGGCGATCAGCAGCCAGTCGGCGGCATCGCCCGCGGTGACGAAGTCCTTGCGCCCGCTCAGGTGCAGGTCCCGCAGCCGAGTCTGCATGTCAGCCGGGCGCAGGCTGCGCTGCTCGGTGGCACACAGCGCGCCCAGGCTCAGCGGCGCGCTGGGCCAGAGCATGCGCAAGGCCGCCTGGTAGCCCACCAGGAAGGCCAGCCCCGGAGTGGCCATCAGCCGTCCGCCGCGCACCGCCAGCTCGAAGGGCGTCACCGGTCCCGACGCCTGTAACAACAGCTCCTGTAACAACGCGGCATAACCTTCGGCCAGGTCCGGGTGGGCGGGCAGTCGGCGACGGCTGTGCAGCAGGGCTTGCCAGGGCATAAGCGGGTCCTCAGGGGCTGTCATATAAGCATCACCAAAGCTTCATGGCGATGACACCGGGGCTACATAGCCTGACTTTGCACAACAAAGTCGATCGGCTGCAACCCAAGGCGGGTCAGTGGCCCGCACGGAGATTCACAATGACTCAGATCGCCCGCATCAGCGACACCGGCAATGAACGCCGCCTGCAAGCCGAGCGCCTGGTTGGCGCCGCGGCCCTGCAAGAAGCCCAGGCCCTGCGCTTCAACGTCTTCAGCGGCGAGTTCAACGCCAAACTGAAAGGCGCTGAGCTGGGTCTGGACATGGATGACTATGATGTCCACTGCAGCCACATCGGCGTGCGTGACTTGAGCAGCGGCCGCCTGGTCGCCACCACCCGCCTGCTCGACCACCAGGCCGCCAGCAGCCTGGGGCGTTTCTACAGCGAAGAAGAATTCAGCCTGCACGGCCTGGTCCAGCTCAAGGGCCCGATCCTGGAGATCGGCCGCACCTGCGTCGACCCGGCCTACCGCAACGGCGGCACCATCGCCGTACTCTGGGGCGAGCTGGCCGAAGTGCTCAACCAGGGCGGCTACAGCTACCTGATGGGTTGCGCCAGCATCCCGATGCAGGACGGCGGCGTGCAGGCCCACGCGATCATGCAGCGCCTGCGCGAACGCTACCTGTGCACCGAACATCTGCGCGCCGAACCGAAGAACCCGCTACCGAACCTCGACATCCCGTCCAACGTCATCGCCGAGATGCCGCCGCTGCTCAAGGCCTACATGCGCCTGGGCGCGAAGATCTGCGGCGAGCCGTGCTGGGACCAGGACTTCCAGGTGGCCGACGTGTTCATCCTGCTCAAGCGCGACGAGCTGTGCCCGCGCTACGCCCGCCACTTCAAGGCGGCCGTGTGATGCGCCGGCTACGGGTCTACGGGCGCATCGCCCGCGTGCTGCTGGTGGTGGCGCTGGGCCTGAGCATGGCCTGCGTGTTCGGCGTGTTCGAGCGCCTGGGCATCGCCAATTCCATGGTCCGCCGCCAGCGCTGGTCGCGCTTTTTCATGGCGCGCCTGAGCAATGCCTTGCCCTTCGGCGTGACGGTGCACGGCGAGTTGCCCAAGCAGCCGATGCTCTGGGTCAGCAATCACGTGTCCTGGACCGACATCCCGTTGCTCGGCGCGCTGACGCCGCTGTCGTTCCTGTCCAAGGCCGAAGTGCGCACCTGGCCGGTCGCCGGCTGGCTGGCCGCCAAGGCTGGCAGCCTGTTTATCCGCCGTGGGTCGGGTGACAGCCAGTTGATCCGCAAGCAGATGACCCGCCATTTGCAGCAGACCCACCCTCTGCTGATGTTCCCCGAAGGCACCACCACCGACGGCCGCAGCCTGCGCACCTTCCACGGGCGCCTGCTGGCCAGTGCCATCGAGGCCGATGTGGCCTTGCAGCCGGTGGCCATTCGTTACCTGCGCGATGGCGATATCGATCCGCTGGCGCCCTTCGTCGGCGATGATGATTTGCTGTCGCACCTGATGCGCCTGTTCGCCAACGATCAGGGTCGGGTGGAAATCCATCTGCTCAAGCCGATTGCCTGCCAGGGCCAGGAGCGCGCCGCGTTGGCGTTCCAGGCGCAACAGGCGGTGCAGAAGGTCCTGTTTGGCGATATCGCCCAGCCAGCCGAACCACGGCGTGCCGGCGAACTGATCGCTGCCTGAACCCAGTACCTGTAGGAGCGAGCTTGCTCGCGAAAAAACCTGAGCCTTGAACCGTATTCAAGGGCCTCATCGCGAGCAAGCTCGCTCCTACACGGGATGGATGTGTTGCGCGGCGAATGCCTGCAACTGCGGGTAGAACGCCCGGAAATCCTCGCTCAACGGCTGATACAGCCGCTCCAGCTCGCCCATCGCCGCCGCCAGCTCTTCCGGACGTGACAGGCGCCGGGCAATCCCACGCAACACCTGCTCCAGCACCTCGAACTCGCGGTAGGAACCCAGCCAGTCATGGGCGGCCATGTGCGGCGCGATCTGCGCCAGGCGCCCGGGCAATCGGGGTTCGGCCGCCAGCACCCGGTACACGTCCGAAGTGAACAGTTCCAACGGCCGGTCGGCATAGAACGCCCAGTCCCGCGCCAGGCAGTGGTCGAAAAACACGTCCAGCACAATGCCGGCGTAACGCCGGCGGGTCAGGGAAAAACGCGACAGCGATTCGCCCACCAGCGGATGGCGGTCGGTAAAGATGTCGATGCTGCGATGCAGCTGGATGGCCGCCTCGATCTCCGGGTCGAACTGGCCCTGCAGGCGCCCTTTGACGAAGTCGCCATACAAACTGCCGAGTAATTGACCGGGGCGCTGGCCGCCGAGGTGCAGATGTGCGAGATAATTCATTCGCGCAGCTTAGCACTGCGCCTCACATATCGTTATAACCCGATATACCGATTAACGCTGATCTCAGATCAAAATCATATTGGTATATCGCGAAATAGCGATTTAAAGTTCGCCTCATCGCGATATAACGTTTTACGGAAAACGAGCACCGCCATGTCCATCGACCTCGACGAAATAATAAAAGCCCTGGCGCACCCAGTACGACGAGACATCCTTATCTGGCTCAAGGACCCGAAGGTCCAGTTCCCCGATCAGACCCACAACCATGAGTACGGCATCTGCGCCGGACAGATCGACCAACGCTGTGGCCTGTCGCAGTCGACCGTCTCCGCGCACCTGGCGACCTTGCAGCGGGCGGGCCTGATCAGCAGCCAGAAAGCCGGCCAATGGCACTTTTTCAAACGCAACGAGGATGTGATCCAAGCCTTCCTCGAAGCGCTCACCCAAGAACTCAGCAGCAGACGCTGACAAGGACCCGACAATGCCCCTCTCGCTCCTCATCCTGGCCTTGAGCGCCTTCGCCATCGGCACCACCGAGTTCGTCATCATGGGCCTGCTGCCCGATGTGGCGAACGACCTGGGTGTGTCGATCCCCGGCGCCGGCTGGCTGGTGACCGGCTACGCCCTGGGCGTGGCCATCGGCGCGCCCTTCATGGCCCTGGCCACCGCCAGGCTGCCGCGCAAGGCCGCCCTGGTAGCGTTGATGGGGATTTTCATCGTCGGCAACCTGCTGTGTGCGCTGGCCAGTGACTACAACGTGCTGATGTTCGCCCGTGTGGTCACCGCCCTGTGCCATGGCGCCTTCTTTGGTATCGGTTCGGTGGTCGCGGCAGGCCTGGTGCCCGCCAACAAGCGTGCCTCCGCCGTGGCCCTGATGTTCACCGGCCTGACCCTGGCCAACGTGCTCGGCGTACCGCTGGGCACTGCCCTGGGCCAGCAGGCCGGCTGGCGTTCGACCTTCTGGGCGGTGACCGTGATCGGCGTGATTGCCCTGATCGGCCTGATCCGCTTCCTGCCGGCCAAGCGCGACGAAGAGAAGCTCGACATGCGTTCGGAACTGGTCGCCCTCAAGGGCGCCGGGATCTGGCTGTCGCTGAGCATGACCGCGCTGTTCTCCGCCTCGGTGTTCACCCTGTTCACCTATGTCGCCCCGCTGCTGGGCGAGGTGACCGGCGTCTCGCCCCAGGGCGTGACCTGGACCCTGGTGCTGATCGGCCTGGGCCTGACCCTGGGCAACATCGTCGGCGGCAAGATGGCCGACAAAAGCCTGTCGGGCACCCTGGTCGGCGTGCTGATCGCCATGGCCGTGACCAGCTCCGTGCTGACCTGGACCAGCGTCGCGCTGATCCCCACCGAAGTCACCCTGTTCCTCTGGGCCACCGCCTGCTTCGCCGCGGTGCCAGCCCTGCAGGTCAATGTGGTGACCTTCGGCAAGGCCGCGCCGAACCTGGTGTCCACGCTGAACATCGGCGCCTTCAACATCGGCAACGCCCTGGGCGCCTGGGTCGGCGGCAGCGTCATCGCCCACGGCTACGGCCTGGTCAACGTGCCGCTGGCGGCCGCCGCGCTGGCGATCCTGGCCCTGCTGGTGACGCTGATTACCTTTCGCCAGGGCGGCAACGCCGATCTGGCTCCTGCGACCAACTGATACGTTCATCTAAAGAAGGGTGTATTTCATGACGACTATTTTCGATCCGATCAAACTCGGCGACCTCGAGCTGGCCAACCGCATCATCATGGCGCCGCTGACCCGCTGCCGCGCCGACGAAGGTCGCGTGCCGAACGCGCTGATGGCCGAGTACTACGTACAACGCGCCTCCGCCGGCCTGATCCTCAGCGAGGCCACTTCGGTGACCCCGATGGGCGTCGGCTACCCGGACACCCCGGGCATCTGGTCCAACGACCAGGTGCGCGGCTGGAGCAACGTGACCAAGGCCGTTCACGGCGCGGGCGGCAAGATCTTCCTGCAGCTGTGGCACGTGGGCCGGGTTTCCCACCCAAGCTACCTGAACGGCGAAGCGCCGGTCGCGCCAAGCGCCATCCAGCCCAAGGGCCACGTCAGCCTGGTGCGTCCGCTGGCCGACTACCCGACCCCGCGCGCCCTGGAAACCGCTGAAATCGCCGATATCGTCGACGCCTACCGGGTCGGCGCCGAGAACGCCAAGGCCGCTGGTTTCGACGGCGTGGAAATCCACGGCGCCAACGGCTACCTGCTGGATCAGTTCCTGCAAAGCTCCACCAACCAGCGCACCGACCAGTACGGCGGCTCCCTGGAAAACCGTGCCCGCCTGCTGCTGGAAGTGACCGACGCCGCCATCGAAGTCTGGGGCGCCGGCCGTGTCGGCGTACACCTGGCGCCACGGGCCGACTCCCATGACATGGGCGACGACAACCTGGCCGAAACCTTCACCTATGTCGCTCGCGAACTGGGCAAACGCGGTATCGCCTTTATCTGCTCCCGCGAGAAAGAAGGCGCCGACAGCCTCGGCCCGCAACTGAAAGAAGCCTTCGGCGGCCCGTATATCGCCAACGAGCGCTTCACCAAGGACAGCGCCAACGCCTGGCTGGCCAGCGGCAAGGCCGACGCCGTGGCCTTCGGTGTGCCCTTCATCGCCAACCCGGACCTGCCGGCCCGCCTGAAGGCCGATGCACCGCTGAACGATGCGCGTCCTGAACTGTTCTATGGCAAGGGTCCGGTCGGCTATATCGACTACCCGACGCTGTAAGACGCTTCAATTAAAAAGCCCCGGACTCGCGAGAGCCGGGGCTTTTTCATGCGCATTCACCTGTAGGAGCGAAGCTTGCTCGCGATGGTAGTCAACGATAATGCGGTGTGCCTGAAGCTACCCGTTGCCCTTGGGTTTATCGCGAGCAAGCTTCGCTCCTACAAAGACGGGGCGCGATTAGCTGCGCTTGCGCTGGCCCCAGGCCACGGCCAGGCCGCTGAAGCAGATCACCGCGATCCCGACTATGCCGAAGCTGTCCGGGGTGTGATCGAAGATCAGGTAGCCGTACATGCCCGCGAACAGGATCTGCCCGTAGCTGAATGGCGCCAGCATCGCCGGCGCGGCATGGCGGAAGGCCTGGGTCAGCAACAGGTGGCCAAGCATGCCGCAGGTGCCGAGGCCGATCATGAACAAGGCGTGCCACAGGGTCGGTGTACTCCAGAAGAACGGCAGCGCCGCGCTCATGATCAGGCTGTTGAGAATTCCGGTGAGGAAGTTGCTGGTGGTGGGGCTGTCGACGCCGCTGAGCTTGCGGGTGAACAACTGATAGAAGCCGAAACACAAGGCCGAGCACAGCGGCAGCAGGATCGCCGGGGTGAACAAGGCGCCGCCCGGACGAATCACGATCAAGACCCCGACGAAACCGGCCAGCACCGCCAGCCATTGGCCGCGGGTCACCCGCTCGCCCAGCAGCGGCACGGACAAGGCGGTGACCAGCAAAGGCGCGAGGAAGTTGACCGCGGTGGCCTCGGCCAGGGGGATATAACGCAGGCCGGTGGTGAAAAACAGGCTGGTGCCGATCAGGCACAAGGCGCGCAACAGTTGCAGGCCTGGCCGCTTGGTACGCACCACGGCGGAGAAACCGCTGCGCGGCACGAACACCACCAGCATCAACAGCGTGTGCACCACATACCGGGCCCAGACCACCATGACGATGGGGTAGAACCCGGACAGGTATTTGGAGAGGGTGTCATGACTGGCGAACAGCAAAACCGCCAGGCAAATCAGTGCGATACCTTTTACCGGTTGCTCGGCACCCTTGTAAGCCGCGGTACTTACACTCATTCACATACCCGCAACAATTTCCCTACAAAATACGTAGCTCGCTATCTATCAAGATAAAGTCGCCACGTATATAAAGGCATCCCGGTGAGTCGTGACGAATGAAACATCAAGCTTTATAACGCGCAAACGTTGACATCTGCCGACGTAATTCCGCATTTTGTCTCAATTACGCAGGCTGGGACTCAGGCGCAGCATGTCCAATCCGGTATCGATCCAGCGCTCCGCTTCCTTATGGAGTTCGAAACTGTCCGGCGCCAACAGCCACTGATAAAGAATGCCATCAATATAGGCGTGGATGCTGATGGCCGCCCGGGCAGTATCGAGGTTCTCGGGCAGTTGTCCCCGCTTCACGGCATTGCGCAACCCCAGCTCGATATGCACGTTGCAATCCAGGCTGGCCGCGCGACGCTGGCGCCGCATGTCGCACATTTCATCGGTGATTTCGCACTTGTGAAACAAAATCTCATTAATGCGTCGGGTTTTCGGGTCCAGGGCAATTTGATGAAACAAATGAATCAGCAGCTTGCGCATGCACCCCAGCGGATCGACTTCTTCTTCGTCTTCACTGGCCCTGGCCATTTCATTCAGCGGCTCGCGCAAGGTATCGAGCATGGCCTGCACCAGATCCGCCTTGTTGCTGAAATGCCAGTAAATGGCTCCACGCGTGACACCGGCCAACGCCGCGATATCGGCCAGGGTGGTACGCGCCACACCGCGCTCGTAGAAAGCTTTTTCGGCCGCCTCGAGTATCTGTTTGCGGGTTTCTTGAGCTTCCTCTTTGGTACGACGGACCATGGCAGTAAACCTCGATCAGGATGTTTCAGCGATGCATGAAGCTCATCTGAATAAATATGGAACGGCATCTCGGGTGCCGTTTGCCCAGCCTACAATTCAACGTTTGCAACGGCTTTTGTAACCGAATGGGTACGCCGCCAAGGTATTTACAAACAACCATGAACGTAAGTATATTCCTTAGCAAGCTACTTATCCACTCAGCACCCGTTTTTTACCCTTCCACTTTTCGAGTGCGCATTTTGCGCGCCTGACCCGAGGATCTTCATGCAACTCAAGCCAGCTGTTACCGCTCTGGTCACTGCCGTCGCCCTGGCATCGCTGCTCAGCGGATGTAAAAAGGAAGAGGCGGCTCCCGCCCCACAAGCCCCTCAGGTCGGCGTAGTCACCCTGCAACCTCAAGCCTTTACCCTGACGTCCGAGCTTCCAGGGCGCACCACCGCGTTCCGGATCGCCGAGGTCCGTCCCCAGGTCAACGGCATCATTCTCAAGCGCCTGTTCAAGGAAGGCGGCGACGTCAAGGAAGGTCAGCAGCTCTATCAGATCGATCCGTCGGTCTATGAGTCGACCCTCAAGAGCGCCCAGGCCAACCTGCAATCGACCAAGTCGATCTCCGATCGCTACAAGCAACTGGTCGACGAACAGGCCGTAAGCCGCCAGGAATACGACACCGCCGTCGCCAACCGCCTGCAATCGGAAGCCGCGCTGCAGAGCGCCCAGATCGACCTGCGCTACACCAAGGTGCTGTCGCCGATCTCCGGGCGTATCGGCCGTTCTTCGGTCACCGAAGGCGCATTGGTCAGCAACGGTCAATCCGCTGCCATGGCAACCATCCAGCAACTCGACCCGATCTACGTCGACGTCACCCAGTCGTCGGTGGAACTGCTCGAGCTGCGCCGTGAGCTGGAAAGCGGTCGCCTGCAGAAGGCCGGCGACAACGCCGCCAAGGTCAAGCTGACCCTGGAAGACGGCAGCCAGTACAAGCTCGACGGCAAGCTGGAGTTCTCCGAAGTGTCGGTCGACGAAACCACCGGTTCCGTGACCCTGCGCGCAGTGTTCCCGAACCCGGAACACACCCTGCTGCCAGGCATGTTCGTGCACGCGCAACTGCAGGCCGGCGTGAATGCCGCGGCGATCCTCGCCCCGCAACAAGGCGTGACCCGCGACCTCAAGGGTACACCGACCGCCCTGGTGGTTGGTCCGGACAACAAGGTTGAACTGCGTCAGCTCAAGGCCAGCCGCACCGTCGGCAACCAGTGGCTGATCGAGGACGGCCTGAAGGCCGGTGATCGCCTGATCACCGAAGGGCTGCAATTCGTCCGACCTGGCGTCGAAGTCAAAGCCAGCGAAGCGACCAACGTTCCAGCCAAAAACCCGGCCACTGCACAGGCAACTGACAAAGCTGCAGGCGGCAAAGGGGAGTAAACCATGTCGAAATTTTTTATCGACCGTCCGATTTTCGCCTGGGTAATCGCCCTGGTGATCATGCTGGTCGGGGCTCTATCGATCCTCAAATTGCCGATCAACCAATACCCGAGCATCGCGCCTCCGGCGATCGCTATCTCCGTGACCTACCCAGGCGCTTCCGCACAGACCGTGCAGGACACCGTGGTGCAGGTCATCGAGCAGCAGCTCAACGGTATCGACAACCTGCGTTATGTGTCCTCGGAAAGTAACTCCGACGGCAGCATGACCATTACCGCGACCTTCGAGCAGGGCACCAACTCGGACACCGCGCAGGTTCAGGTACAGAACAAGCTGAACCTGGCCACCCCGCTGCTGCCGCAAGAAGTGCAGCAACAGGGTATCCGCGTGACCAAGGCGGTGAAGAACTTCCTGTTGGTGATCGGTGTGGTTTCCGAGGACGGCAGCATGTCCAAGGACGACCTCTCGAACTACATCGTGTCCAACATGCAGGACCCGATCTCGCGGACCGCGGGCGTGGGTGATTTCCAGGTATTCGGTGCCCAGTACGCCATGCGTATCTGGCTCGACCCGGCCAAGCTGAACAACTTCAACCTGACTCCGGTTGACGTGAAGAACGCCGTGGCGGCGCAGAACGTCCAGGTCTCGTCCGGCCAGATCGGTGGCTTGCCAGCCCTGCCAGGCCAGCAACTGAACGCCACCATCATTGGCAAGACCCGCCTGCAGACTGCCGAGCAGTTCAAGGCGATCCTGCTGAAGGTCAACGCGGACGGCTCGCAAGTGCGTCTGGGCGATGTCGCCGATGTCGCCCTGGGGGGTGAAAACTACTCCGTCAGTGCCCAGTTCAACGGTGCCCCGGCTTCCGGCCTGGCGGTGAAACTGGCCAACGGCGCCAACGCCCTGGACACCGCCAAGGCCCTGCGCAAGACCATCAGCGACCTGGAACCGTTCTTCCCGGAAGGGATGAAAGTGGTGTTCCCGTACGACACCACCCCGGTGGTGACCGAGTCGATCAAGGGTGTGGTTGAAACCCTGGTCGAAGCGATCGTGCTGGTGTTCCTGGTGATGTTCTTGTTCCTGCAGAACTTCCGCGCCACCGTCATCACCACCATGACCGTTCCGGTGGTGTTGCTGGGTACCTTCGGCATCCTCGCGGCCGCCGGGTTCAGCATCAACACCCTGACCATGTTCGGCATGGTGCTGGCCATCGGCTTGCTGGTGGACGACGCCATCGTCGTGGTGGAAAACGTCGAGCGGGTAATGGCCGAGGAAGGCCTGTCACCCAAGGAAGCGACCAAGAAGTCCATGGGCCAGATCCAGGGCGCCCTGGTCGGTATTGCCCTGGTGCTGTCGGCGGTACTGCTGCCAATGGCGTTCTTCAGCGGTTCCACCGGTGTGATCTACAAGCAGTTCTCGATCACCGTGGTCTCGGCCATGGCCCTGTCGGTCCTGGTTGCCCTGATCTTCACCCCGGCCCTGTGCGCCACCATGCTCAAGGCCATTCCCCACGGCGAACACGCCGCGCCGAAACGCGGCTTCTTCGGCTGGTTCAACCGTACCTTCGACCGCAGCGTCAAAAGCTACGAGCGTGGCGTGGGCAACATCCTGCGGCACAAGGCGCCTTACCTGCTGGCCTACGCGCTGATCGTGGTCGGCATGATCTGGCTGTTCGCCCGTATCCCGACTGCGTTCCTTCCGGAAGAAGACCAGGGCGTACTGTTCGCCCAGGTACAGACCCCGGCCGGCTCCAGCTCCGAGCGGACCCAGGTGGTCGTCGACGAAATGCGCGCCTACCTGCTGGACAAGGAAAAGGACACCGTGGCCTCGGTCTTCACCGTGAACGGCTTCAACTTCGCCGGTCGTGGCCAGAGTTCGGGCATGGCGTTCATCATGCTCAAGCCGTGGGACGAACGCTCCGTGGACAACAGCGTGTTCAACCTGGCCGCCCGTGCCCAGCAGCACTTCTTCAGCTTCCGCGATGCGATGGTGTTCGCCTTCGCCCCACCGGCGGTACTGGAGCTGGGTAACGCCACCGGTTTCGACGTGTTCCTGCAGGACCGCGCCGGTATCGGCCACGAGAAACTGATGGAAGCGCGCAACCAGTTCCTCGGCATGGCGGCGCAGAGCAAGATCCTCTCCCAGGTGCGTCCGAACGGCCTGAACGACGAGCCGCAGTACCAGCTGGAAATCGATGACGAGAAGGCCAGCGCCCTGGGCGTGACCATCTCCGACATCAACAACACCTTGTCGATTGCCCTGGGCAGTAGCTACGTCAACGACTTCATCGACCGCGGTCGGGTGAAGAAGGTGTACATCCAGGGTCAGCCTAACGCTCGCATGAGCCCCGAGGACCTGAAGAAGTGGTACGTGCGTAACAGCGCCGGGACCATGGTGCCGTTCGCCTCCTTCGCCAAGGGCACATGGATCTACGGTTCGCCGAAACTGGCCCGCTACAACGGCGTGGAAGCGGTGGAAGTCCTGGGTGCCCCGGCGCCGGGCTACAGTACCGGTGAAGCCATGGCCGAAGTCGAAGCCATCGCCAAGAAGCTGCCGGCCGGTGTCGGTATCTCCTGGACCGGCCTGTCCTACGAGGAACGCCTGTCGGGCTCGCAAGCGCCTGCGCTGTACGCCTTGTCGCTGCTGATGGTGTTCCTGTGTCTGGCGGCGCTGTATGAAAGCTGGTCGATTCCGATCGCGGTCATGCTGGTGGTGCCGCTGGGGATCATCGGTGCGCTGATGGCAACCAGCCTGCGCGGCCTGTCCAACGACGTGTACTTCCAGGTGGGGCTGTTGGTGACCATCGGTCTGGCGGCGAAAAACGCCATTCTGATCGTCGAGTTCGCCAAGGAACTGCACGAACAGGGCCGCAGCCTGGTGGACGCGGCGATCGAAGCCTGCCGCATGCGTCTGCGTCCGATCATCATGACCTCCCTGGCCTTCGTGCTCGGTGTGGTACCGCTGGCCATCTCCACCGGCGCAGGCTCGGGTAGCCAGCATGCGATCGGTACCGGGGTGATTGGCGGTATGCTCACCGCGACTGTCCTGGCAATATTCTGGGTACCTTTGTTCTTCGTCACCGTGTCCAAGATGGGCCGCCGCAAGGCAGACGAAGCGCAAACTACTGAAACTCCTGAAGAGGCTGGCCAATGAGCAAGTCGCTACTCTCCCTCGCAATCACCGCCGCCGTGCTGAGTGGTTGCTCGCTGATACCGGATTATCAGCAGCCGCAAGCGCCGGTCGCGGCGCAATACCCGCAAGGGCCGGCCTATTCGCCTGCGGAGGCAGCCAACCAGGCAGCCGCCGAACAGGGCTGGCGGCAGTTTTTCCATGACCCTGCCCTGCAGCAGCTGATCCAGACCGCGCTGGTGAACAACCGCGACCTGCGGGTCGCGGCGCTGAACATCGACGCCTACGCCGCGCAGTACCAGATCCAGCGCGCGGACCTGTTCCCGGCGATTTCGGCCAACGGCAGCGGCAGTCGTCAACGTACCCCGGCGCGGATGTCGCAGACCGGTGAAGCGGCCATCTCCAGCCAGTACTCGGCAACCCTGGGTATCAGCGCTTACGAGCTGGACCTGTTCGGTCGCGTTCGCAGCTTGAGCGAGCAGGCCTTGCAGACCTACTTCTCCAGCGAAGAAGCCCGGCGCAGCACGCAGATCAGCCTGGTGGCCAGCGTGGCCAACGCCTACCTGACCTGGCAGGCCGACAAGGAACTGCTCAAGCTGACCCAGGACACCCTGGCGGCCTACGAGGAGAGCTACCGCCTCACCTCGCGCAGCAACGAAGTCGGCGTGGCCTCGGCCCTGGACCTGAGCCAGGCGCGGACCTCGGTGGAAAACGCCCGGGTGCAACTGGCGCGTTACACCCGCCAGGTGGCCCAGGACGAAAACAGCCTGACGCTGCTGCTGGGTACCTCGATCCCGGCCAACCTGCCGAGCGCGCAGCCGTTGTCGGCCGACCTGCTCAGCGAGTTGCCGGCCGGCCTGCCGTCGGAACTGCTGCAACGCCGTCCGGACATCCTCGCCGCCGAGCACAACCTGAAAGCCGCCAACGCCAGTATTGGCGCGGCACGCGCGGCGTTCTTCCCGAGCATCAGCCTGACCGCCAATGCCGGGACCTTGAGCCCGGACATGGGCGGTCTGTTCAAGGGTGGCTCGGGCACCTGGTCGTTCGCGCCGCAGATCAATATCCCGATCTTCAACGCCGGCAGCCTGCGCGCCAGCCTGGATTACTCGAAAATCCAGAAAGACATCAACGTGGCGCAGTACGAGAAGTCCATCCAGACCGCCTTCCAGGAAGTCTCCGATGGCCTGGCCGCACGTCAGACCTACAACCAGCAGTTGCAGGCCCAGCGTGACTTCGTCAACGCCAACCAGGACTACTACCGTCTGGCCGAGCGTCGCTACCGCATCGGTGTCGACAGCAACCTGACCTTCCTCGACGCCCAGCGCTCGCTGTTCAGCGCGCAGCAAGCGTTGATCACCGACCGGCTTGCGCAGCTGACCAGCGAGGTCAACCTGTACAAGGCCCTGGGTGGCGGTTGGAACGAGCAAGGTTCGCAGAAAGCCGAAGTGAGCAAAGAGGCACCGCCACTGAAGCTGTTCTGAGTGCATGACGCTTGAAAAAAGCCCACCTTCCGGTGGGCTTTTTTATGGGCCGAAGACGGCCGCCACTTGTGTTCGTTAATCGCCCAAAACCCGCCAAGGCCAATTGAACAGGCCCGTTGATCCAACGCACCATTCCCCGCACCTACAAAAACCAATAACAACAGGTTCGTCATCATGACCCCGCGCCCTGCCCGCTCCGGCTGATTCCGTTCCATCCACCCTCCCGGTTTCAACCTTGTCTGCAACCTGACGTTGCGGCAGCGCCCTGCCTCACCCCTAACAATTAGAGAGCCCGATCCATGAAGCCATCCACTCGCACTCCCTATTCCCTGCTGCCCAGCCTGCTGGCCGTCAGCATCGCCGGCACGGCCCTGCCGGTCATGGCCGCGGAGTCCGGCTTTCTCGAAGACGCCAAGGTCAACCTGAACCTGCGCAACTTCTACATCAACCGTAACTTCACCAACCCGGGCAAGAGCCAGGGCAAGGCTGAAGAGTGGACCCAGAGCTTCATCCTCGACGCCAAGTCCGGCTTCACCCAGGGCACCATCGGTTTCGGCATGGACGTGCTGGGGCTGTACTCGCTGAAGCTCGATGGTGGCAAGGGCACCGGCGGCACCCAGCTGCTGCCCCTGGATCACGACGGGCGTCCGGCCGACCACTTCGGCCGCACGGGCGTCGCGTTCAAGGCCCGCCTGTCGCAGACCGAAGTCAAGGTCGGCGAATGGATGCCAGTGCTGCCGATCCTGCGCTCGGACGACGGTCGCTCCCTGCCCCAGACCTTCCGCGGCGGCCAGATCACCTCGAAGGAAATTGACGGCCTGACCCTCTACGGCGGCCAGTTCCGCGCCAACAGCCCGCGTGACGACAGCAGCATGAGCGACATGTCGATGACCGGCAAAGCGGCCTTCACCTCCGACCGTTTCAACTTCCAGGGCGGCGAATACAGCTTCAACGACAAGCGCACCCAGGTCGGGGTGTGGAACGCCCAGCTCAAGGACATCTACAGCCAGCAATACCTCAACCTGATCCACAGCCAGCCGCTGGGCGACTGGACCCTGGGCGCCAACATCGGCTTCTTCTACGGCAAGGAGGATGGCAGCGCCCGCGCCGGCGACCTGGACAACAAGACCTGGTCGGGCCTGTTCTCGGCCAAGTACGGCGGCCACACCTTCTACGTCGGCCTGCAGAAACTCACTGGCGACAACGCCTGGATGCGCGTCAACGGCACCAGCGGCGGTACCCTGGCCAACGACAGCTACAACGCCAGCTACGACAATGCCCAGGAAAGATCCTGGCAACTGCGTCATGACTACAACTTCGTCGCGGTCGGCATACCCGGCCTGACCTTGATGAACCGCTACATCAAGGGCGACAACGTGCACACCGGCACCATCACCGACGGCAAGGAATGGGGACGCGAGAGCGAGCTGGCCTACACCGTGCAAAGCGGCACGCTGAAGAACCTCAACGTCAAATGGCGCAACTCGACCATGCGCCGCGACTTCAGCACCAACGAGTTCGACGAGAACCGCCTGATCATCAGCTACCCGATCAGCCTGCTGTAAGCCCACTCGCTCGCCCACACCAAAAACAAGGCCAGCCCCATTCCCGGGGCTGGCCTTGTTTTTTGCAGGAGCAAAGCTTGCTCGCGATGATCGTCAACGATGGCGCGTACTGACTGGCTGAACGCCGCACCCTCAGGTTCATCGCGAGCAAGCTCGCTCCTGCAGGGAAAACGCAGCGGCGCCGAGTTGCTCGGCGCCGCCTTTCTTTACAAGTCGCGGGTCATCAGGCGCGGGATTCGACGCCCAGCTCGTCCCACACCGACTCGGCCAGGTGGAAGGTCGCGTTGGCCGCCGGAATACCGCAGTAGATCGCGCTCTGCATGATCACTTCCTTGATCTCGGCGCGGCTCACGCCGTTGTTGGCGGCGGCGCGCAGGTGCAGCTTGAGCTCTTCGTTGCGGTTCATGCCGATCAGCATGGCGATGGTGATCAGGCTGCGGGTGTGGCGTGGCAGGCCCGGACGTGTCCAGATATCGCCCCAGGCGTGCCGGGTGATCATTTCCTGGAACTCCGAGTTGAACTCGGTCAGGGTGTTCAGGCTGCGATCGACATGGGCATCGCCCAGCACCGCGCGACGCACTTGCATGCCTTCGGCGTAACGTTGTTTCTCGTCCATCGGGGGCTTCCTCAAATGTTCTGGTCAGCCAGCAGAAATGCCACGACCCGCTCGCTGAACGCCGCGCCGGCCTGGACGTTGGACAGGTGCGCCGCATGGAACTCGGCGTATTCGGCGCCGCGCACGCGCTCCTGAATGAAATGCCCGCCCGAGGGCGGCGTGACCGCATCTTCGGTACCGGACACCACCAGGGTCGGTGCCTCGATCGCCGACAGTTGATCGCGGAAATCCGCATCGCGCACCGCCGCGCAGTTGGCGGCATAACCCTGGGGCGAGGTGGCCGCCAGCATGTCGGTGATCAGCTTGGCCTGGTCCGGGTGCGCCACGGCGAAGGCCGGGGTGAACCAGCGGGCGATCGAGGCATCGCGCAATGCGACCATGGCCGCCTGGCCATCGCGCAGCACGGTTTCGATGCGTGGGTTCCATACCGATGGATCGCCGATCTTCGCCGCGGTGTTGCACACCACCAACTTGTTCAGGCGCTCGCCGGCATTGATGCCCAGCCACTGGCCAATCAACCCGCCCATGGACAGGCCGCAGAAATGCGCACGCTGGATATGCAGCGCGTCCAGCAGCGCCAGCACGTCACGGCCCAACTGCTCGATGCTGTAGGGGCCTTCGGTGACCAGGGATTTGCCGTGGCCACGGGTGTCGAAACGCAGCACGCGGAAGTGCTTGGTAAAGGCCGGAATCTGGATGTCCCACATGTGCAGGTCGGTACCCAGGGAGTTGGACAGGACCAGCACCGGCGCATCGACCGGGCCGTCCAGTTGGTAATGCAGTTCGCCATCGGCGAGTTGTACGAATCCCACGGCAGTCTCCTTCAGGCGTTCAAGGCTAAATGTTCGGCCACGGCGCGCTCGACCCAGGCTTGTGCCTGGCCGAGGTAATGCGCCGGGTCCAGCAGGCGGTCCAGTTCTTCCGCCGACAGTTCGGCGGTCACTTGCGGCTCGTCCCCCAGCACCGCGCGCAGATGCCGCTGTTCAGCTACCGCGCGTTTGCAGCACTGCTCCAGCAGATGGTGTGCGGTCTCGCGACCCAGGCGCTGGGCCAGGGCGATGCTCACGGCTTCCGCCAGCACCAGCCCCTGGGTCAGGTCGAGGTTCCTGGCCATGCGCGCGGCGTCGACTTCCAGGCCGTCGGCCACCAGCAGCGCCTGTTGCAAGGCACCGGACACCAGGCAGCAGATCTCCGGCAGGGTTTCCCATTCGGCGTGCCACAGGCCCAGGCTGCGTTCGTGCTCCTGGGGCATGGCGCTGAACATCGTCGCCAGCAGCCCGGGAACCCGGGTCGCCGCGCCGATCAATACCGCCGCGCCCACCGGGTTGCGCTTGTGCGGCATGGTCGAGGAGCCGCCCTTGCCCGGCGCCGACGGCTCGAAGACTTCCGCCGCCTCGGTCTGCATCAGCAGGCTGATGTCACGGCCGAGCTTGCCGAGGCTGCCGGCGATCAGGCCGAGCACCGAGGCGAACTCCACCAGCCGGTCGCGCTGGGTGTGCCAGGGCTGCTCCGGCAGGCTCAGTTGCAACTCCTCGGCCAGGGCCTGGGCAATGGGCAGGGCCTGCTCGCCCAGGGCCGCGAGGGTGCCCGAGGCCCCGCCGAACTGCAGCACCAGCAAGCGCGGCTTGAGCTGCGCCAGACGCTCGCGGCTGCGGGTCACGGCCCCCAGCCAGCCGGCGATCTTCATGCCGAGGGTGACCGGCGTGGCATGTTGCAGCCAGGTGCGGCCGGCCATGGGTGTGTCGGCATAACGTTGGGCCTGGGCGGCCAGGATGCCGCCGAGGCGCGCCAGGTCGTTGTCGATCAGGCTCAGCGCCTGCCGCAGTTGCAGGACCAGCCCGCTGTCCATCACATCCTGGCTGGTGGCGCCCAGGTGCACATAACGCTCGGCGCTGGCATCGGTCTTGGCGATCTGCTTGCCCAGGGCCTTGACCAGTGGGATCGCTGAGTTGCCCGCAGTGGCGATGGCCTGACCCAGGGCGGAAAAATCATAGAGTCCGGCGCGGCAGGCCGCCTCGATCGGCGCCACTGCCGCGGCCGGAATCACTCCGACCCGAGCCTCGGCCCGGGCCAGCGCGGCCTCGAAGTCGAGCATGGCCTGGACCCAGCCCTGGTCGCAGAACACCGCGCGCATATCGCGGGTGGTGAAGTAGGCATCGAACAGTTGGTTGCTCGCCGGTGTACTCATAAACAATCCTTTGGGGCGTGCGTCCGCGACGGACGCGCGCGGACAGGTCAAAGATCGTGGTGCAGGTACGCCGCCTGTTTAGGCAGACGCAGGCTGAACAGGAAGGCAATCGCCATCATCGCCGTCACGTACCAGTAGAAGGTGTTTTCCATGCCCAGGGATTTCAGGCCCAGGGCCACGTATTCCGCCGAACCGCCGAACAGCGCGTTGGCCACCGCATAGGCCAGGCCTACCCCCAGCGCCCGCACTTGCGGCGGGAACATCTCGGCTTTTACCAGGCCGCTGATGGAGGTGTAGAAACTGACGATCGCCAGGGCCAGGGTGATCAGCACGAAGGCCAGGAACGGGCTGGTAACGGTTTTCAGGGTCAGCAGGATAGGCACGGTGCACAGCGTACCCAGCGCGCCGAACCAGAGCATCGAGTTACGCCGGCCGATCTTGTCCGCCAGCATGCCGAACAGCGGCTGCATGCACATATAAAGAAACAGCGCGCCGGTCATGATGTAGCTGGCGGTCTTGGCGTGCATGCCGGCGGTGTTCACCAGGTATTTCTGCATATAGGTGGTGAAGGTGTAGAAAATCAGCGAACCACCGGCGGTGTAGCCGAGCACGGTGACAAAGGCCTTCGAGTGATGCTTGAACAGCGCGGCCACGCTGCCGGCGTCCTTGTCTTCACGCATTTCCTTGCTGGTGGTTTCTTTCAGCGAACGCCGCAGCAGCAGGGAGATCAGGGCCGCGATGGCGCCGATCACGAACGGAATGCGCCAGCCCCAGGCCTTCAGCTCCGCCTCGTCGAGAAACTGCTGCAGGATCACCACCACCAGCACTGCCAGCAGTTGCCCGCCGATCAGGGTCACGTACTGGAAGGAGGCGAAGAACCCGCGCTGGCCCTTGAGCGCGACTTCGCTCATGTAGGTCGCGGTGGTGCCGTATTCCCCGCCCACTGACAGGCCCTGGAACAGCCGCGCCATCAGCAGCAGCGCCGGCGCCCAGGCACCGATGCTGGCGTAGGTCGGCAGGAAGGCGATGACCAAGGAGCCGGCGCACATCATCAGCACCGAGATCATCATGGAATTCTTGCGCCCGTGCTTGTCGGCCACCCGGCC
The DNA here is from genome assembly GCF_028640875.1 of Pseudomonas sp. SBT1-2. NCBI lineage: Bacteria > Pseudomonadati > Pseudomonadota > Gammaproteobacteria > Pseudomonadales > Pseudomonadaceae > Pseudomonas > Pseudomonas sp. SBT1-2. The sequence continues at coordinate 170,601 of NZ_JAQZAA010000115.1, read as the reverse complement.
GAACAGCCAGCCGCCGATAGGACGCATCAGAAACCCGGCGGCGAACACGCCGGCGGTATTGAGCAGTTGCACCGTGGGGTCGTCGGAGGGGAAAAACGCCGGGGCGAAATAGATCGCGCAGAAGGCGTAGACGTAGAAGTCGAACCATTCGACCAGGTTGCCGGAGGAGGCGCCGACGATCGCGAAGATCCTCTTGCTGCGTTCCTCGGTCGTGTAGTGACTGGTTAACGTTGTCATGGCTTTTCACTCTTTGGGGACGTGGTGAGTCTAGACATACTTTGTAACAGTCCCGTTCCGCAAGACGACCTTGGGGGGTATCGGCCTATTCGGCCTTATCGCGAGCAAGCTCGCTCCTACAGGATGTGGGTCGATCACGATGCCGTGATTCAACTGCGGTCATGTAGGAGCGAGCTTGCTCGCGCTCCCCCCAGGCACACTCAATAATCGAAAAACACGGTTTCCGCGTCGGTACCCTGCAGGATCACGTTCCAGTGGTAGTGACCCGGCGCATCCGCCTTGGCCAGCAAGGTGGCGCGACGCTCTGCGGGCACGCAGGCCAGCAGCGGATCGGCCGCGTTGGCCGGTTCGCCGTCGAAGTAGATGCGGGTCAGCAAGTGCTTGACCAGGCCCCGGGCAAACACCAGCACCACCAGGTGCGGCGCCTGGGTCGAACCCTGCAGGCCAGGCACGCTGCCCGGCTTGATGGTGGTGAAGCGGAAACGCCCTTCCCCATCCACCGGCACCCGGCCGAAGCCCTGGAAGTTCGGGTCCAGGGCCTTGTCCTGATCGTCTTCCGGGTGATCGTACTTGCCGGCCGCGTTGGCCTGCCAGATTTCCAGCATGGCGTCGTTGACGAAGTCGCCGTTGCCATCCACCACCTGGCCGCTGATCGCTACCCGTTCGCCGAGGGTCTCGGCCTGGGTCAGGTCTTCGCGGTTCAGCCAGGTCAGGCCGATGTGGTAGTAGGGGCCGACGGTGTGGGACGTGGTCGCAGTCAGCGTCATCTTATTTCTCCATCGGCGTGGCATCGCGGCCGCGCAAGACGATGTCCCAACGGTAGCCGAGGGCGTAGGACGGAATGGTTTTCTCCAGGTCGAAGCTGGCGATCAGGCGTTCCTTGGCGCTGGTGTCCGGCACGCAGTTGTAGATCGGGTCGTAGGCCAGCAGCGGGTCGCCCGGGAAATACATCTGGGTCACCAGGCGCGTGAGGATGCTCGGCCCGAACAGCGAGAAGTGGATATGCGCTGGACGCCAGGCATTGTGGTGGTTACCCCAGGGGTAGGCACCGGGCTTGATGGTCTGGAACTGGTACCAGCCATCGGCGTCGGTGACGGTGCGCCCGGTGCCGGTGAAGTTCGGGTCCAGCGGCGCATCGTGCAGGTCACGCTCGTGGTTGTAGCGACCGGCGGCGTTGGCCTGCCAGATCTCCACCAGGATCCCCGGCACCGGCAGGCCGTTCTCGTCCAGCACCCGGCCGTGGATGATGATGCGCTCGCCCTGGGGCTCGCCGGCATGCTGGGCGGTGAGGTCGTTGTCCTTGTCCTGCAGGTAATCGGCGCCGATGGTCGGGCCGGTGATTTCCGACAGCGAATGGAGCAGGAACACCAGCGGCTTGGACGGCGAGCGGGTGTTGGTGGATTTGTAGGCCGGGTTCAGGTAATCAGGCTGAGTACCTGGTTGCGGGCGCCGGTAACCGGGCTTGTCGGTCATGCTCGATCCTCGTTCTTATAAAAAGCGCGTCAGACGCGCTCGATGGCCAGTGCCAGGCCCTGGCCGACACCCACGCACATGGTCGCCAGGCCTTTCTTGCCACCGGTCTTTTCCAGGTGGTGCAGCGCCGTCAATACCAGGCGCGCGCCGCTCATGCCCAGCGGATGGCCAAGGGCGATGGCGCCGCCGTTGGGGTTGACCTGGGGCGCGTCGTCCGCCAGGCCCAGTTCGCGCAACACCGCCAGGCCCTGGCTGGCGAAGGCTTCGTTGAGTTCGATCACATCAAAATCGCTGACCGCCACGCCCAGGCGCTCGGTCAACTTGCGCACCGCCGGCACCGGGCCGATGCCCATCACCCGTGGCGCGACGCCGGCGCTGGCCATGCCCAGCACCCGGGCACGGGCGCTCAGGCCGTGCTTTTTCACCGCCTCGGCCGACGCCAGGATCAGCGCCGCCGCCCCGTCGTTGACGCCCGAGGCGTTGCCGGCGGTGACGGTCTTGTCCGGGCCATTGACCGGCTTGAGCTTGCTCAGGGTTTCCAGCGAGGTATCGGCCCGCGGATGCTCGTCCTGCTCGACCACCGTCTCGCCCTTCTTGTGGACGATGCGCACCGGGACGATTTCCTCGGCGAAGAACCCGGCGGCCTGCGCCGCGGCGGTGCGTTGCTGGCTGCGCAGGGCGAACGCGTCCTGGTCGGCGCGCGACACCTGATAATCGTCGGCGACGTTGTCGGCGGTCTGCGGCATGGCATCCACGCCGTACTGGGCCTTCATCAGCGGGTTGATGAAGCGCCAGCCGATGGTGGTGTCTTCCAACTTCATGTTGCGCGAAAAGGCGGTGTCGGCCTTGCCCATGACAAAGGGCGCGCGGGACATCGACTCGACGCCGCCGGCGATGGCCAGCTCCATCTCGCCACTGGCGATGGCGCGAAAAGCGGTGCCGATGGCATCCATGCCCGAAGCGCACAGGCGGTTGAGAGTCACACCCGGAATGGTTTCCGGCAGCCCGGCCAGCAGCAGCGCCATGCGCGCCACGTTGCGATTGTCTTCGCCGGCCTGGTTGGCGCAGCCGAGGAACACCTCGTCCACCGCGCTCCAGTCCACCGACGGGTTGCGCTCGATCAGCGCCTTGATCGGCGCGGCGGCCAGATCGTCGGCACGGACGGTCGACAGGCCGCCACCAAAGCGGCCGATGGGGGTACGAATGGCGTCACAGATAAACACTTCGCGCATCAGGCTTCTCCCGGAGTCTGGCCATGGGCCGCGGCGGTGCGGGCTTCCAGGTCACGCAGGGCGGTCAGTTCGATCTCGGTCGGCGCGGCGGTCTCTGCGACCTGGTCGGCGAAACGGATCGCCCAACCGGTGGCGGCGACCACCTGCTCACGGGTCACGCCCGGGTGCAGCGAGGTGACCACGAATTCATGGCTGCCGGCTTCCGGCTCCATGATGCACAGGTCGGTGATGATCCCCACCGGCCCGGCCCCTGGCAGGCCCAGGCGTTTGCGCGAGTCGCCGCCTTCGCCATGACCGACCGAGGTGATGAAGTCGAGCTTGTCGACAAAGGAGCGCGACGACTGCTTGAGGATGATCAGCACGCTTTTGGCGGAACCTGCGATCTCCGGCGCACCGCCAGCACCTGGCAGGCGGACTTTCGGCTGGTGGTAATCGCCAACCACCGTGGTGTTGATGTTGCCGAAACGGTCGACCTGGGCGGCGCCGAGGAAACCGACGTCGATACGCCCGCCTTGCAGCCAGTAGCGGAAGATCTCGCCGGTCGGCACCACGGTGTCCGCGGTCTCGGCCAGTTCGCCGTCACCGATGGACAGCGGCAGCACGCTGGGCTTGGCGCCGATCGGGCCGGATTCGTAGATCAGCACCACGTCCGGCGACGAAGTCAGGCGCGCCAGGTTGGCGGCCTTGGACGGCAGGCCGATCCCGACAAAGCACACCGAGCCGTTCTGCAGGCGGCGGGCGGCGGCAACGGTCATCATTTCATTGGTGGTGTAAGTCATTATTTGGCCCCCGTTGCTGCGGCCAGCTTGGCCTGGAATTCGCTGAAGTCAGCGCTGCCGCGGATGTATTCGTTGATCCAGGCGGTGAAGGTTTCACGGTCGCGGGCGATCGGGTCCCAGGCCTGGTAGAAGATGTTGTCGCGCTCGGTGTAACCGTGGGCGTAGGACGGATGGGCGCCGCCCGGTACGTGGCAGACCGCGCTCAGGGCCCAGGTCGGCAGCACGCAGGCGTTCATCGGCGCGTTCAGGTCGTCGACGATTTCTTCCACGGTGACGATGCAGCGCTTGGCGGCCAGGGCGGCCTCCTTCTGCACGCCAAGGATGCCCCACAGCAGCACGTTGCCCTTGCGGTCGGCTTTTTGCGCGTGGATCACGGTGACGTCAGGGCGTACCGATGGCACCGCCGCCAGCACTTCACCGGTGAATGGGCAGGTCACGCTCTTGATCAACGGGTTGACCTTCGGCAGGTCGGAGCCGGCATAAGCGCGCAACACCGCGAATGGCAGGCCCGAGGCACCCGCCACGTAGGCGTTGGCCAGGTCGGCGTGGCTGTGTTCTTCGATTTCCAGGGCGTGGGGCCATTGCTTCTCGACCGCGTCCCGCAGGCGATGCAGGGAACCCACGCCCGGGTTGCCGCCCCAGGAGAAAATCAGCTTGCGGGCACAACCGGCACCGATCAACTGGTCGTAGATCAGGTCAGGGGTCATCCGTACCAGGGTCAGGTCTTTTTTGCCCTGGCGAATGATTTCGTGACCCGCGGCCGTGGGGATCAGGTGGGTGAAGCCTTCGAGCGCGACGGTATCGCCGTCGTTGACGAACTGCTTCACCGCGTCGTGCAGCGAAAGGATTTCAGCCATGGAGGGATCTCCCGATTGTTATTGAGCGACTGGAAGAAAAAGGCGCAAGGGATACGCCTGAGTGACTGAAGATTAAGCCGGGGGAAAAACCCAAACAATCCGATAATCGACTGAGTGTTCGTTTATCGAACAGATTGTTGTCTGACTATCGATTGCGTTGTAGCCGCTGCCGCAGACTGCGATCGACCGGAACGGTCGCGAAGATCTCAGGCTCGCTGAAGGCCTTCGGCCTTATCGCAGCCTGCGGCAGCGGCTACAGGTATTCAGCGCTCCCTTCAGGAGCGCTTTCTTCATTCGATCAGGTCGCATCCGCATGGCTGACCATGCCCTTGATCACCACCGCCGTGGTCGCCAGCGCCGCCGGGATCACCAGCGCGGTCAGCACCTGCTCGAAGTTCCAGCCCAGCCCCAGCAGCGTGGCGCCCATCCAGGCCCCGAGGATCGCCCCGAAACGACCGATGCCGAGCATCCACGACACGCCGGTGGCGCGGCCCTGGGTCGGATAGAAGCGCGCGGCCAGGGATGGCATCGCCGATTGCGCGCCGTTGACGCACATGCCGGCGATCAGCACCAGGGTCGCCAGCAAGGTGATGTTGCCCAGGCTTTGCCCGACCGCGTAGGCGAAGACCCCGGCCAGCAGGTAGAAGGTGCCGATGACCTTGTGCGGGTTGAAGCGGTCCATGGCCCAGCCCACCGCCACGGCGCTGAGTACCCCGCCAAACTGGAACAGCGCGCCAATAAAGGCCGCCTGCTCCATGCTCGCGCCGCTGTCGCGCATCAGGGTCGGCAGCCAGCTGGTCAGCAGGTACACGATCACCAACCCCATGAAATAGGTCAGCCACAACAGCAAGGTGCCAGCGCTGTAGGTCCCGGAGAAAATCACCGCAAACACATTGCGCGCCTTCACCGTCTTCTGTTCCGGCACGCTGAAGCTCGCGGCCTGGCCGACCGTGCCCGGCTCGATGGGCGCCAGGGCCTTGCGCACCTTGTCGGTGCCACGATTGCGCACCACCAGGTAACGCGCCGACTCCGGCAGCCAGGCCAGCAGCACCACGGCCAGGATCAGCGGCAGGATCCCGCCGATCAGCAACAGGCTGTGCCAGCCGAACGCCGGGATCAGCTTGGCGGAAATGAAACCGCCACCGGCCATGCCCAGGTTGAAACCACAGAACATGCTGGTCACCAGCAACGACTTGTGGCGCTCGGGGGTGTATTCGGAGAGCAGCGTGGTGGCATTCGGCATGCCGGCGCCCAGGCCCAGGCCGGTGAGGAAACGCAGCACCAGCAACTGGTCGACATTGGTGCTGTAGGCCGACGCCAGGCTGAAGGCACCGAACAGCAGCACCGCCCCCACCAACACCACTTTGCGCCCGAAGCGGTCAGCCAACGGGCCGGAGCCCAGCGCCCCGAACACCATGCCGATCAGCGCCGCACTCATCACCGGGCCGAGGCTGGCACGGTCGATGCCCCAATCCTGGGACAGCGCCGGCGCGATGAATCCCATGGCCGCGGTGTCGAGGCCATCGAGAAAGACAATCAGGAAACACAGGATCACCACCCGCCACTGATAGCGCGACAGCGGCTGGGCATTGATAAAGGACTGCACATCGAGGCAGTTCCCTACAGCGGATTGAGGCTGGTTCATTATTTTTATTCCACGCGAAAAACGCAGGCGAACAGGCGCCAGCCAAAGCTGGTCGGTTCAAATCGAAAAAGGGTCTTGCGGATCAGGCCGTCGGCAGGCGAAGGCAGGATAAAGGAGCGCGGCTGGGCGCGCGGGCGATGCTCATGGGCGGGTTGGCCTCTTCATTATTATGGGGGGCGCCACGCGGCCAATGGAGAGGCAGAGCTCCAGTGGCCGGATGACGCTGCCGCGACATTAATGAGGCAAGGGAAAGAGCGTCAATTCAGCAAGCGCGTATCTGTGCGTTTATCGAACAGCTTAAGCAGGCAGCCCTCAAGCGAACAATTGGGCGCTGAGGTCGCGACTGGCGCTGAGCAGGCCCGGCAAGAAGCGCTGCTCCAGCTCGGCGCGGCTGACGCGGCCGGCATGGGTACTGACATTGAGCGCGGCCAGCACCTGGCCTGAAGCGTCGTACACCGGCACGGCGATGGAACGCAGGCCTTGCTCCAGCTCCTGATCGACGATGCACCAGCCCTGCTGCCGAACCTGTTGCAGGCATTCGAGCAGCGCCTCTGGCGTGTGCAGGGTACGGCTGGTCTTGGCTTGCAGGTCGGCATGCTCGAGGTATTCGCGCAACGAAGCGTCATCCAGCGCCGCCAGCAGGATCCGCCCCATGGACGTGCAGTAGGCCGGCAGGCGCCCACCGACCGAGAGATCGACCGAGATCAGGCGCTGGGTGGTGGCCGAACGGGCGATGTACAGAATGTCGTCGCCTTCCAGGGTGGCCATGTTGCAGGCTTCGTGCAGTTGCTCGCTCATGCGATCCAGGTAAGGCTGGGCCGACACCGCCAGCGGCGTGGAAGACAGGTAGGCGTGCCCCAGTGTCAGCACCTTGGGCAGCAACGAATAGGTGCGGCCGTCGGTGGTGGCGTAACCGAGCTTGATCAGGGTATGCAGGCAGCGGCGCACGGCGGCCCGGGGAATCTCCGTGCGGTGGCTGATCTGGGCAATGGTCAGATGGCGCTTGCGCTCCTGAAAGGCCTGGACCACCGCCAGGCCGCGAGCCAGAGAAGTCATGAAATCCGGATCACCCGTCAGCGCCTGAATCCGCTTGGCCGGCGAAGCGACAATCGGTGGCGCGGCGGAAGCGAAGGAATTACGCAATTGATCGTTCATTTCAGGTTCTCTGCGACGGAAGTCTGGCTTATTACAAGCCGTACTGGAGAGGATGCACAAGCCTGCACAGCCAACATTGGGCGATTATCGAACCATCGACCGATAATCGCAATCCACCGCGACTAAGTGCTTCTACGCGATGCGGCGTTTTTTCGCCGCCAATAAAACTCTCATTTCTTCCGTATTAGTCCAGGCAACTTGTCAGGCCTTGTTACAGAACTGCAGCGTCACCCCTCTCATCATTCGGCTTAAAACTTTCGTGTAACAAAACCCTGATATCAAGTTGACGATTTTTAACTTATTGCCGATAGAGTTATTCATGGCCGCCGCTATAATGAGCAAAGTGATCACCGACGCTTTTCTGCGTTCGGCAGCATCATCAGGGTGCGTATCGGTAAGTGACGCTTCCTGCTGCAAGCGCTTGACGCTCATCTCAATATGCCCGGCCAATGTGCTTGCAAAAAAGTGACTGTTGCTACGACAGCTGTTCTTGTCCGGTGGCGTGGCCGCATGCAACAAGAAGCGGTTTGGCGAGCCCCATCGCAATCCTGGCTCCTTTAATCGAGCCGAGCACGAGGCGCTCGATAAACCCGATCGAGGCAATGCGTATCATCGGGATAATCTCAACTCAGTTAGGTAACACTGTGACGAAAGACGAACTGCGCGCGGAACTTGAGCGCCAGGAACAACGTTACAAGGAAGTTTACGGAGGCGAAGTCACCACCTACGCCGCCCAGCCTGAACCGGAACGCAAACCTTGGCGAAAGCGCGCCAGCATTCTCGACCAGGCATTTACCCAAGAACTGCAAAAGATGGAAAAAGAGCTCAAGGCAGAACAGCCGTGACGCTCTTCGCCTGAAGCTTTCGCACTGCTCGATGCCCTTGCAGATAAATGCCGATCGCAAGGTCGGCCGGGCATCCGCCGTGCAGCCGCGGATGGGGCCCAAGGGCTCAAAAACTGTCATGGAAGTGAAATTTCATACAAGCGTTTGAGACGTTTGGCTGAGTCTTGCACCCCTGACCTTGAGGATGAGCCCCAGTAAAATCAAGGGCTTGCCCATGCCTCGAAAAAAGGCATGGCCATTGGCCTGCCTCCGGCTTTTTCGTTGAAGAATGTTACCAACCAGCACCTAGTGCATCGATTACCAGGGTTTTCTGGCATAATCGCGCCCCCTTATGACCGGGTCAGAAAACCTTCATGATCGATTTATTCAGCGGACTGGATGCTTGGGTGCTTGTGAGCCTCTTGCTCGCCCTGGCTTTTGTCCTCGCCTACGAGTTCATCAACGGCTTTCATGACACCGCAAATGCGGTTGCCACTGTTATCTACACCAAAGCCATGCCGCCGCACCTGGCCGTATTCTTTTCCGGTGTATTCAATTTCCTCGGCGTGCTGCTGGGCGGCGTCGGCGTGGCCTATGCCATCGTCCATCTGCTGCCGGTCGAGCTGCTGATCAATGTCAACACCGGCCACGGCCTGGCCATGGTCTTCTCGTTGCTGGCCGCGGCCATCACCTGGAACCTGGGCACCTGGTACTTCGGTATTCCCGCTTCCAGCTCCCACACCTTGATCGGTTCGATCCTCGGCGTCGGCCTGGCCAACGCCCTGCTCAACGACATCCCGTTGGGCGATGGCGTGAACTGGCAGAAGGCGATCGACATCGGCGCTTCCCTGGTGTTCTCGCCCATGGCCGGCTTCCTGATTGCCGCCCTGGTGCTGATCGGCCTGAAGTGGTGGCGTCCGATCTCGAAGATGCACAAGACCCCGGAACAACGCCGCAAGGTCGACGACAAGAAACATCCGCCCTTCTGGAATCGCCTGGTGCTGGTGATCTCGGCCATGGCCGTGAGCTTTGTGCACGGTTCCAACGACGGCCAGAAAGGCATCGGCCTGATCATGCTGGTACTGATCGGTATCGTGCCCGCGCAGTTCGTGCTCGACCTGAACAGCACCACTTACCAGATCGAACGTACCCGCGACGCCACCCTGCACCTGAGCCAGTTCTACCAGCGCAACCAGGACTCCCTGGGCGAGTTCCTGGCCCTGGGCAAAAGCGTGAAGGACGATCTGCCAGGCAAATTCCGCTGCAACCCGCAGCAGACCGAACCGACCATCGCCGCGCTGCTGGGCACCCTCAAGGGTGTAGCCGACTATCACTCGCTGCCGGCCGAAAGCCGCATCGAAGTGCGTCGCTACCTGCTCTGCCTGGACGACACCGCGAAGAAAGTCGGCAAGCTGCCGAACCTCGCGGCCCGTGAAAAGGCTGACCTGGACAAGTTGCGCAAAGACCTGACCGCCACCACCGAATACGCGCCGTTCTGGGTGATCCTGGCCGTGGCCCTGGCCCTTGGCCTGGGGACCATGATCGGCTGGAAACGTGTGGTGCAGACCATCGGTGAGAAGATCGGCAAGCAAGGCATGACCTATGCCCAGGGCATGTCGGCGCAGATCACCGCCGCCGGCCTGATCGGCATGGCCAATATCTTCAGCCTGCCGGTATCGACCACCCACGTGCTGTCGTCGGGTGTGGCCGGGACCATGGTCGCCAACAAAAGCGGCCTGCAAAGCGGCACCGTGCGCACCATCCTGCTGGCCTGGGTACTGACCCTGCCGGCGACCGTGGCGCTGTCGGCCGGTCTGTTCTGGCTGGCCTCGAAAGCCCTCGGGACCTGATTCGCTCGGTCCGCGACAAAAAAGGTGCGCCCCTTGGGTTGCACCTTTTTTTGTGCCTGAAGGAAGTGATCGTTCCCCCACAAAACACACAGGCAAAAAAAAGGGCAACCGAAGTTGCCCAAAATGCCTTGCGTGCTCGTTACCGGAAAGACTTAAGGTTTTTTGCGTTTATGCGCATCTTTCCAGATGAAAAATCCAAACCCGGCGAAAAACAGAACCATGAGGCCGACAGTCAGCACTCCGGCGATCACCACATTATCGAAAAACATGACTGGCCTCCTGCTCTTGCCCTGTTGCGATGGGGCTAAGTTAACCAAAGAGGCGGCGGGGAAAATTGACCGGGGTCAATGGTCACCCAAGACAGGACGACAGGGAGGGGAAATAACTGACTTACATCAACAGATCGCGCCCGGTTCAGCGCTTTTTCGGCTTTTTCGGTTTCTTCTTCGGCTTGCCCAGAGGCATTGCCTGCTCGAAGGCCTGGCGCACTTCATTCAGGCGCTTTTCCTTCAGGTCATGCACACGCTTGGCACGTTCGGCGTTCAGGTCGATCAGGTTGTCGTCTTGGCTCATGGCGTTGGCTTGCATCATTCAGGTCAATGTCGACCACAGCCTCTATATATAGATAGCGCGGCTGCGGCCCTTGCGGGTTTGCCAATAATGCGGCGTGACGCGGCGGCTGACCAGTGATCGGCAGGTATCGAGCGCAATTAAAGGTGGAGGTCCGCCGTATTTGACCAGCATCGTGCGGATTGCGGCATGTGATTCCTTGCCTCGCCGTTGCAGGCATTCAAGAGCGGTATCTAAACCTCGACGTCGACCCACAGCCCCTGGCGTGGCGCATCCTCGATCAGCGGCACCACCGGCACAGTGTTGTCGGCATTCAGCTCGTCCCCGGGCACGGCCAGGTGCAGTTCGGGATCGTTCTCGGCCTCACGCTGGCGTTTGTGCTTTTGTTGCTGGCGCTGCTGTTCTTCGCGCAGCAGCAGCGCCGACTGTTCGGCATCGCGCTTTTGCAGGTCGATGGTGCTTTCGTTGGAACTCTGTTGCACCGGCACCACCGGCGGGATATCCGGGCGCGGCCGGATCGGATCCTGCTGGGAGGTCACGGGCACGGCACTCAAGGGCAGCATCGGGGGCAGCATATTATTGGTCTCCTGTCGGCAGGCTGTCGGCTGCTGCGGGGGCGACTTGAGCCATCGGTCGCAAACTTGTGACCCAGTCGTCACCCGATAGTGCCCCGAGCCCCGACAAATGCGCCCGATACGCTACCTTCCAGCGTAGTTGTTTTTGTTAGAGTTCTTTGGCCTGAGGGCGCCGATCCGTTAACATAGTCGGCTTTTTCAAGGCGGGAGTCAGGCAGCATGGCGCAGCAGTATCAACCGGGGCAACGCTGGATTAGTGACAGCGAAGCCGAGCTAGGTCTAGGCACCGTTCTGGCACAGGACGGCCGCTTGCTGACCGTGCTCTATCCGGCCACTGGCGACACTCGCCAGTATGCGCTACGGAATGCGCCCCTCACTCGCGTGAGGTTTTCCCCGGGTGACACCATCACCCACTTCGAAGGCTGGAAGATGACCGTGCGCGAAGTCGACGACGTCGATGGCCTGCTGGTCTACCACGGCCTCAACGGGCAGAACGAAGTCGTCACCCTGCCGGAAACCCAACTCTCGAACTTCATCCAGTTCCGTCTGGCCAGCGACCGTCTGTTCGCCGGGCAGATCGACCCGCTGGCCTGGTTCTCCCTGCGCTACCACACCCTGGAACACACCAGCCGCCAGCTGCAATCGTCGCTGTGGGGCCTGGGTGGCGTACGCGCCCAGCCGATCGCCCACCAGTTGCACATTGCCCGTGAAGTCGCCGACCGTATCGCGCCGCGGGTTCTCCTGGCGGACGAAGTGGGCCTGGGCAAGACCATCGAAGCCGGCCTGGTGATCCATCGCCAGCTGCTGTCGGGCCGCGCCAGCCGCGTGCTGATCCTGGTCCCGGAAAACCTGCAGCACCAGTGGCTGGTGGAAATGCGCCGGCGCTTCAACCTGCAGGTCGCGCTGTTCGACGAAGAACGTTTTATCGAAAGCGATGCCGCCAACCCCTTCGAGGACACCCAGCTCGCCCTGGTGGCCCTGGAATGGCTGGTGGACGACGAGAAGGCCCAGGACGCGCTGTTCGCCGCCGGCTGGGACCTGATGGTGGTCGACGAAGCCCACCACCTGGTATGGCACGAAGACCAGGTCAGCCCGGAATACGCGCTGGTGGAACAGCTGGCCGAGGTGATTCCGGGCGTCCTGCTGCTCACCGCCACCCCGGAACAACTGGGCCAGGACAGCCACTTCGCCCGTCTGCGCCTGCTCGACCCGAACCGTTTCCACGACCTGGCCGCCTTCCGCGCCGAGAGCGAAAACTATCGCCCGGTGGCCGAAGCCGTGCAGGAACTGCTGGATAAAGGACGCCTGTCGCCCGAAGCGCACAAGACCATCCACAACTTCCTCGGCAACGAAGGCGAAGCCCTGCTCGCCGCCGTCAACGAGGGCGATAGCGAGGCCAGCGCGCGCCTGGTGCGCGAGCTGCTGGACCGCCACGGCACCGGCCGTGTGCTGTTCCGCAACACCCGCGCCGCGGTGCAAGGTTTCCCCGAGCGCAAGCTGCACCCCTACCCGCTGCCGTGCCCGGACGAATACCTGGAACTGCCGCTGGGCGAGCACGCCGAGCTGTACCCGGAAGTCAGCTTCCAGGCCCAGCCGGACGCCAGCGAAGAAGAGCGCTGGTGGAAATTCGACCCGCGTGTCGAGTGGCTGATCGACCAGCTGAAAATGCTCAAGCGCACTAAGGTCCTGGTGATCTGCGCCCATGCGGAAACCGCCATGGACCTGGAAGACGCCCTGCGCGTGCGTTCCGGCATCCCGGCCACGGTGTTCCACGAAGGCATGAACATCCTCGAGCGCGACCGCGCCGCCGCCTACTTCGCCGATGAAGAGTTCGGCGCCCAGGTGCTGATCTGCTCGGAAATCGGCAGTGAAGGTCGCAACTTCCAGTTCGCCCACCACCTGGTGCTGTTCGATCTGCCGTCGCACCCGGACCTGCTGGAGCAGCGGATCGGCCGTCTCGACCGGATCGGCCAGAAACACGTGATCGAACTGCATGTGCCGTACCTGGAAACCAGCCCGCAAGAGCGCCTGTTCCAGTGGTACCACGAAGCGCTGAACGCCTTCCTCAATACCTGCCCGACCGGCAACGCCCTGCAGCATCAGTTCGGCCCGCGCCTGCTGCCGCTGCTGGAAGAAGCCGACGACGGCGAGTGGCAAGCGCTGATCGACGAGGCGCGCACCGAGCGCGAACGCCTTGAGGCCGAGCTGCACACCGGTCGCGACCGTCTGTTGGAGCTCAACTCCGGCGGCGCTGGCGAAGGTGATGCGCTGGTGGAAGCGATCCTCGAGCAGGACGATCAGTTCGCCCTGCCGATCTACATGGAAACCCTGTTCGACGCCTTCGGCATCGACAGCGAAGACCATTCGGACAACGCGCTGATCCTCAAGCCAAGCGAAAAAATGCTCGACGCCAGCTTCCCCCTGGGCGACGACGAAGGCGTGACCATCACCTACGACCGCAACCAGGCGCTGTCTCGCGAAGACATGCAGTTCATCACCTGGGAACACCCGATGGTGCAAGGCGGCATGGACCTGGTGCTGTCCGGCTCCATGGGCAACACCGCCGTGGCGCTGATCAAGAACAAGGCGCTGAAACCCGGCACCGTGTTGCTGGAACTGCTGTACGTCAGTGAAGTGGTGGCACCGCGCTCGCTGCAACTGGGCCGCTACCTGCCACCGGCCGCCCTGCGCTGCCTGCTGGACGCCAACGGCAACGACCTGTCGGCGCGCGTCGCCTTCGAGACCCTCAACGACCAGCTGGAAAGCGTGCCACGGGCCAGCGCCAACAAGTTCATCCAGGCCCAGCGCGACCAGCTGACGCCGAAGATCAACGCTGGCGAAGCGAAGATTGCCCCACGTCACGCCGAGCGCGTGGCCGAGGCGCAACGTCGCCTGGCCGCCGACACCGACGAAGAACTGGCGCGCCTGACCGCGTTGCAGGCGGTCAACCCGACCGTGCGCGACAGCGAGCTGGTGGCCCTGCGCCAACAACGCGAACAAGGCCTGGCCATGCTTGAGAAAGCAGCGCTGCGCCTGGAAGCGATCCGGGTACTGGTAGCGGGCTGATTCCCCCTGCTCTCCCGGTAAATGAAAAGGCCCGCACAATGCGGGCCTTTTTTATCGGCTTCTGTAGGAGCGAGGCTTGCCCGCGATGGAGGCAACCCGTTCTATCTGGCACACCGCGTCATCGTTCATCGCGGGCAAGCCTCGCTCCTACAAAGCACTGTTCAGGCGGTCACCGCAGCCCCCGCTGGCGCGGCCGGCACCAACCCGTCCTTCATCCGCTGCGCATCGCGCACGAAGCAGCGCGAGGCCAGGAACAGGAACAGCATGGTCAGCAGCAACGCCACCGGGATCAGGTACATGGCGTCATGCAGGCCAACCGCCTTGAACGCCTCGGTCATCTGCTCAGCCCCGGCGGCGTACATCGCCGCATGGGCAAAGTGATCGGACAGTGCCCCCACCACCACCGGCCCCAGGCCACCGCCCAGCAGGTACAGGCCGGCGAAGAACAGCGCCATGGCCGTGGCGCGCAGACGGGGTTCGACCACATCCTGGATTGCCGTGTAAACGCAGGTATAGAAGTTGTAGGCGAACAGCCAGCCGACACTGAACACCGCGACGAACACCCCGATTTCGATGCGCCCGGCATGCAGGGCCCAGGCGGTGCACAGGGTCGAGATCAGCATGCTGAAGGCGGCGAACAACAACCGACCGTTGGCCACACGCTGGTGAATCTTGTCGGCGACCCAGCCGCCCAGGGTCAGCCCGAACAGGCCGGTCAACCCGACTATCACCCCGGTCGCCACCGCGGCGTCCTGCAACGGCATCAGGAAATAACGCTGCAGCATCGGCACCAGGAACGAGTTGCAGGCGTAGGTGGCGAAGTTGAAGGTCAGCCCGGCCAGCACCAGCCAGAGAAAGGTCGGGATCGCCAGCACCCGGCGGATCGGCCGGTCGACGCGTTCCTGGGAAACCTTGACGGTTTCCGCCGCACCGCGCTTGGGCTCCTTGATGAAGAACATGAACACCGCCAGCAACAGGCCCGGCACCGCGGCGATAAAGAACGGCGCGCGCCAGCTGTCGAAGGCCTTGACCATGGCGCCGATGGTGAAGAACGCCAGCAACAGGCCCAGGGGCAGGCCGAGCATGAAGATGCCCATGGCCCGGGCCCGGCGATGGGCCGGGAACAAGTCGCCGATCAGCGAGTTGGCGGCCGGCGCATAGCTGGCTTCGCCGATGCCGACGCCCATGCGCACGAGCAGGAAACTCCAGAAACTGCCCACCAGGCCGTTGACCGCGGTCAGCCCGCTCCACACCGCCAGGCCCCAGCCCATGAGTTTGCTGCGCGAGCCGGTATCGGCCATGCGCCCCAGGGGCAGGCCGGCAATGGCGTAGACGATGGTGAAGGCGGTGCCGATGATGCCGATCTGGAAGTCGCTCAGGTGCCATTCCATGCGGATCGGCTCGATGATGATGGCCGGAATGGTGCGATCGAAGAAGTTGAACAGGTTAGCCAGGAACAACAGGAACAGAATGCGCCAGGCATTCGCCGCTTGGGTCGAGTTCTGCATGGGTCGGTCTCTTTTATTGTTATTCGGCCAGACGCAACCGAGCCTGGAAGTTGCAATCTAGTCAGCCCCGCCGCGCTTGTCTGTAATGATTCGTAAGGCTGATACCAGGCAATCCGAAGCGCGGGCCGTCGACCGCGCTCGACGACCGTCCGAACAGCGCCAGCGCCCCCGCCTAAACCGCCGCAAGCCCCCGGATACCGGGGCTAAAGCCCGATTTTTCAAGGGCTTGCGCAGGGCCTGAAAAATACCTCGCGCGCCCCCTTCCCAAGGCCGTTGCGAAGCCTAGAATAGCGGCCTTGCTGCCCCCCTCATCAACCTCCTCCCCTTTGAATACGCCCATGTCCGAAGCCAGTCCGTGTCTGAATTGCGGTGCCTGCTGTTCACACTTTCGTGTGTCTTTTTTCTGGGGTGAATGCGCCTCTTCCGGCGGTACGGTCCCCGACGATCTGGTGGCGTCCATCAGCCCCAGCCGGGTCGCCATGCTCGGCACCGATTGCAAGCCGACCCGCTGCACCGCGCTGACCGGCGAGGTCGGCAAGGAAGTCAGCTGTTCGATCTACCACCAGCGCTCCAGCACCTGCCGCGAATTCGAGGCGTCCTGGGAAAATGGCCAACAGAACGTCGATTGCGACGCCGCGCGCGCGGCATTCGGGCTCGCGCCCCTGGAGCCGGCGCTGTACTTCGAACAGAGTGCTTAGCTCGATTGGCTATGAGCTGAATTCCAAAATCATTTAAGTCAATTTGCCACCATCGTTCCCGGCCTCGACTCGGCTTCCTATACTCAGTCCCATTGGCCAGCCACCCAGGGCTGGCCCTGGATGACTCAAGAAACGGGGCATGCGATGGAATGGCTTGGTCTGCATTTTTTTACCGAGCTCCCCGAAGGCGGGCAGGTATTACTCACCTGCAACCACAACCCCGTGCTGGTGATCCTCGCCTATCTGGTGGCCTGCGCCGGCAGCTTCGCCACCCTGGACATGGCCGAACGGGTGCGCCACGTCGACCTGGCGGCGGCCCAGCAACGCTGGCGCTGGGTCGGCGCCTTCTGCCTGGCCGGCGGCATCTGGGCCATGCACTTCATCGGCATGCTGGCACTGCAGATCCCCATCGAAACCCATTACGACCTGCCGATGACCCTGCTGTCGCTGCTGATCGCGGTGATTGCATCCTGGCTGGCGATGAAGACCCTCAGCCATCCCCAGTTGCAGCTATGGCGCTACCTGCTGGCGTCGATCTGGATCGGCCTGGGCATCTGCGCCATGCACTATGTCGGCATGGCGGCCATGCGCTCGCCAGCCACGGCCTACTACCAGCCCGACCTGTTCGGCCTGTCGATTGCCATCGCCATCAGCGCGAGCCTGGTCGCCCTGCTCTTGTCCCGCTACCTGAGCAACGGCAGCGGCGTGCTCCACCAGTTGCTCAAATACGCGGCCAGCCTGCTGCTGGGGGGCGGCATAGTCGCTATGCATTTCACCGGCATGTGGGCGTTGAAACTGGTGCTGCCGGCGACGGGCACACCCTCCATCGCGGTGGACGACAACCCCTTGCAACTGGGCCTGACCATCGCCGTCATCGCCCTGTTGATCATTGGCAGCAGCATCAGCGCGGCCTTGGCGGACAAGAAACTCCAGCACAAGGAACAGGACCTGCGCCGGGTCAACACCCTGCTGAGCCAACTGGACCAGGCCCGGGTGGCGCTGCAACAGGTGGCGCACTACGACGCCCTGACCAACCTGATCAATCGTCGCGGCTTCAACCAGCTGTTCGCCGAAAAGCTCATTGAAAAGACCGTGCAGGGTGGCATGCTCGCGGTGATGTTCCTCGACATCGATCACTTCAAGCGGATCAACGACAGCCTCGGCCACGATGCCGGCGACGAACTGTTGAAGGTGATTGCCGGCCATATCAAAAGCTCCACCCGCAGCCATCAAGACGTAGTGGCGCGTTTCGGCGGAGACGAGTTCTGCATCCTCATGAGCTTGAGCGACCGCGACGAAGCCCAGCACATGGCGCAACGCATCATGAGCAAGATGAAGGAACCCATCGAGCTGGCAGGAAGGCGCATGGTGATGACCACCAGCATCGGCATCAGCGTCTTTCCCGACGACGGCAAGACCAGCGAAGAGCTGCTCAAGCATGCCGACCTGGCGCTCTATCAATCCAAGGGCAGCGGTCGCAACAGCCTGCATTTCTTCAGCACCAACCTGAAGACCAAGGCGAGCCTGGAACTGCAACTGGAGGAAGAACTGCGCAATGCCCTACGCAACGAAGCCGGCTTGACCCTGTATTACCAGCCCATCTACGACCTGGGCAGCCGCAAGGTCAGCAAGCTTGAAGCGCTGGTGCGCTGGCGGCATCCGTTGCACGGGCTGCTGGCCCCGGATCGCTTCATCGGGATCGCCGAAGCCAACGGGCTGATTGCCGAACTGGACAACTGGGTCCTGCGCAAGGCCTGCGAGGATCTGGCCGCCCTGTCCCGCCACGGCTTTGCCGAGCTGAAAATCGCGGTGAACTGCTCGGCCCTGAACCTGGCCCGGGAGGAGTTGGCCGAAGAGATCGCCAACGCCCTGGGCAGCGCCGGTGTCGCGCCCCAGCGCCTGGAACTGGAAGTCACGGAAAACGCCCTGATGGGCAACATCGACAGCACCGTGGCCCTGTTGCGGCAGATCCGCAATCTCGGGGTGTCGCTGTCGATCGATGACTTCGGCACCGGTTACTCGTCCCTCGCCTACCTCAAGCGCCTGCCGCTCAACACCCTGAAGATCGACCGTTCGTTCATCCAGGACGTGCCCCAGTCGACTCAGGACAAGGAGATCGTCCAGGCGATCATCGTCATGGCCCATACCCTGCACTTGCAGGTGGTGACCGAAGGCGTCGAGAGCGTGCAGCAGTACGAGTTCCTCGCCCAATACGGCTGCGACTTCATCCAGGGTTACCTGCTCAGCCGCGCAATACCCCTGGAAGAGTTGCCCGGGGTGATCGACGAGATCGAGCAGCGCATGCGGCCCGCCGTCGCCGCGGTCAGCCCTCTGACGCCGGTTCGCGATACAGGCGGACCAGGGTCGCGGGATCCTGCTCCAGATAGCCCTGGCCGCCATGCAGGCGCATCAGTTGTGCAGCCAATCCGCTGATCGGCGTGGCCGAGCCCTGTTCACGGGAGAACTTCACCGCACCGTCCAGATCCTTGAGCAGGGTGCGTACATGCCATTTGATCGGTTCGAAGCGGCTCTCGGCCATCTGCGGGGCGAGGATCTGCAGCGGCCTGGAATCGGCGAAACCACCGGCCAGCGCCTCGGCCAGCAATGACGCATCGACCCCGGAACGCTCGGCCAGCGCCACCACTTCGGCGATCACCAGCGCATTGCAGGCGACGATCATCTGGTTGCAGGCCTTGGTCACCTGGCCGGCACCGACACCGCCCATATGAGTCACCCGTTGCCCCAGGTTGAGCAGGACCGGGCGTACCCTTTCGATATCCGCCGCCTCGCCACCGACCATGATCGCCAGGCTGCCAGCCTCGGCACCGGGCGTGCCGCCGGACACCGGGGCATCGACCCAGCCCATGCCGGTCGTGCTCGCCAGCTGCGCGGCCATTTCCCGGGTGGCGGTCGGCTCCAGGCTGGAGAGGTCCACCAGCAACTGGCCGGCCCGGGCTCCCTGGGCAATGCCCTCGGCACCGAATACCACCTCGCGCACCACCTCGGTGTTGGCCAGGCACAGCAGCACCAGGTCCGCCGCCTCGCACAACCGGGCCGGGGTCTCGGCCAGTCGCGCGCCAGCCTCCAGCAGCGGCGCGCATTTTTCCCGGTTGCGATTCCACACCACCAGGGGATAACCCGCCGCCAGCAGACGGCGACACATGGGCAAGCCCATCAGGCCAATACCGGCAAACCCGAGGGTGGGTAACGTTGCCATCATCTTGCCTCCTTTTGATTAAAGATCACCGAAAACTGGCCGATTTATCTGAACTTAGGAAAGGATTCCCCCTAGCGGCCATCAGACTTATCCCTATCGCTGGGGCCAATATCGCACTGTAAAGTCGCGAGATCCCACTTGATGGCTCTTTGATATCTTGTCACCGAGCCGACCAGTCCAGGCACACGGCGCACAATGACTTCTAAAAACAATTCTGCCAACGCAGTATCCGAACTGACGCTGACCCCGGGCAGCCAGAGCTTTTCAGAGTCGAAGCCATTGTCCAGCTCGCGCCCACAGGCGCCCCAGCAATACCTCTACTTCACCGAAACCAACACCGACCGCATCCTCGACAACCTCGACGGCCTGCGCGACTCGGTATTCCCGCGCCCGCCGCACCTGGAAGACGAGCTCGAAGCGCGCCGCGAGCAGGAGTTCCCCTCGGTCTGCCTGATCGGCCTGGGCCGCTGCGGGTCGAACATCGCCCTGGATGTGGCGGAGCTGGTGTACAACGCCCGCAAGTTCTACCTCAACGAATTCAACAACGACGACAAGGCCTATACCGACAAGGGCTACAGCCCCGCCCAGTGGATCCGCCACAACCTGCGCCTGGGCCAGAACAAGGCAAGCAAACCGGTGTTCCTGGTCGAGCCGCTGGTGATGCTGGGCGACCTGGACAAGGACATCGCCGGGCGCATCCGCTTCTCGCGCAAGGGCGAAAAAAGCGGCTTCATCCGCGACTACAGCAAGATGAAGATCATGGACCTCTCGGAAGTCCACGCCGGTGGCGCCGGTAACGCGCCGATCCTCGGCCAGTACCTGGCCAAGATCATCCTCAACAAGGACACCCAGCGTTTCTCCAGCCCCGACTGGAAAATGATCCACTCGTACCTGATCGACTCCTGCGGCATCAAGGCCAACCAGTCGCGCCTGTACTTCTCGATCTTCAGCGCCGGCGGCGGTACCGGTTCGGGCATGGCCTCGGAGTTCGGCCTGGCCCAGCAGTACTCGTACATGAACAAGACGTTCGACACCAAGCCGATCGACGAACACGACAGCAAGAGCGGCCACTCCTTCGTCTTCGAGCCGATCTTCACCAGCGGTATCTGCGTACTGCCGAATATCTCCGATCACCGCAGCGAAATGTCCGAAGCCTTGCACATCAACGCCGGACGCCTGCTGTGCAAATACCTGTCGGAAGAATGGGACTTCTCCTACAACTTCGATAACGAAGACAGCAGCGAAGCCAGCGTCATGGGGCGTATCCGCCCATGGAACGCGATGATGCTGATTTCCAACGACATCATGCGTTATGCCGAAGAAAGCGATGACGGCAACATCCAGAACATCGACGTCAACGCCATGGAGAAGCACGCCAACCAGTACATCTCCCAGCAGATCTTCAACATCCTCACCGCCCAGGCGGTGACCACCGACTACGACCAGAACTATTTCCGCCGCGCCGGCATCGACATCGGCGAGACCATCCGCCTGGATGCCAACGACCTGTTCATGAGCCTGGCCGGCCCGGTGGCGATCGCCTATGCCGAGTCCGTGGTCCCGGAAACCCCGGTGCCGACCGGCGACAAGTTCAAGGTGTTCGAGAAAGAGCCGCAGCGCCTGAACATCGACGACCTGTTCTTCCGCTCCATCGACCTGCCGCACTTCAACAAGGTGACCCAGGCCATCGAGGGCATCAGCCTGCTGCCGATCGAGTCCAAGCGTTATCGCGCGGCGCTGGAGCAATACAAGGCTTCCGGTTATGACGCGGCCGCGCTGCACGACCTGCACTTCTTCAAGAACTGCTCGTCGGTGGTGTCGATCGTCTCCCTGCC
This sequence comes from Pseudomonas sp. SBT1-2, assembly GCF_028640875.1. NCBI lineage: Bacteria > Pseudomonadati > Pseudomonadota > Gammaproteobacteria > Pseudomonadales > Pseudomonadaceae > Pseudomonas > Pseudomonas sp. SBT1-2. Next base: position 149,080 of record NZ_JAQZAA010000115.1, on the reverse strand, counting down.
GAAGGACTACAAGCTGTCGTACATGGACCTGAACCGGCTCAAGACCCACCTCAACAGCCTGTTCCCCAACACCACCCTCAAGCGTTACGCGCTGGTGATCGGCGCCTCGGCCAACCTCTCGCTGACCACCCTGATCGCCAAGAGCCCGTGCCTGTCGGACGACTTCCTGACCCTGATCGTGGCCTTTATCAAGCGTTGCTTCGCCCGCAACCCGTACCGCTTCGACGAGACCCTGGACAACTCGATCCTCGATTTCATCGTCAGCGAACAGTTCGATGAAAGTCGCATCGACGAGCTGCTCAACGAGTTCGAGAACCCGGCGAAGATCCTCGATACCAACTGGTACGCGATCAAGCCGATGTACGAGAAGAAGTACCGCGAGCTGATCAACGACAAGGACAAGTTCGTCTCGATCAACGACATCCGCCTGTCCCGCGATTGCGTGAAGAAAGCCATCAAATACCTGCGCGAGATCTATCGTCACCGCATCGGCAAGACCAAGGTCATCTCGCTGAACAACCATACGGGCAGGACAGCGTACTAACAGCTGCCCGTTCTCTTCTGTAGGAGCAGCCGGTCGACGCTCGATTGCTCGCGATCAGCGGCATCAAGCTCAAGCGATGTCGACTGGTAGGACGCCATCGCGAGCAAGCTTCGCTCCTATAGGGGAAATGGCGTTTTACAGGGAAGTGGCGTTAATACCCGGAAACAATCAGGCCGCCCTTAGGCGGCCTTGAAAACTGTTCCCATTCCGCTTACGTCACCGTCAGCCTGAAACGGGTGGGGCCTTTCTCCACGGGCAACTTGCCATCACCGTGATCGCGGTTACTCGGCTACACACTTCCAGCCGGAAAAACCAGGCACCCTTTTGGTGCTCAACCTTCGGCCGGCGCCCTTTCCTGGACCAGAATCCACGGCGAAACCACCACTGCCCACAGCAGTGGATCACGCTCCACCAGATCCAGCGCCCGCGTCGCAGACACCTTGCCCACCTTCTCGGCGGCCAGCCAGGCAGAGACTTTCTCGGCCTGGTTCTCGGCCATGGCCTCGGCTGCCTCGATCAAATCCAGGCCGGCGTCGACCCACAATAGGGCACCCTTGGCGAAGAACGGCTCCAGCTCCTTCCAGGTAATAGATGCGGTTTCACCAAGCAGCTTGGCATAGAGGGTGCTAGGTTCTTGAGTCATGGGCCTGTCCCGAAAAGAAATCGGCGCAATGATAACGTCGGTGCTCTGGCAGACAAACCCGGTTGCAATTGCGTCAACGATAGAGAAGTGCAGGAGAGCCAAGGATTGCTCGCTGAATACGGTCAAAACCCCGCCGCGATTCTGTCTTTTTCTTTCAATAAAGCGACACCCCCTGATTTTGCCCCCTGGCGCCAGCTTCCCAGGCTAACAATCGGCGCTCTACACTGTACCGGTACAGTTGCCGGGGGCATTTTCCGGGGATATCCAAGAGATATCTGACCCGGTTCTGCTGCTACGGCGCCAGGACTATAAAAATTACAACAGTAAGAGTGGAGCACTATGAATAAGGCTACTAAGCAGATTTCCAAACTGTTTGCCGCTATGGTTCTGGCCGGAGTCGCCAGCCATTCGTTCGCAGCTGACACCATCAAGATCGGCATCGCCGGCCCCAAGACCGGCCCTGTAGCCCAGTACGGCGACATGCAGTTCAGTGGCGCGAAAATGGCCATCGAACAAATCAACGCCAAGGGCGGCGTCGATGGCAAGCAGCTCCAGGCCGTCGAATACGATGATGCCTGCGATCCGAAACAAGCCGTTGCCGTAGCCAACAAAGTCGTCAACGACGGCGTCAAGTTCGTGATCGGTCACCTGTGCTCCAGCTCCACTCAACCGGCTTCGGACATTTACGAAGACGAAGGCGTGGTCATGATCACCCCCGCCGCCACCAGCCCGGACATCACCACCCGTGGTTACAAGATGGTGTTCCGCACCATCGGCCTGGACAGCGCCCAGGGCCCTGCCGCCGGCAACTACATCGCCGACCACGTGAAACCGAAAATCGTTGCCGTACTGCACGACAAGCAGCAATACGGTGAAGGCATCGCCACCGCCGTTAAACAGACCCTCGAGAAGAAAGGCACCAAGGTTGCCGTGTTCGAAGGCATCAACGCCGGCGACAAGGACTTCTCCTCGATGATCGCCAAGCTCAAGCAAGCCAACGTCGACTTCGTCTACTACGGCGGCTACCACCCGGAGCTGGGCCTGATCCTGCGCCAGGCCCAGGAAAAAGGCCTGAAGGCCAAGTTCATGGGCCCGGAAGGCGTGGGTAACGACTCCATTTCGCAGATCGCCAAGGACGCTTCCGAAGGCCTGCTGGTGACCCTGCCGAAATCCTTCGACCAGGATCCGGCCAACGTGGCCCTGGCGGATGCGTTCAAGGCCAAGAAAGAAGACCCGAGCGGTCCGTTCGTGTTCCCTTCCTACTCCGCGGTTGAAGTCATTGCCGGCGGTATCACCGCCGCCAAGAGCGAAGACCCGACCAAGGTGGCCGAAGCCATCCACGCCGGTACTTTCAAGACCCCGACCGGCGACCTGAGCTTCGACGCCAAGGGCGACCTGAAAGACTTCAAGTTCGTGGTCTACGAGTGGCACTTCGGCAAACCTAAAACCGAAGTCTCGCCTCAATAAGGCCCTGTCTGACTGACTGCCAATAAAGCCCACGGCGTGCCGTGGGCTTTGTTTTACGAACGTATTGGGCCTGTTTTCCGTGATCCGGAAGCCCGCCCACCTGAAAATCTCAAAACCGTCATCAGCGGTTCGCTGGCAAAACCTGACCCGAAGTGGATGCAGATCCACGGGGCGCAGGCGGGAAAATGACTCCACCAGTGAAATGCGTATCAGGTTTTTAGGAGCGCTGTAATGCCTGACCTCTATCACTTTTTCCAACAGCTGGTTAACGGTCTCACCGTTGGCAGCACGTATGCCCTGATCGCCATCGGCTATACGATGGTTTACGGCATCATTGGAATGATCAACTTCGCCCACGGCGAGGTGTACATGATCGGTTCCTATGTGGCGTTCATCGCCATCGCGGGCCTGACCATGATGGGACTCGACAGTGTCCCGCTGTTGATGACCGCGGCCTTCATCGCGACCATCGTCGTTACCAGTGCCTACGGCTACAGCATCGAACGGATCGCCTACCGCCCCCTGCGCGGCAGCAACCGTCTGATCCCGCTGATCTCGGCCATCGGCATGTCGATCTTCCTGCAGAACACGGTTCTGCTGGCGCAGGACTCCAAGGACAAATCCATCCCCAACCTGATCCCGGGCAACTTCTCCATCGGGCCAGGTGGCGCACATGAAGTGCTGATCTCCTACATGCAAATCGTGGTGTTCGTGGTGACCCTGATCGCCATGCTCGGCCTGACCCTGTTCATCTCCCGTTCCCGCCTGGGCCGCGCCTGCCGTGCCTGCGCCGAGGACATCAAGATGGCCAACCTGCTGGGTATCAACACCAACAACATCATCGCCCTGACCTTCGTGATCGGTGCCGCGCTGGCGGCGATCGCGGCCGTGCTGCTGAGCATGCAATACGGCGTGATCAACCCCAACGCCGGCTTCCTGGTCGGTCTCAAGGCCTTCACCGCCGCGGTACTGGGCGGCATCGGCAGCATTCCGGGCGCCATGCTGGGCGGCCTGGTACTTGGGGTGGCGGAAGCCTTCGGTGCCGATATCTTCGGCGACCAGTACAAGGACGTCGTGGCGTTCGGCCTGCTGGTTCTGGTGTTGTTGTTCCGGCCAACCGGCCTGCTGGGCCGTCCGGAGGTTGAGAAAGTATGACTAGGAATCTTCGACAGGCGTTCTTCAGCGCCTTGCTGGTGTGGGCTGTCGCCTACCCGATACTCGGTTTGAAACTGACCATCGTCGGCATCAACCTGGAAGTCCATGGCACCAGCCCCACCACGCTGACCATCATCGCCCTGTGTTCGGTACTGATGTTCCTGCGGGTGCTGTTCGACCATCAGATCAGCGCGGCCTGGAAGTCCTCGCCCAACATGCCGGTGATCCCGGCCAAGGCCAGTAACTTCCTGACCCTGCCGACTACCCAGCGCTGGATCATCATTGCGCTGATCATCGGTGCGCTGGTCTGGCCGTTCTTCGGCTCGCGCGGCGCGGTGGACATCGCCACCCTGGTGCTGATCTACGTGATGCTCGGCCTGGGCCTGAACATCGTGGTCGGCCTGGCCGGCCTGCTGGACCTGGGGTACGTCGGCTTCTACGCCGTGGGCGCCTACAGCTACGCGCTGCTGTCGCACTACTACGGGTTGAGCTTCTGGATCTGCCTGCCTATCGCCGGCCTGATGGCGGCCACCTTCGGCTTCCTGCTGGGCTTCCCGGTATTGCGCCTGCGCGGTGACTACCTGGCGATCGTGACCCTGGGCTTCGGTGAAATCATCCGCCTGTTCCTGCGCAACCTGACCGACCTCACCGGTGGTCCGAACGGTATCAGCAACATCGATAAACCGACGTTCTTCGGCCTGTCCTTCGAACGCCGGGCCGCCGAGGGCCTGCAGACCTTCCACGAGTACTTCGGCATCGAATACAACTCGATCAACAAGGTGATCTTCCTTTACCTGGTCGCGTTGTTGCTGGCGCTGTTCGCCCTGTTCGTCATCAACCGCTTGCTGCGCATGCCCCTGGGACGTGCCTGGGAAGCCCTGCGCGAAGACGAAATCGCCTGCCGCGCACTGGGCCTGAACCCGACCGTGATCAAGCTGTCGGCCTTCACCCTGGGTGCCTGCTTCGCCGGTTTCGCCGGCAGCTTCTTCGCCGCGCGCCAGGGCCTGGTGACGCCGGAGTCCTTCACCTTCATCGAGTCCGCGACCATCCTCGCCATCGTGGTATTGGGCGGCATGGGCTCGCAGTTGGGCGTGGTCCTCGCAGCCACCGTGATGATCCTGCTGCCTGAACTGATGCGTGAATTCAGCGAATACCGCATGTTGATGTTCGGCGCCATGATGGTGCTGATGATGATCTGGCGTCCTCAAGGCCTGCTGCCCATGCAACGTCCCGTCCTGCAACTGAAAGCGGAGCCGCGCAAATGAGCCGTGAGATCCTCAAAGTAACGGGCCTGAGCATGCGCTTTGGCGGCCTGCTGGCGGTCAACGGCGTAGCCCTGACCGTCAAAGAAAAACAAGTGGTGTCGATGATCGGCCCGAACGGCGCCGGCAAGACCACGGTGTTCAACTGCCTGACCGGTTTCTACCAGCCCACCGCCGGCAGCATCCTGCTCGACGGTGAGCCGATCCAGGGGCTGCCCGGCCACAAGATCGCCCTCAAGGGCGTGGTACGCACCTTCCAGAACGTGCGGCTGTTCAAGGACATGACAGCGGTCGAGAACCTGTTGATCGCCCAGCACCGTCACCTGAACACCAACTTCCTGGCCGGCCTGTTCAAGACTCCGGGGTTCCGCAAGAGCGAGCGCGAGGCCATGGAATACGCCGAGTACTGGCTGGAAAAGGTCAACCTCAAGGAGTTCGCCAACCGTCCCGCCGGCACCCTGGCCTACGGTCAGCAACGGCGCCTGGAAATCGCCCGCTGCATGATGACCCGTCCGCGGATCCTCATGCTCGACGAACCGGCCGCCGGCCTCAACCCGCGGGAAACCGAGGACCTCAAGGCGCTGATCGGCGTGCTGCGCGAAGAGCACAACGCCACCGTGCTGCTGATCGAACACGACATGAAGCTGGTCATGAGCATTTCCGACCACATCGTCGTGATCAACCAGGGCACGCCCCTGGCCGACGGCACGCCGGAACAGATCCGCGACAATCCCGAAGTGATCAAAGCCTACCTGGGGGAAGCGTAAATGCTGCAGTTCGAAAACGTTTCCACCTTCTACGGCAAGATCCAGGCGCTGCACAGCGTCAACGTCGAGATCCGCCAGGGCGAGATCGTCACCTTGATCGGCGCCAACGGCGCCGGCAAATCCACCCTGCTGATGACCCTCTGCGGTTCGCCGCAGGCCCACAGCGGCAGCATCCGTTACCTGGGTGAGGAACTGGTGGGGCAGACCTCCGCGCAGATCATGCGCAAGAGCATTGCCGTGGTGCCGGAAGGTCGTCGGGTGTTCGCCCGCCTGACCGTGGAAGAGAACCTCGCCATGGGCGGGTTCTTCACCGACAAGGGCGATTACCAGGAGCAGATGGACAAGGTTCTGGGCCTGTTCCCGCGCCTCAAGGAACGCTTCAACCAGCGCGGCGGCACCATGTCCGGCGGCGAACAGCAGATGCTCGCCATCGGCCGCGCGCTGATGAGCAAGCCCAAGCTGTTGCTGCTCGACGAACCGTCCCTGGGCCTGGCGCCGATCATCATCCAGCAGATCTTCGACATCATCGAACAGCTGCGCCGTGACGGCGTGACGGTGTTCCTGGTGGAGCAGAACGCCAACCAGGCGCTGAAGATCGCCGACCGTGCCTATGTACTGGAAAACGGTCGGGTGGTGATGCAAGGCACCGGCGAAGCCCTGCTGACCGACCCCAAGGTGCGCGAAGCCTATCTGGGCGGCTGAGCACCTGCTGCAACAAAGAACGGCCCTTCGGGGCCGTTTTTTTTCACCTGGAAATCGCCCCTCCTGTAGCCGCTGCCGCAGGCTGCGATCGGGGCAACGCCCCGCAAAGGCTGACCACACGGAAGGCCCGGTACACCGCGCGGCCAGTGATTGCGACGGCTGCGCCGTCGATCGCAGCCTGCGGCAGCGGCTACAGATGAAGATTTTTTCGCCCGGGCTGTAACAAACCCCATCGACCTTTCTCTAGAGGGGTAAGCAGGCACACATGCCTGCCTTCCCCAATACCTTTTCTGGAGAAACACCATGACCGCTACCACTCGCACCCTGTCCGCCGCCGCCCTGGCCCTGGCCCTCGGCTCTGCCTTGAGCATGGCCGCGCTGCCGACCACCGCCCAGGCCGCCGACGACATGGAGAAATGCTTTGGCGTCGCCATGAAAGGCAAGAACGATTGCGCCGCAGGCGCGGGCACCACCTGTGCCGGCACCGCCAAAGTCGACCACCAGGCCAACGCCTGGAAACTGGTTCCTAAAGGCACCTGCGAGAAAACCGCCAGCAGCACCTCGCCTACCGGTTTCGGCCAGCTCCAGGCCTACAAAGCCAAGTCGTAATCCACCGTCTGCCTGAGTGTCGATGATGAACATGGCCGTACCACTCCCCCTCCATCCCGCCACTCAGGCGCCCCTCTCCAGCCTGCCGCAACGCGCCGGGCTGGGGCTCAAGACCGAGCACTTTCGCCAGGTCCTGAGGGAACAGCCCGATATCGGTTTCTTTGAAGTCCATGCGGAAAACTACATGGTCGCCGGCGGGCCGTTCCATCACTACCTGGGGTTGATCCGCGAGCAGTACCCGCTGTCGCTGCACGGCGTCGGCCTGTCGATCGGCGCCGAAGGTCCGCTGGACCAACAGCACCTCAAACGCCTGGCGGTGCTGATCGAGCGTTATCAACCCCAGTCCTTTTCCGAACACCTGGCCTGGTCCAGCCATGGCCCGGTGTTTCTCAATGACCTGCTGCCACTGGCCTATGACCGGCCGACGCTGAACCGCGTCTGCGAACACATCGACCAGGTACAGAACACATTGCGCCGCCCCATGCTGCTGGAGAACCCGGCCACCTATCTGGAGTTTCGCCAGTCGAGCATGGACGAGGCCGAGTTCATCCGCGAGGTGATAGACCGCACCGGCTGCGGCCTGTTGCTGGACGTGAACAATGTCTACGTGTCGTGCATCAACCACCGGCGCGACCCGTTGGCCTATATCGATGCCCTGCCGTTGCACGCGGTGGGTGAGATTCACCTCGCCGGCTTTGCCGAAGACACTGACAGCCTGGGCGACCGCTTGCTGATCGACGATCACGGCGCGCCGATCGATAACGCCGTGTGGGCGCTGTACCTGCGGCTGCTGGAACGGATCGGGCCGACCGCGACCCTGATCGAGCGCGACAACCAGGTGCCGGCGTTTTCCGTGCTGCACGCCGAAGTGCGCCAGGCGGATGAGCTGCTGCAATGCGCCAGGAGGCTGCCGTGAACACACAAGCCAGCTTCGCCAGCGCCCTGCTCGACCCCGAGCAGCCCTGCCCGGCGGGCCTGTACTGCGGCAACGGCGCCGACCCGGCCAGCCGCTTCGCGGTGTACCGCAACAATGTGCAGAGTTCGCTGATCAACGCCCTGGCCGATGCCTATCCGGTGGTGGCGCAACTGGTGGGCGATGAGTTCTTCCGGGCCATGGCCGCGCTCTACGTCAGGCGCTTCCCACCCACCAGCGCCGTGCTCAGCGACTATGGCCATGACTTCGCCGATTTCATCGGCGGTTTCCCTCCCGCCGCCAGCCTGCCTTACCTGGCCGATGTCGCGCGCCTGGAACGCCTGCGGGTCAGCGCCTATCACGCCGCCGACGCCTGCCCGGTACAACCGCAGCAGATCGCCGCAGCCATGGCCGAGCCTGCAACCCTGGGGCAATTGCGCCTGGAGCTGCACCCTTCGCTCGGCCTGCTGGAATCGGCCCATCCGGTGGTCGCCTTATGGGCCGCCCACCAGGGCGATGGCGACTGGCAGGCGATCGACTTGCAGCAAGGACAAAACGCCCTGGTACTGCGTCACGACCTGGAGGTCGAAGTGTTCGCCATCGACGCCGGAGTCGCCTGCTTCATCCACAGCCTGCACCACTCCCAGCCGCTGCAGGTCGCCGCGGCCAATGCCTTGGCGGCCGATCCGGCATTCGAGCCGAGCCAGGCCCTGGCGCTGTTGATCGGTCGCGGCGCCATCACTCGCCTGTCCCCCCATTCCGAGGTTTGAACATGGACACCCACTGCACCAAACACCACCCGCTCAGCCACGGGGTGAACCGACTCATCCAGTTGCTGGAGCGTATTCCCCACAGCCTGATCGCCTTTATCGCGCGCTTCTCGATTGCCGCGGTGTTCTGGAAATCCGGCCAGACCAAGGTCGAGGGCCTGGCCATCGATCTGTTCTCCGGGACGTTCGAGCTCGGCATGCCGCGCCTGGCCGACTCGACCATTCCCTTGTTCCAGAGCGAGTACCGGGTACCGCTGCTCTCCCCCGAACTGGCCGCGCACCTGGCGGCATTCGCCGAGCATCTGTTCCCGCTGCTGCTCCTGGTCGGTTTCGCCACGCGCTTCTCGGCCCTGGCACTGCTGGGCATGACCCTGACCATCCAGCTGTTCGTCTACCCTGACGCCTACCCGACCCACGGCACCTGGGCGGCGGTCCTGCTGTACCTGATGGCCCGCGGCCCCGGCAAGCTCTCCATCGACCACCTGATCGCCCGCCGCTACCAGCGACCTTGACCCTCTGTCCCTGTAGGAGCGCAGCTTGCTCGCGATGAACGATAACGCGGTTTTTCAGACAGTCCGCGGTGCCGCCATCGCGAGCAAGCTTCGCTCCTACAGATTTGATCGCCCACCGCTGTAGCTGTAGCCGCTGCCGCAGGCTGCGATCGGGTCCGAAGGACGCGCAAGGTCTCAAGATCGCCGAGGCCCTTCGGGCCTTGCGCAGCCTGCGGCAGCGGCTACAAGGTCCATCGCAGCATCAAGTCAGAGGCGATCCAACGCTTCGCCGCTGCGCTTGAACCAGCCGATCAGGTAATCGGCCAGGACCTGGGTGCGCCTGGGCAGCCCGCCCTGATACGGGTGCACCAGGTACATCGGCATGCTGCGGGTCTGGTAGTCGCGCAGCAGCCCGCGCAAACGCCCATCGGCCAATTCCGCCTGCAGCAGGTAGGACGGCAGCCGGGCGATCCCGGCGCCCACCAGCGCGGCCTTTTTCAGCAGGTTGTAGTGATTGCTGGCGAAGGGCCCCGACACCCGCACCCGCAACAGCTCGTGCTGCTGGTGATAGAGCCACTCCTCACGACCGCTGTAATGACTGTTGAGCAGGCAGCGATGCTCGGCCAGGTCCCTGGGCGTCTGCGGCTCGCCATATTGCTCCAGGTAGGCCGGGCTGGCGCAGGTCATCTCGTGCCAGGCCAGCAGCGGCCTGGCCACCAGCCGCTGGTCGTTGGCCACCTCCGAGCGGATCGCCAGGTCGAAGCCGTCCCGGGTCAGGTCGCGGTAGTTGTTGTTCAGCTCCAGCTCGATCTGCACCTCGGGATACTGCCGGGAAAACTCCAGCAACAGGCCCTCGAAAAAGGTCTCCCCCAGGGACACCGGCACCGTCAGCCGCACCGGCCCGGCCATGTCGTCCTTGAGCCGCGCCAGCGCCTGGCGCGCCCGCTCGACCTGGACCAACAGCGCCTGGGCCTGGGGCAACAAGGCGGCGCCCGCCGCGGTCAGGCTCAAGCGGCGCGTGGTGCGCTGCAACAGCACGACCGAGAACTGCGCCTCCAGGGCGCTGATGCGCTTGGACAATTGCCCCTTGCTGCAACCCAATTGCTGGGCGGCCAGGGTGAAACTGCCGGCCTCGATCAGCACGGCGAACGCCGCCAGGTCATCCATCTCGCTCACGGATTGTTTCCATTTGAAAACCAAAGGTTGCCTATTAGTGCGCTAATCAACGGGAAAAACCAGCACTAGACTGCAACCTCGTTCAACCCACGCGAGGAACAGCCCCATGAAAATTCTTCTGATCGGCGCCAACGGCACCATAGGTTCAGCGGTCGACAAAGAGCTGTCGCAGCGTCATGAAATCATCCGCATTGGCCGTACCAGCGGTGATTTCCAAGTGGATATCAGCGACAGCGCCTCGATCCGCGCGCTCTTCGAGCAAACCGGCACATTCGACGCGCTGATCTGCGCCGCCGGCAATGTCACCTTCGCGCCACTGGGCGAGATGAGCGAACAGCACTTCGCCCTGGGCCTGCAGGACAAGCTGATGGGCCAGGTCAACCTGCTGCTGATCGGTCGCGAGTTCGCCAACGACGGCGCCTCGTTCACCTTCACCTCCGGCATCCTCAACCGCGACCCGATCCGCAGCGGCGCCTCGGCAGCCCTGGTCAACGGCGCCATCGACGGTTTCGTCCGCGCCGCCGCCATCGAGTTGCCGCGCGGCCTGCGGGTGAACTCGGTAAGCCCGACCGTGCTGGTGGAGGCCATGGACAGTTACGCCCCGTACTTCCGTGGCTATAAGCCGGTTCCCGGCGCCGACGTGGCGCTGGCCTACGCCAAGAGCGTGGAAGGCCTGCAGACCGGCCAGACCTATATCGTCGGCTGACCCACATGGATCTTCTGTAGGAGCAGCCGGTCGACGCTCGATTGCTCGCGATAGCGGTACGCCAGTCACACCGCAGTACCTGCATCGCCGGCAAGCCTGGCTCCTACAGAGGCGCGATTGGATCCGGGGTTGTGATGAACGGTCAGGCTGCGTAACGTGGCGGCACTTGATTGGAGACCCGACGATGCGTGCCGCCCGTTCCCTTGTTTGTATTGCCCTGCTCCCCCTGTTTGCCGGTTGCCAGATGCTGTCGGTGTTCGATGGCCAGCCCCGGACGCAGTCCCAGGCCGGCCAGACCCGCATGCAGGGCACGCTGACCGCCGCCGACGGCCAGTTGCTGTTCAAGCCTTGCGTCGGCGAGCAGCGTTATGTGGTCAAGGACAACGGTGGCACCAGCATCCTCCAGGAAGCCGCCAGCCTGGCCGACCAGCAGGGCACGCTGTTCGCCGACCTGCGCGGGCACTTTTCCCCGAGCAAGGCCGGCGGCGCCGACAGTGAAGTGGCGCTGAGCCAGTTGTATCGCGTCGAACGCTCGAGCGATGCCTGCGGCGATCCCGACTTCCCGCGCCTGATCCTGCGGGCCAGTGGCAAGGCTCCGGACTGGAACGTCGATGTCAGCGCCAAGGGCATGCGCATCGAACGCGCCGGCCAGCCGGCACTGGCGCTGCCTTACCTGGAAGAGCAACTGGGCGACGGCCGCTTCAACCTCAGCAGCGAAGCCAACAACCGCCATGTCGAACTCTGGGTCGCGCCGCAGCGCTGCGTGGACAGCAAGACCGGCAGCGTGCAGCACCTGACCGCGGAATTGCGGGTCGATGGCCAGGTCCAGCGCGGTTGCGCCTATTTCGGCGGCTCGCGCAGCGACTGAGGCGACGGACAACCGTTTTAACCTCACGGGGTCCGGGCTTTGCGGCTTATAATCGCCGGTTTGTAAAACCGCCCTGACGCATTGGTGCGTCCCGCGAACCGGACCCTGTCATGTTACGAATCACCGAACTCAAGCTGCCGATCGACCATCCCGATGAAGACCTGCGCCCTGCCATCCTGCAGCGCCTGGGCATCGCCAGCGAGGACCTGCTCGACTTCACCCTGTTCAAGCGCAGCTACGACGCGCGCAAGAAGTCGTCCGAGCTGTGCTTCATCTACACCCTCGATCTGAACGTGCGTGACGAGGCCAAGCTGCTGCACAAGTTCGCCGACGACCGTAACGTCAACCCGGCGCCGGATGTCAGCTACAAGGTCGTCGGCCAGGCGCCCGCCGACCTGGCGCAGCGCCCAATCGTAGTGGGTTTCGGCCCCTGCGGGATTTTCGCCGGCCTGCTGCTGGCGCAGATGGGCTTCAAGCCGATCATCCTCGAGCGCGGCAAGGAAGTGCGCCAGCGCACCAAGGACACCTGGGGCCTGTGGCGCAAAAGCGTGCTCAACCCGGAATCCAACGTGCAGTTCGGCGAAGGCGGCGCGGGGACCTTCTCCGACGGCAAGCTGTACAGCCAGATCAAGGACCCGAAACACCACGGTCGCAAGGTCCTGCACGAGTTCGTCAAGGCCGGCGCGCCGGAAGAGATCCTCTACGTCAGCAAGCCGCATATCGGTACCTTCCGCCTGACCGGCGTGGTCGAGAACATGCGCCAGCAGATCATCGCCCTGGGCGGTGAAGTGCGCTTCGAGCAACGGGTCACCGACGTGCTGATCGAAGACGGCCAACTGGTCGGCGTCGAGCTCAACAGCGGCGAACAGATTCACTCGAAACACGTGATCCTGGCCCTGGGCCACAGCGCCCGCGACACCTTCCGCATGCTCCACGGCCGTGGCGTGTACATGGAGGCCAAGCCGTTCTCCGTGGGTTTCCGCATCGAACACCCGCAATCGCTGATCGACAGCGCGCGCCTGGGCAAGTACGCCGGTCACCCGAAACTCGGTGCCGCCGACTACAAGCTGGTGCACCACGCGAAGAACGGCCGTTCGGTCTACAGCTTCTGCATGTGCCCGGGCGGCACCGTGGTGGCGGCGACTTCCGAGCCGAACCGCGTGGTCACCAACGGCATGAGCCAGTACTCGCGTAACGAGCGCAACGCCAACTCTGGCATCGTGGTCGGCATCACCCCGGAAGTGGATTACCCGGGTGGCCCGCTGGCCGGCATCGAGCTGCAGGAACGCCTGGAATCCCACGCCTTCGTGCTCGGCGGCAGCAACTACGAAGCCCCGGCGCAACTGGTCGGCGACTTTATCGCCGGCAAGCCATCCACCGCCCTGGGCAGCGTCGAGCCGTCCTACAAGCCGGGCGTCGCCCTGGGTGACCTGGCGCTGGCCCTGCCGGACTTCGCCATCGAGGCGATCCGCGAAGCGCTGCCGGCCTTCGAGCGGCAGATCAAGGGTTACTCCCTGCATGACGCGGTACTGACCGGGATCGAGACCCGCACCTCGTCGCCGCTGCGTATTACCCGCGACGAATCGATGCAGAGCCTGAACGTGAAAGGCCTGTACCCGGCCGGTGAAGGCGCCGGTTATGCCGGCGGCATCCTGTCGGCCGGGGTCGACGGGATCCGCATCGCCGAAGCGGTGGCGCGCAACATCCTCGGCATCGAGGCGTAAAAAAAGGCCTATGCCAGGGGGAGATGCCCCCCTGTAGGAGCGAGCTTGCTCGCGATGGAGGCCAACGATAACGCGGGGCATCTGAAACACCGCGTTGTCTTGATGTTTTTCGCGAGCAAGCTCGCTCCTACAAGGGCGGGCTTGCAGCCTCAGATGCCAGCGCGCAATACGCTGGCCGGCAACGCCTCGCCACGCTCCACACTCGCTGCCACCGCCTCGATCAAGGCCGTCAACTGGTAACCCTGGGCGGTCAGCCAGTCCTGATCGTAATAGGTGGTCGCATAACGCTCGCCACCGTCACACAGGATGGCGACGATCGAACCACTCTCGCCGGCCTGTTTCATCTGCTGCGCCGCCATCAGCGCGCCGATCAGGTTGGTCCCGCTGGAACCGCCCACCCGCCGCCCCAGGCGCTGCGCCAGGTAATGCATGGCCGCCAGCGACAGGGCATCCGGCACCTTGACCATCGCATCGATCACCTTGGGCAGGAACGACGCCTCGACCCGTGGCCGGCCGATCCCTTCGATGCGCGAACCGCAATCCAGGCGCAGGCTGGCGTCACCGCTCTGGTAGTAATCGAAGAACACCGAACGCTCGGCGTCGGCGCAGAGTACCCGGGTGCAATGCTGGCGATAGCGCACATAACGCCCCAGGGTAGCGGTGGTGCCGCCGGTGCCCGGGCTGGAGATCAGCCATTTGGGCTCCGGGTAACGTTCGAAGCGCAGTTGCTGGAAGATCGACTCGGCGATGTTGTTGTTCGCCCGCCAGTCGGTGGCGCGCTCGGCGTAGGTGAACTGGTCCATGAAATGCCCGCCGCTCTCCCGGGCCAGGCGCTCCGATTCGGCGTAGATCTGCGTCGGGTCCTGCACCAGGTGGCTCTTGCCGCCGTAGAAGGCGATCTGCGCGATCTTTTCCTGGGACGTGGTGGCCGGCATCACCGCAATGAACGGCAAGCCCAGCAGGCGCGCGAAATAGGCTTCGGAAATCGCCGTCGAACCGCTGGACGCCTCAATCACCGGTGCCCCGGGCTTAAGCCAGCCGTTACACAGCGCATAAAGGAACAACGAACGCGCCAGGCGATGCTTGAGGCTGCCGGTGGGATGGCTGGACTCGTCCTTGAAATACAGCTCGATGCCCGGTAGCCCCGGCAGGGGCAAGGGGATCAGGTGGGTATCGGCGCTGCGCTGGAAATCGGCTTCGATGATCCGGATGGCCTCGCGGGCCCACTGACGGTTGTCGCTCATGGTGTTTTCTCGTTGGCTCGAACGCCACACAGGACGCAAAAAGATGATGTGCACCCAGCATAGGTGATCCAGGCACAAGGAAAATCAGGTGCTGCAACAGGCAAAAGTCCCCGGCCCGTCGGGCTGGGGCCGGACATGTTAAGAAACATCCCCGGTCGCTCACAGGTACAGTTTTGAATCAATTGGATACACAACTGCTAGGCTGGTTTTCCAGCGGGCCGCTGCTCTGCTACATATAACAAAAAAGAATATAACTTTTGTTTTAACAACTAACAGTACGGGTTAGGGTGTGCCACCTTTTTAGTTTTCTGATGGAGAGCGACCTTGCCTCTGCGTAGCACTTTCACGCGTTTCTTTCAGTTGGAAGCTGCCAGCGGTCTGTTATTGATTGCCGCTGCCGTGCTTGCCCTGATCATCAACAACTCACCGCTGTCCTGGCTGTACAACGGCCTGCTGGACACTCCCGTGGTCGCCCAGATCGGCGCCCTGAAAATCGCCAAGCCCCTGCTGCTGTGGATCAACGACGGCCTGATGGCCATGTTCTTCCTGCTGATCGGCCTGGAGGTCAAGCGCGAGCTCCTCGACGGCCACCTGTCCAAGCCTTCGCAGATCGTCCTGCCGGGCGCCGCCGCCATCGGCGGCATGGTCGTGCCGGCGCTGATCTACTGGTTCCTCAACAAGGACAACCCGCCGGCGCTCAGCGGCTGGGCGATTCCCATGGCCACCGACATCGCCTTCGCCCTCGGCGTGCTGGCCCTGCTGGGCAAGCGGGTGCCGGTGTCGCTGAAACTGTTCCTGATGACGCTGGCGATCATCGATGACCTGGGGGCCATCATCGTCATCGCGATTTTCTACTCCGGCGCCCTGTCGACCCTGTCGCTGATGCTCGCCGCGGCCTGCCTGGTGGCGCTGGTGGCGATGAACCGTTTGGGGGTGGTCAAGCTCGGGCCGTACATGATCATCGGCCTGATCCTCTGGGTCTGCGTGCTCAAGAGTGGCGTCCACGCGACCCTGGCCGGCGTGACCCTGGCGTTCTGCATCCCGCTGCGTACCCGCAATGCCGAGCCTTCGCCGCTGCTGAGCCTGGAGCATGCGCTGCATCCATGGGTGGCATACGGCATCCTGCCGCTGTTCGCCTTCGCCAATGCCGGCCTGTCGCTGCAGGGCATTACCGTGGAAAGCTTCACCCATTACGTGCCCATGGGCATCGCCATCGGCCTGCTGCTGGGCAAGACCGTCGGCGTGTTCGGCCTGACCTGGCTGGCGGTGAAGATGGGCCTGGCCGCCCTCCCCGGCGGCGCCAACTGGGGCCAGGTGCTGGGCGTGGCGATTCTCTGCGGGATCGGCTTCACCATGAGCCTGTTTGTCGGCTCCCTGGCCTTCGTGCCCGGCAGCAGCGAATACGCTGGCATGGACCGCATGGGCATCCTCACCGGCTCGCTCTTCGCCGCCCTGATCGGCTACGCCGTAACGGCCGCGGCCAGCCGCAAGAACCCACAATTGCCGGCATAACCACCGGAGTTGCCAGGGCTGAAAACACAAAACCCCGACCAGTTGCCTGGCCGGGGTTTTGTTTTGTCGCGGTTAACCCTTAGTGGGCAACACGACTGGTGCCGTTGACACTCATGATGCGCACGCGCTCGCCAACGCGGAACACTTCGTTTTGTTCAACTTGTTGTACATAGGCACGCATGCTGCCGTCGTCTTCACGCACGGTGATTTCCACGCCCTGGGTACGGGTCAGGCCTTCCTCGGTGGCGGAACCGATCAGGCCGCCCGCCACCGCACCGATGACCGCCGCCACGATGCTGCCTTTGCCGCCGCCGATGGCGCTGCCGCCAACGCCGCCGACCGCTGCACCGGCGAGGCCGCCGATCGGGGTCTTGGTGCCTTCGATTTTCACCGGACGCAGGGATTCGATGGTGCCCATGCGAACGGTCTGTACGCGACGCGCCTCGTCACGGGAGTAAGAGTCACCGGACAGGTTGGATTGGCAACCGGTGAGCAACATGGCCATCGTGGAAAAGGAAGCAACCAGCAAAACAGACTTACGCATAGGATCAACTCCAAAGGACAGATAATCATTAAACTCCGCAGCTTGACGCCTGTCACGGCATCGCCCGGATAAAATTGGTTCCATTCAGCAGCAGTACAGACTGCATGCATATAAAAACTCTTCACACGGTAGCGCTTATTTCCCGAGTTGCGCCACCGACCAAAGGATTTTCCATGGATTACTTCATCATCGTCGTGACCACCGTTGCCGGCCTGTACTTCCATTGGTGGCTGTATGTACGGATCAAGCGCTGGATGGACCGGGACCTGGCGCTATCGCTGGCCGGCGGGGACGAGAAGAAAAAATCCTTCATGCTGCAACAGCTGGCGAATGCCCATCGCCAGAAAGTAAAACGCCGGGACCTGCCACAGTGGCTTGAAGCCGCCGCGGCCGGTTATCCCGGCGAATGAGCTGATTCGGGTTCAGGGGGCCAGGCGCTCACGCACCCAGTCGGCACCTTGCAGGCGGTAGTTCAGGCGATCGTGCAAACGGCTGGCACGCCCCTGCCAGAACTCGATGCGCTCCGGTAACAGGCGATAACCTCCCCAGTGCTCGGGGCAATGGGGCTGGGTATCGCTGAAGCGCTCCTCGGTGTTCTTGAGCAGAGCTTCCAGTTCCTGGCGATCGGCGATCACCTGGCTCTGCGGCGATGCCCAGGCGCCCAGGCGGCTGCCCAGCGGGCGGACCTGGAAGTAGGCATCGGACTCCTCGGCGGTGACCTTGACCACCCGCCCCTCGATACGCACTTGGCGCTCCAGGGCCGGCCAGAAGAAGGTCATGGCGGCAAAAGGCCGTGCGGCCAGTTGCTGCCCCTTGGCGCTGTCGTAGTTGGTGAAGAAGGTGAAGCCCTGCGCATCCAGCCCCTTGAGCAGCAGGATGCGGCAATGAGGGCGCCCCTCTTCGTCAACGGTCGCCAGGGTCATGGCGTTGGCCTCGACCGGCGGCTGCTCGGTTTTCACCGCCTGTGCGAACCACTGGTGGAACAGCGTGAAGGGCTCGACCGGAGCCTGGGCTTCGGTCAGTCCGTCACGGGTGTAGTCGCGGCGCATGTCCGCCAGTCCCTGGGTCATTGCTGGTTCCTTTTGCCCGATGCCTGATGAATCAGTTCTTCGCCTGTTCGGTCGCTGCCTTGGCCGGAGCCTTGGCAGTGGTGGTTTTCTTGGCAACGGCTTTCTTCGCCACAGGCTTCTTGGCTGGGGCTTTTTTCGCCGGGGCGGCTTTCTTCGCGGCGACGGCTTTCTTCGAGGAAGCAGCAGGAACGACCGACTTCACATCCTGTACGGCAACCAGTTCAGCCTCGGACGGGGTCGGCTGGTTGTACTTGCTCAGCAGGGCCAGCATGGTGCTGCGCTGGGTGACGATGATTTCCACACGACGGTTCAGCGCACGACCTTCGGCGCTGTCGTTGGCCGCGCGAGGCATGACCGAACCCATGCCACGCAGCATCAGGCGATCACGCTTGAGGCCAGTGAGGCTGAAAATCGCGGCAACGGACTGCGCACGATCACGGCTCAGCTTCTGGTTGGCCGCTGCGGCACCAGTAGTGTCAGCATGGCCCAGGACCAGCACGGAAGTCTTGGCATCGGTACCCACGGCCTTGGCCACGCGAGTGAACGGGCTCAGGGTGACCGGCAGCAACATGGCCGGGCGATCCGGGTTGAACGAACCGTCGACCGGAGCGGTCACCACCAGGGTGTTCTCGCGACGCTCCAGTTGCAGGCGGCTGTCCTTGATGGCTTCACGCAGGCGTGGCTCGTAGTCGTCCAGCCAGGCCTGGGTGATTTTTGGATCCGGCATCGGGATGTCTTTCACGTCTGCCTTGGTCGGAGACGTGGGCTGCTGGTTGAAAGGCCACCACCAGTTGCCGGTCTCGGTCTTGGCGACCTTCGGCGCCGCGGTCGCGGCGTCCGTCTTGGCCTTGGCGTCGGCTAGCGGCTCTTTGACTGCGTCTTTGCTCGCGTCCTTGGAAGGGAACGGCCACCACCAGTTGGTGGTCTCGGCCTTGGCGGCCGGAGCAGCGGCGGAAGCGGTTGCGGTTTCGACCTTGGCTGCGGCAGGAGCGGTCGCGGACTTGGCGGTGGAGGTGGCGGCGGACTTGGCCGCGGAAACTTCGTTGGCAGCTGCTTTTGCTACCGGTTGCACCGCTTCCTTGCTGGCGGTCTTATCGGAACCGAAAGACCACCAGTGCCCTCCTTCTGCGTCATTTTGTGGAGTTTGTGCACAACCGGTGACAGTGAGGCAAAGAGCCAAGGCTAAAGACTTGTTCGACGACATGGGATATCCACAAAATGAGATCAAAAATTACGGTCTCTACGAACCGTACAAACAGACGCTTTGAAAGTATAAAAGCCACAGGGTTCCTTTCTGATGCCTTTACTCATGTTTAGGCAAAAAAAATCCTGACAGCAACCTTTTTACAGACAATCCGACAGAACCCTCACCAACTTCTGCGCTCTTGGATCCATCAGCACGTATGGCCCCAGGGTATTGGTGACAAAACCGAAGGCCACATCGTACTCAGGATCGGCGAAACCGATGGAGCCACCCGCTCCCGGATGACCAAACGCACGAGGGCCGAGACCGAAGGTCGCGTTGGCCACCTGCGGCTGGTCAAGCATGCAACCCAGGCCGAAACGGGTCTGGGTCAACAGGGTCTTGTCCATGCCGACGCTGTGTTCGCGAGTCAGCTCTTCGAGCATGTCCGCTTCCAGCAGGCTGCCATCGAGCAGGCCGCTGTAGAACCCGGCCAGGCTGCGGGCATTGCCATGGCCATTGGCCGCTGGCTGTTGCATGCGCCGCCATTCCGGCTTGTTGGTACTGGTCATGATCGACGGCGGGTTGGTGAACGCCCGGGTGGTCATGGCCGTGGGTTCGCGCATGGTCACTTGCAGCAGGCGCTGTGCGGCCGCGTCGCCGACATTGCCCTTGCCCCGGGCGATATGCGCCACCCGGTAAAACTCCTCGTCGGGCAGGCCAACGAAAAAGTCCAGCCCCAGCGGCCTGGCGACCCGCGCCACGATGGATTCGCCGGGACCGCGCCCGTCAGCCCGACGCAGCAACTCGCCCACCAGCCAGCCGTAGGTGATGGCCGCATAACCGTGGCCTTCGCCCGGCGTCCACCAAGGGGCTTGCGCCGCGAGGGCATCGACCATGGTTTGCCAGTCGTAGAGCGCTTCCGGCGCCAGCAGCTCACGCAAGGCCGGCAGCCCGGCCTGATGGCAGAGCAACTGACGCAGGGTGATCGCTTCCTTGCCGGCCGCGGCGAACTCAGGCCAGTACCGGGCAACCGGTGCGTCCAGCTGCAACTTGCCTTCGGCCACCAGTTGCAGGGCGGTGACCGCGGTGAAGGTCTTGGTGCAGGAAAACAGGTTGGCGATGGTATCGCAGTGCCAGGCTTCGCTGCCGTCCTTGTCGGCGGTGCCGGCCCAGAGGTCGATCACGGTTTCCCCGCCGATCTGAATGCACAACGCCGCACCGCGTTCCTGGGGATCCTCGAAGAGGGCCGCGAAGGCCTCGCGCACCGCTTCGAACTTAAGCTCGTAATGACCCTGAATCTGCACCCGTAACTCCCCGGACCATGCTCTACAAAGTGGTGCGCATTGTTCCAGCCCTTGAGGGTTTTGGGAACAGAAGCGAGCCCGGCGGTGATCCACCGGAAGAATTGTTCAGAAATCGACGGACATTGAACGCGGCGCGGGCCGGCCAGCCCCTACGAGTGAGTGTAGAGGCGGACCGGCCCACGCGGGGAAGCCGTACCCTAAAGGCCTGGCTCAGCGATCAATGGCCATTCGCCGAATGACCACCCGCATGGCCGCCGCCCTGCCCTGCACCCTTGCCATCATGGCCCGGCTTGCCGCCGTCGGCGGCATGACCCGCGGCCTTGGCCTTCCCGGCTTCCTTGCCCAACTGGTCGAGGGCCTGCAGGTTGCTCTTGCGCACACTGTCGACAAAACCCTGGAACGGCACATCGGTGATGCCCACCAGGCCGAAATGGCCGTTCTCGCCGTCCAGCAGGCGACCGGTGACCGGCTGATCGAGGTACTGGAACCAGTGCACGCCGACAATCGACGGCTCGCTCAGCGCCTGCTTGAGGAATTGGGCATAGGCCGGACCGCGATCCTCCTCCCGCACCAGCTCGGTCACGCCCCCCCAGAACGGGCCGCGATCCCTGGAACCGAAGTTGAACTCGGTGATCAGGACCGGCTTGTCCAGCGTGTTCAGCCGGGCAAAGTCGTAACCGTCCTGCGGCTTGAGGGTGTACATGTTGAAGCTCAGCACATCGCAGTACTGGGCACAGGACGCCACCGCCTCGGGGGTGCTGATGGCGAAGCGTCCGCCCAGCAGCAGGTGATTCGGCGCGTGCCATTTCAGCGAATCGGAAATGGTCTTGAAGTACGTGTCGGCAAAGACCTTCTGGAAGTATTTGAAGTCGGCTTCGATCTCCGGATGCTCCGGGCTAGGCAAAGGCGGCTCGAACCCCGGATCTTCCATCAGCTCCCAGGCGGTCAGGTTGATGCCCCAGGCCTTCGACAGGCCCTCCTGGTTGCGGTACTTGTCGCGCAGTTGCTTGAGGAACGCGCGCTTGGCCGGCACGTCGGTGGTCATGCGCAATGTGCCGTAGGCCAGGGCATAACGCGCCTTGGGGTCATCGCCGGGGCCGGCCCAGGCCAGTTCGTTGTCGGCGAAGTAGCCGATCAGCCATGGATCGTCGCGGTGATCGCGGGCGGCAATGGCCACGGCGCGCTCGGTGGCCATGGCGAAACGCGGATCGAACGGATCGGGCATGCCGCCCCACCAGTCGGTGCCGGTGCTGATGCTTGCATAGTCGCCGACGATCGACAGCGGCAAGGTGTAGGGCACACGGTCGTTCAGGCCCAGCGCTGGCGCGCTCCAGTTGCCGATGGTGTTGAAACCCCAGGCCTGCAGGCGATCCAGGGTGTGGCTGGCCCAGCGCTTCTGGTCCAGGGCTGCAGCAGGGCAAGGTGCCGCGGCTGGCGATTCACTGCCCTGCTCGGCCTGGGCCTCCTGGGCGTCGGCCTTGGCGGCGTCCGCCACACCGGCCTGGGTTTCGCTGCCCGGGGTGCAAGGCACACCGTAGGTGCGTTGCAGG
Organism: Pseudomonas sp. SBT1-2; assembly: GCF_028640875.1. Lineage (NCBI taxonomy): Bacteria > Pseudomonadati > Pseudomonadota > Gammaproteobacteria > Pseudomonadales > Pseudomonadaceae > Pseudomonas > Pseudomonas sp. SBT1-2. The sequence continues at coordinate 126,873 of NZ_JAQZAA010000115.1, read as the reverse complement.
TTGGCGCCATAGAAGTCGTACCAGCGGCCGGCGTTATAGGCGCGGCCCCGGTCGGCGCCATTGCCGCCGCGGTTGTCGCCTTCGCCGTAATAACCGGCCAGCGGTTCGCCGATGTTAGGCAGTGTCGAGAACATCCATTCACGGCCGGCGATGTAAGTCTGGCTGTCGTCCGCCGCGACCGCATTGACCCCCAGGGAATAGAACGGATGCCCCTCGGGCGTCACCAGATACCAGCGGCCATCGCGCTTCTCAGTACGGAAGAAACCACTGGCCTTGAAGGTCGGCCCATTGCTCCAGCCGCCGAAGGTGTCCAGGGAGGAACGCTCGCGTTCGGCCAGCCAGGTTTTCAGCTGCTGCTGTTCCTTGGTCGCGGCGGCCTTGAGCTGTTCGTCGCTGGCGACCTTTTCCGGCCACTTGGCCCGGGTCGACTGGCCATAGGCATCCACCAGGCCACCGTAGGCGGCCTTGACCACCGCCTCACCGTCCTGCACGCCAAAACGTTCGAGCAGGATGCTCTGGGCGGCTTTCGGCTGATCCATCGACAAGGTCACCGACACCACCTGGCTGCGATCCAGCTCGCCTTCGCTGCTGGCCAGCAGCACGCGCTGGCCTTCGAAGGTCATCGGCATCGGCGGGCCGGCCTTCATGCCCTGGCTCAGCGGCGAGCTGGCAACCAGCGGCACCAGCAGGGTCTGCGCCGGGCCGGCCGGCAGGTCGATGCGGCTGAGCAGGGTCTTGCCGTCATTGCTCTGGATCTTCACGTACAGGGTCAGCGCCCAGTTCATCGCGCTCTGGATCCGCAGGCTCATGGCCCCGGACTGCGACCAGTCCCAGGCGCCCGTCTGCGGGGTCAGGCGCAGGCTTGGCTGAATCGCCGGGTTGAACGTCACCCGGCGCAGCACTTCGCCCTCGGCTGTCTGCTCCGCGTTGGCTTGCGGCAGGCTGGCATCCTGTGTCGCTACCTGCACCACGTCGGCAGGCCGGACAAAGTTGAACAGCGTCTGTTGCCCTGCCGGCGCGGCAAGCAGCGGCGTAGCGAACAACAGCGCAAGGACAGCGGGTAACGAACGGCGAATCATAGGGACCTGGTGCTCCTTAACGACCGATGAACGGCCTGTGTGCAATCAGTGACTGCAATAGACAACGCGACCGGCCCACAGGCCGGCCGCGCTCAGGAAATTTCCCGGCGGAACGGCGGCAACGCATTGAGGATAGCCTTGCCATAACGCTGGGTGACCAGGCGCCGGTCCAGCAGGGTGATGGTGCCGCGGTCCTGCTCGGTACGCAGCAGGCGGCCGCAGGCCTGGACCAGCTTGAGCGAGGCGTCCGGCACCGAGATCTCCATGAACGGGTTGCCGCCCCTGGCTTCGATCCACTCGGCCAGCGCGGCCTCCACCGGATCGTCCGGCACCGAGAACGGGATCTTGGCGATCACCACGTGCTCGCAGTAGGCCCCGGGCAAATCCACGCCCTCGGCGAAGCTGGCCAGGCCGAACAGCACGCTGGAATCACCGCCATCGACCCGCGCCTTGTGCTTGTTCAGGGTTTCCTGCTTCGACAGGTTGCCTTGAATGAACACCTGCTTGCGCCAGTCGCGGTCGAGGCCGTCGAACACGTCCTGCATCTGCTTGCGCGACGAGAACAGCACCAGGGTGCCCCGCGAGCCCTCCACCAGCTCCGGCAGGTCGCGGATGATCGCCGCGGTGTGGGCCGGCGCATCCCGTGGGTCGGCGCGCAGGTCGGGGACCCGCAGCACCCCGGCGTCGGCATGATGGAAGGGGCTGGGCACCACCGCGGTCACGGCCTTTTTCGGCAGCCCGGCACGCATGCGGAAGCGATCGAAGGTACCCAGGGCGGTCAGGGTGGCGGAGGTCACGAGCGCGCCATAAGCCACGTTCCACAGGTTCCGACGAAGCATCTCCGCGGCGAGGATCGGGCTGGCGTTGACCTCGATGTCGAACAGTGAGCCGCTTTCCGCCAGGGTCAGCCAGCGCGCCATCGGTGGGTTGTCTTCCGGGTCGTCGGTGGTGAAGGCGGTCCACAGCTCCCAGTTGCCCGAGGCGCGGGACAACAGGCTGCCGAACAGTGGGTACCACTCCTCGGCCTGGTTGCTGGCGATGCCGATGTTGACCTCGCCGTCCATGCCTTCCTTGAGCAAGTCGGTCAGGCGGGTGAACAGGTCGGTCAGGCGCGAGAAGCCTTTCTTCAGTTCGATGCCCATTTCCCGCATATGGTCGGGGATCAGCCCGCCGACGAAACGATGGCGCGGCCGCTCGCGGCCTTCCATGTCTTCGCCGGTCTTGAAGTCGGCCAGTTGCTCGCAGGCGGTGAACATGAACTGCTGCTGGGTCTTGATCTCCCGCGCCAGCTCCGGCACCTGCTCGATCAGCTTGCCCAGGTCGCCCGGCAGCGGGTGCTGGGCCAGCAGCTTGGTGAGGTTCTTGGCGGTCTGTTCCAGCCAGTCGGCGGTGGAACGCAGGCGGGTGTAGTGGGCGAAGTGGCCGATGGCCTTGTCCGGCAGGTGGTGGCCTTCGTCGAACACATAGAGGGTGTCGCGCGGGTCCGGCAATACGGCGCCACCACCCAGGGCCAGGTCGGCCAGGACCATGTCGTGGTTGGTGACGATCACGTCGACCTTGCCCATGCCTTCGCGGGCCTTGTAGAAGGCGCACTGGCCGAAGTTCGGGCAATGGCGGTTGGTGCACTGGCTGTGATCGGTGGTCAAGCGCGCCCAATCGGCGTCTTCCAGGGCGGTGGGCCAGCTGTCGCGGTCACCGTCCCATTTATTGCCGGCGAGCTTCTCGATCATGCTGGTGAACAGCTTCTGACTGGCCTCGTCGACCTCGATCTTGAAGCCTTCTTCTTCGAACAGCTGGGCGGTGGCGGTTTGCGCGTGGCCTTCCTGCAGCAGCATGTCGAGCTTGGACAGGCACATGTAGCGACCACGGCCCTTGGCCAGGGAGAAGGTGAAGTTCAGCCCGCTGTTGCGCATCAGGTCGGGCAGATCCTTGTAGACGATCTGCTCCTGCAGGGCGACGGTGGCGGTGGCGATCACCAGGCGCTTGCCGGCGGCCTTGGCGGTCGGGATCGCCGCCAGGCTGTAGGCCACGGTCTTGCCGGTACCGGTGCCGGCTTCCACGGCCACCACGGCCGGGTCGCCGGAACGCCGGCCTTCGTCGTCGGTGTCGACATCGCCCAGGACCTTGGCCACTTCGGCGATCATCAGGCGCTGGCCGTAACGCGGTTTCAGGCTCTTGGCTTCGAGAAAACGCGAGTAGGCGCCCTGGATCGTGGTTTTGAGTTCGTTGCTGATCATGATTCTTCGGGCGCGAGAAACGCTGGATAAATTTTCAGTGGTTCGGATCGGCCGCTATCATACCCCGCTAATTCATCCCGCGCAGAACGGAGTACCCGAATGACAGCCTTTGCCCTTGCCTACACCCTGCATGTCCTGGCCGCCCTGGTCTGGGTCGGTGGCATGTTTTTCGCCTGGATGGTGTTGCGTCCCGCGGCGGTGGCCGCCCTTGAGGGGCCGGCGCGGTTGAAGCTGTGGGCAGAAGTGTTCCCACGGTTTTTCGTCTGGGTCTGGGTCGCGGTGGTGCTGTTGCCGATCAGTGGTGTCGGCCTGATCCACCTGCGGTTCAGCGGCTTCGAGACCGCGCCGCGCTATGTGCAGGTGATGATGGGCCTGTATGTGGTGATGACCGCGCTGTTTATCCGGATCCAGTCGTTGCAGCTGCCAGCGCTGCGCCAGGCGGTGGCGGCCGAGGACTGGCCGGCGGGGGCCACGACCCTGGGCAATATTCGGAAATTGGTGGGGATCAATCTGATCATTGGCTTGTTGCTGGTGGCCGTGGCGGCGGCCCGGCCGATGTTCTAAAGGCGGATAGCGGGAGAAGCATCGCGGGCAAGCC